>DATDIX010000277.1:0-9461 GCA_036520835.1 Chitinophagaceae bacterium | reverse complement strand
CAAGACAATTTGCGAGGAGACCAGTACACCTATTGCTGCCGGTGAAAACGTATATCTTGGACATGGTTTCAAGCAATTGCTGGATAACGGGGTGGATTTTATAATGCCTGATTTACAAAAATGCGGTGGCCTGGGAGAAGGACAGCGTATCGCTAACCTTGCTAACCTTTACTATGTTCCTTTTGCTCCGCACATGGTGGCATCGTTACTCGGCGCTATGGCTTGTGCCCACGTTTGCGTAACAGTTCCAAACTTCCATATAATGGAATGGCAATCTTATTTCCATACCAATAAAATGTACAGGGAAATTGTAACATTTGATGAAGAAAATTGGGTAAAAGACAGCTTCATTAAAGTATCTGAGAAACCGGGTATTGGGGTTGATCTTAATATGGAAGCGATGAAGAAGTATGCGCAACAGGGAGTGCCGTTTTTTGAATAATAAATAGCAAAACAAAATTTAAAAGGCATTCTATTTACCAGGAATGCCTTTTAAACTTTTTGAATTTACCCGGCAACTACCAGGTTTGAATTTATCGGCGCACTGGCTCCAGTTGATGCACTGAGCAGCTTCTTGTTTCATATAGAAAACTTTGGGGATAAAAACTTAATCTTTATCCTGAAATTGATCTCGGATTAGTCTTGCAAAGTATCTGAACTTTCCTTATAAAACTTCCAAAATGCTCCGGGGTTGAAATTTATAAAAAAATATACTTACTCTTTTTTACGAATAATTTCCAATTGTCTCTGCATTTTTATATCACCAATTGATGATCCCATGGTTGAATTAAAATCATACCTGATTTTATATCCACATGATCCGTAAGAATTTAGCCCACCAAATATTTTAAACCGGCAGATCAAGCACAGTATCCCAACCACTCATTAGCTATATTGGTTGGGGCTGGTTACGACGCTCAGAAAAGGCACACAAATCTGTTTAATATTCTTCACTGTGTCTTATTGGAAGTTTTTCACCCAGCAAATTGGATACTTTCAATTAATGTGGCAGGCTTCTGCCCACCTGAATAAATTGTTCAGGCTATATATTTTTTAACCATAAAATTGTTTGCAGTATGAAAAAAAGATTGATTCTTTCCGTGGGAGTACTATGCTCCCTCGGCTATTATTCATGCACGAAAAGTATGGATAAGAATTCAAACCAGACTGATGAGGTTCTTCAGACCACCAGGGTTGAGTCGAGCGGTCACTCTTCTGCCTGCGGATGTAATCCGGTAACAGGAAGTAATATTTTTGATCCCACCTGTCTTGTTTCACCGAGTGCATATGGAAAATTAGACACTATTCAAAAAGGTTTTGGTTTTACAGAAGGCCCTGCCGTTGATAAAAACGGAAACGTGTTTTTTACAGACCAGCCTAATGATAAAATTTATAAGTGGAAAGCAAGCACCGGGCAAATCACCACTTTCTTAACGGGCACCGGCCGTTCCAATGGAATGCACTTTGATAAAAATGGCTATCTTATCGCTTGTGCCGATATGCATGGAGAATTAAGGAAAATAGCTCCGAACGGCACTCATACTGTACTCGTGAATAAGTATAATAATAAACTATTAAATGGGCCAAATGATGTATGGATCAATCCTGTTACCGGAGGTATGTATATCACTGACCCAATGTTTCCAAGAGGCTATTGGGATGCTTCTGATCCGCGCAAAATAGGTAACCCGGGTTGGCCACCGGTACATTCGGAACAAGGTCCTGGCATAGCAGGTCATGTGTATTATCTGGCTCGTGGCAGCCACACATTGGTAAGAGTAACGACTATGGCCGGATGGAGCCCTGAAAATTCATTTCCAAACGGAGTTGTTGGAACCCCTGATGGGAAAAAACTATACGTAAACAAATGGGCCGGTGATAACATGGGTGGAACCTGGGTCTTCGATATCAGACCTAATGGAACACTTACCAATATGAGAAAGTTTGTCGATATGGGTGGTGATGGTATGTCAATGGATGAACGTGGCAATGTTTACATAAGCAATGGCCTGGGAGTAACCGCCTTTGATAAAAATGGGAATAAAGTCTTTAATGTTCCTATGAACGGGGCGACCAACAATGTTTTTGCGGGTGCAAACGAAAAGACCTTATTCATTACAGGGCCAGTGGACAGAGTTACTTCACTAAAAATGAATGTAAAAGGTGTAGAAAAATTCAACGGGAATGGACATGGACATGGACATGGTCATGGAAATGGACATCACTAGTAAACAGGGAAATATTTATGCAAATACCGTATGGCAATAATCGCGGTTGATATGAAAAGATTCCGAAAAAACTCCTGTCTTTTTACAGGAGTTTTTTCATTCAGCCGATCGACGAAATCATGAAGAAAAACGCCGTAAAATCTTCACTTTGCATACCTGATGCGACAAAACTAAAGACCCCCTGATCTTTTAAAGCATTCCGTTCATTTAATTAACGATAACCGGGCAGAAATTTTTGTGCACTATTAATATTGCCACCGACCAGGTTATTATATCAGGCAAATAAAGGATATCACTTCTTTACCAGGAATGCCTTTTTAACTTTTTGAATTTATCGGGGTACTGGTTCCAGTTGATGCACTGCATCTCTTGTAAACTCTCCATTTAATTTACGCATAAGGCCGAGCGGGTTTTCATCTTTCAAGGGATCAGGCAAAAATTCCTGGGGGCAATCCTGGTAACACACGGGACGCAAAAAGCGTTTGATGGCCTCCGCACCAACGGATGTGAAATGGGCAAAAGTAGTTGCAGGAAAAGGCCCACCGTGCATCATTGCATGACAAACTTCCACACCGGTTGGCACACCGTTATAGATTACTCTTCCAACTCTCGAAACCAATAGATCAATGCAATTTTGAAAATGCTTTAAATCATCTGCAGTTCCCAAAACAGTTCCGGTTAACTGCCCATGCAATGATTGCAATGCAGATACTAATTCCTTTTCATCTGCACAAACCACAACAAGAGATGAAGGACCAAATACTTCATTCTGTAATAAACTGTTTTCACGAAAATTTTTTGCGGTTGTCTGCGCAAGGGAAGGGCTGCCCTTATATTCTCCTCCACCTTCATTGCCCACCCAAACAGCATCTACACCTTGCTGTGACAACAATTGCTGACGCTCTTTATAATAGGCTGCGCAAATAGTTTGATTCAACATTATTGCCGGAAGTACTTGTTGCAATGCTTGTGCAAGTCTTTGAATAAATGTTTCCGTATTTCCATCTTTTAAAACAAACAACAACCCCGGATTGGTGCAAAACTGCCCAACACCAAGAGTGATAGAAGCAGAAAGTTGAGAAGCCACTGCATCAACATCCTGTGCTATTTTATCCGGAAGGACTAAAACAGGATTGATACTGCTCATCTCCGCGTATACAGGAATAGGTTCTTCCCTATCGTTAACCGCTGCTTTGAGCAATGCCATACCTCCACGAAAAGAACCCGTAAAACCGACTGCTTTTATCTTTGGATGTTTTACCAATTGTTGTCCAAGCAAAACCCCTTCACCAACCAAAGACGAGAACACACCATCAGGCATGTTACATTTTTGCGCAGCATTAATGATGGCCGTTGCTACCAATTCATTTGTTCCAAGGTGAGAGCTGTGTGCTTTCACTACTACCGGACAACCTGCTGCTAAAGCAGAGGCTGTATCGCCACCTGCTGTAGAAAAAGCCAGGGGAAAATTACTGGCAGCAAAAACAGCAACAGGCCCTATCGGATGCATCATCCTTCTCAAATCTGAACGGGGCAAAGGTTTGCGTTCAGGCAACGCGGTGTCAATGATTGCTTCCACAAAAGAACCTTCACGCAAAAGAGAGGCAAACAATTTTAATTGTCCTACAGTTCTTCCACGTTCACCTGTTATACGAGCTTCAGGTAAACCTGTTTCCAAATGAGTTCTTTCAATCAGTGCATCACCCAACCGCATGATCTCATCTGAAATGGCCTCCAAAAACTCTGCCCGTTCAGTAAAAGAAGTTTGCCTGTAAATTTCAAAAGCAACCGTTGCTTTTTCAATCGCCTGGCGGATTTCATTTTCGGTAGCTGCAATAAATTCACCTTGCAAATTATTTTTCAACAAAGGGCTGAAAGCATACATTTTTTTTTCGCCTGTAGCTTTCTTTTCAAATCCAATGAAGTTGTGTCCCGATATCATGGTTTAAAGTTTTCAGATTTAAATGATCAGGTAATCATAGCCAGATAACTCGTATGATAGGTATACAATAAAGTTACGGCTTTTAATTTCGAACATCTCGCAAGAAAATAGACAATGGGGATACCTGTAAAATTATGCTCATCGGCTTGTTTTCAAAACTTAACATCAATGCCGTTGGATTTGAGCTGATGTTTTAGAAATAAAACCAACTGTAAGTTCGAAAAAGATCAGCAGATAGCAGTTACAATTTTTTCAGTTATAGTTTCATTAAACGTCTTTTGTTGATAACTGGTCTTTAATCTCTCCCCGATATTTTATCCATAGCTTGGATGCTGAAAATACAGCCATTTCCAAGCTCATTATGTGATAGAAATCTTGCATCGAGGTTAGAAGTATAACCTGTATAATGCTTCTTGAAGTGCTCAGTGTATAGTATATAAACTGTGTAAAACATAAAAGGCCCTGAATTATCAGGACCTTTTACCTTTTAGTACCGGAGAGCAGACTTGAACTGCCGACCTTCGGGTTATGAATCCGATGCTCTAACCAGCTGAGCTACCCCGGCGTTTGCTTGCCCCGCCGTAGGCGTGGGGGCGGCAAAGATATGAGATTTCAGCCTTTTTTTACCCTAAGAATTGAGCAAATATTGGAGGCGATCTGCCAGCTTTTCCCCGCCAGGAAGCACCGCTTTTTCCAGTCCCATATTCATTGGTATGGCCGGAACATTCAGGGTGCCCAGCACTTCCACAGGCGCATCCAGGAATTGAAAACAATTTTTAGATATCCTTCCGGCAAGCGCCTCTGCAAAGGAATTGTTTTGCTGTTCTTCCGTTAATACCAGGCATTTCCCATGGTGCTTTACTCTTTCATATATCAATGCTTCATCCAAAGGATATAATGTCCTCAGGTCAACTATCTCTACCTGCTGATCGAATTTTTTTGCAGCCGCTTTTGCCCAATACACACCCATCCCATATGTGATAACCACGCAACTTTCCCCGTCACTTACTTTTTCATCACTTGCTTTACAAATGATATTTGCCTTTCCTAATGGCAAAATATAATCTTTAGAAGGTTCCGCTGTTTTGGCCTCTTCTGTTCCCGGCACTTTACTCCAGTAAAGCCCTTTATGTTCCAGCATCACCACCGGGTTGGGATCATAAAAAGCTGCTTTCATCAGCCCTTTCATATCCGCTGCATTAGATGGATATACTACTTTAATGCCTTTGATGGAAAGTAAGGTTGTTTCTACGCAACCGCTATGATAAGGGCCGCCGCCGCCATAAGCTCCAACCGGCACACGCAGGATCATTGACACCGGGAACTTACCGCAACTCAGGTAACATGATTTTGATATCTCCGTTACCAATTGGTTAAGGCCCGGATAGATATAATCACCGAACTGAACTTCCACAACTGGTTTTATTCCTACTGCACTCATGCCAACAGTGGAACCTACAATATAGGCTTCCTGTATGGCCGTGTTGAATACCCGGTGATCGCCAAACTTTTCCGCTAATGTGGCCGCTTCACGAAAGACGCCGCCTAACCGTTTCCCCACATCCTGCCCGTATAAAACAGTTTCGGGGTGTTTTTCCATTAATTCACGAATAGCAAATAAAGCTGCATCCACCATGATCACTTTTTCTGCCCCCTTTGGATTTCTTTCACCTTTTTCTTCGGTAACAGGAGTAGGTACGAATACATGTTCTTCAACTTTAGTTATATCCGGTTCAGGGGAGGCAACAGCTCTTGCAAAATCATCAGCCACCAATGCAGTTGCTTCTTTTTCTATTTTTAAAATTTCTTCTTCGTTTATTCCTTTCTCTGAAAGTTTCTTCCTGAGTTTTGGGGTCGGGTCATGCTGCAAATGTTTTGACCAGTCTTCATCCGTCCTGTAGAACTCCTTTCTTACGCCGCTTGTATGATGACCTAATAAAGGCACCTGGGCATGAACCAGATAAGGTCTTCTTTCTTTTCTTACAATATCACAAACATATTTCATCACGTCGTATGATGCTTCGAGGTCGCTTCCATCAACCTGTATCCGGCCCATGCCTTTGAAACCGGCAGCGAATTCAAAAACATCCATTGCCCTGGCTTCCCCGGCTGTCACGCTGATGCCCCAGTTATTATCCTGCACTAAATAAATAACAGGCAATTGTTTTAATACAGCAAATTGAAAAGCTTCGCTTACTTCACCTTCGGTAACGCTGGCATCGCCTAATGAACAAATAACAATGGGCGCCTCGCCACGGGCTCCTTTACGGAGAAGGGAAGAATTTGTTTTTTCGAGGTATTGAATACCCTGTGCAATACCCGTAGTCGGGATCACCTGCATACCGGTTGCACTGCTTTGATGAATGATCCCCGGTTTATCCTCTCCGTTATAATTAGGATGGGAATAATATTCCCGGCCCCCTGTAAAAATATCACCGGCTTTGGCCAGTAATTGGAGCATTAATTCATATGGGGTAAATCCTAAACCAAGTAATAAACTTTCATCACGATAATAGGGGCTGACGTAGTCCTGTGGCTGTAACTGGAAAGCTGTTGCCAGTTGTATCGCTTCATGTCCCCTTGAAGTAGAATGAACATACTTACAGACCGACCGGTTAGCTTCATAGGTTTCGGCCATGATCTTCGCCTGGCTCATCAGGCGGTAGGCTTTTAATAACAAATGATTATCAATCATAAATGACAGGCAGTAAAAAGCAAATTTAAGGATGGTACCCGTCATTGTGAGGTTTACTCAGACAATAATTGAAACATGAGAATTTTTATACCGAAGAACGTCATTGCGAGGTCTGGTTGAAAATAAACCGAAATACAATAGCTTTTCGTTGCAGACCGAAGCAAAAAAAGCCATCCTGGTAAAGAATGGCGTTTGCAACAGTTGGTATCGGTTCTTGTTATGCGAAAAAAGATGGTTATTTAACTTCAAGGGTAAACATGCTGTCGTCTTCGATGAATCCTTCGAGTTCATCTCCTACTACCACTTCTCCTACCCCGGCGGGAGTACCGGTAAAGATCACATCGCCGATATTGACTGAAAAATAATTAGAGATATAGGCCACTATCTCGTCAAAACTATGGAGCATAGCGGCAGAATTACCCTGTTGCACCAGCTCTTTGTTTTTATACAAACAAAAATTAATATCCTTTTTGTTTTTGATATTGGCAAACGGCACCCATTTGCCAATGACAGCTGAGTTATCCCATGCCTTTGCTTTTTCCCAGGGCAACCCTTTTTCTTTTAACTCATTTTGGATATCCCTTGCTGTAAAATCTATCCCTGCAGTAACGGCATCATAATATTTACTGGCAAATTTTTCCTGGATATACTTTCCGTTCTTACTGATACGGAGCACCAGTTCGCACTCATAATGCAGCTCGTTCGTAAACTCGGGATAATAGAAAGGTGTATGAGGTTGCAGCATTGCACTTTTCGGCTTCATGAAAATGACAGGTTCATCGGGAACCTCGTTGCCCAGCTCTGTGGCGTGTGCTGCATAGTTACGGCCTACACAAAAAATCTTCATAATAACAGTGGTGGTTGGTTATTAAATACATTGGATACAATTACACAGGGTTGTTCATCCTATATATTCAGGTAATCAATATGTCAATTGGATTTAGAACCCGGTGGCTGCCGGGAGCGGGGGTCAGAGATGCTAAAGTAAGTAATCAATCTGATTTCTCATAAAGAAAATTCTTTATTATTTATCCGGTTCATAGCCGCCGTTATTCCCTGAGTAGCAAAGATTTCTATAGCTTCCACCGCCGCTTCGATCTTTATCCTGACAAGTGGTTCTTCTTCTTTTCTCCATTTTCCCAGCACAAAATCTGACTGCATCCCTTTGGGATAATCATTGCCGATACCAAACCGGAGTTTGGGGTATTCTTTGGTAGCTAAAGACTCCTGCAGGCTTTTCAGCCCATTATGGCCGGCATCACTACCCCCTGGCCGCATCCGGAGTTTAGTAAGGGGCAATGCCAGTTCATCAACCACTACCAGCATATTTTCAACAGCGATCTTTTCCTTATCTAACCAATACTTAACAGCTTTACCGCTCAGGTTCATAAATGTGGTGGGACATATGCAAACAAAAGTTTTGCCTTTCCATTTTATATCGGCTGCATAGGCCAGCCTGTCAACACGAAAATTCCCTTTATGTTTCATCACAAAAGCATTCACCACATCAAACCCGATATTGTGCCTGGTGTGAGCATATTCATTACCTGTATTTCCCAAACCAACGATCAGAAATTTCATAGCAGTTTGCCAGGAGTTAAATAAGGGGTGAACATAATAAAAAAGATCCGCCTGGTCTTAGACGAGACGGATCTTTATTGAAAAAACGTGAATTTATTTTTTGCCTTTGGCAGGCGCAGCCGGTGCAGCAGCAGCGGCGGCAGGTGCAGCAGCTCCCGCAGCAGGCGCAGCGCCGGCAGCAGGTGTAGTAGTAGCTTCTTCCTGTTTTAGTTGTCTTGTCAATACTACTGAAGCAATAGGGATACGCGGAGAGTTAAGTATTTCGTAATGCTCGATCTTTACATCTTCCACACGGATATTGCCATTCAGGTCAAGATCGTCTATACTTACTTCGATCTGCTCTTTCAGGTACTTTGGAAAGGTCTTTACCTTCAGCGATTTCATCTTGGTAATTAACTTACCTCCGTCTTTCACTCCTTTTGATACACCGGTAAATTTCAGCGGAATATCAGCGATCACTTTTTTATCATCCACCAGTTCCAGCAGGTCAACGTGAGTAAGTTTGTCGTCAACTTTGTCAAACTGCAGGTCTTTAAGAATGGTCTTGTAAGTTTTGCCATCCACTTTTACTTCGGCAATCTGGAAACTCGGCGTGTATACTAAATTTTTGAAAGCCGCAGCAGGAGCATAAAAATTGACTTCCTGCGCACCCCCGTAAATTACACCCGGCACCAGTTCCTGAGAGCGGAGTTGGCGGGTGGCGGTCTTCCCGAATCCGGTCCTCAGTTGTCCTTCGATTGTAATTGATTTCATTGTATGTTGTTTAAAAATTTACTTCGCTTCCTGCATCCATTTCGCTTCGCTCAATGTCGCAGTCGCAATGACGATTCTCGACTCCGAACTCCCGACTCAGTACTCCCGTCTCACAACCCCTGCCTTCGTTGTGAATGAATGAACAGGCTGGTGATGCTTTTATTCTCAAATGCATTCCGGATAGCCACGGCAAACAATTCAGCTACCGATATCACTTTGATCTTTGGCGTTTCTTTTTTTATCGGTATCGTATCACATACCA
>DATDIX010000276.1:0-13572 GCA_036520835.1 Chitinophagaceae bacterium | reverse complement strand
GAGAGCAGCGAAGATCGGACGAAACATTAAAAAAAATATTGCTGTCCATATTCCTGAGCATTATATACCTGCCTTTAAACCTGCCAAAGAATTTGTGGCGGAAGTAAAAAAACTGAAGGAAGTCAAGCCAGACGCGGGTCCCGGAGAAGAGGTATAAACCCCCATCCCTGTCATTGCGAGTAAAGCGAAGCAAAAGGGGAGTAATGAAATCTATTTTTAAAGATTCACTCAATTAATGACGAGCAATCATTTGCATTAGGGTAATTTTGCTTTCCAAATTTCAGAAAGTGAAGGCACCTCAATTACTTACTATCGGCACAGCTATTTTCCTGGTAGCTATTATCTATTTTTTTGGTCGCACAACTCCTTATAAAAATGCTGTTTCTACAACAGATGCTCATTCGCATGGCACTGAAGGAGGTAGCCTGACTGATACAATATTAAGTATGGCCAAAAGGCAGATCAGCCCCGAGCAGGTGATCCGTCTTACTACCCTGGAGAATTCCATTTCCCGGGGGGCCGTTAAGGACCAGCAACTAAAGGTTTACCATCAATTAGCCCATTTTTGGGGCGATACCGCTGGTTTTTTTATGCCCTATGCCTGGTATGAAGCCGAGGCTGCGAGATTGGAAAATTCAGAAAATTCCCTCACCTTTGCTGCCCGCTTATTTTTGGATAACCTGCAGAGGGAACAAAACCCGGATTTCAGAAGATGGGAGGCATTGCAGGCCAAAGATTTGTTTGAAAGGTCTTTGAAGATAAAGCCGGATAATGATTCAGCCAAAGTAGGACTTGGTGCCTGCTACCTGTTTGGAAATATTTCTGACATGCCGATGGAAGGAATACAGAAGATCAGGGAGGTGGTTGAAAAAGACAGTACCAACACTTATGCCCACATGATGCTGGCAAAAGCTGCGGTAATGTCCCGGCAATTCGATAAAGCTGTCAGCCGTTTGGAAACGATCATCCGGCTGAACCCCGCTGATATTGATGCCATATTAATGCTGGCTGATGTATCAGAACAAACCGGTGATAAGCAAAGTGCAATTAAATGGTACCAGGCAAGCCTGGCGATCATTAAAAGACCGGATATGAGAATGGAGATCGAAAAACGGGTGGCTGAATTGAAAAAATAACGGATCAAGAAGTTTAGGAAGCAGGAGATGTCTATCTCTGCAACCTTGAACTTATTAATTATAAACTGGATTTTTAAAAAATTATTTGAGTATGCCTTGTGGTAAGAAAAGAAAGCGTCATAAAATTGCGACGCACAAACGTAAAAAAAGACTGAGAAAGAACCGTCATAAGAAGAGAAACAAGTAACTCTTTTCTTTATGCATTTTTATCCCGTTTCGTATCAGAACGGGGCGGGATAAAAAATTCAGTTGACCGGATGTCTGCCGTACAAGTTTGCACCCCACCTCTGCTGCAACTTTATCCCTCCGCATTCACGTACGGACTTACTGTCAGCCGGTATTTACAGCATTAAGGTTAGATTCATTTTTATTGTAAAAGCTGTAATGAACAAAGAACTCATTATTAATGCAGCTCCGCAGGGTGTTGAGATCGCCTTGCTGGAAGACAGGAAACTGGTAGAATTGCACAGCGAAAAAAGCGATGCACGTTTTGCCGTAGGGGACCTCTATCTCGGGAAAGTAAAAAAACTGATCCCCGGGTTGAATGCTGCTTTCGTGGACGTAGGTTTTGAAAAGGACGCTTTTCTTCACTATACCGACCTGAGCCCGTATGCAAAATCACTGTTGAAGTTCACGGTACACAGCATGAACGACAAAAGTGAAACGGGATTGGATTTCGGAAAGTTTGAAATAGAACCGGAGATCATCAAAACAGGAAAGATCAATGAAGTGTTGGGTGGTAAACCTAATATTCTCGTCCAGATCTTAAAGGAACCCATTGCTGCCAAGGGCCCCAGGTTAAGCTGTGAAATTTCTTTACCGGGTCGTTTTGTAGTGATCACTCCTTTCAACAATATCGTTGCTGTTTCCCGGAAGATACATTCATCTGAAGAACGAAAAAGACTGCAGAAGATCGTGGAAGCCATAAAGCCAAGGAACTTTGGCGTTATTGTCCGCACGGCTGCAGAAGGAAAGAATACGGCTGAATTGCATGAAGACCTTTCTGCATTGGTGGAAATGTGGAAGACCATCCAGCGAAACCTGAAAGGTGCCGTAGCTCCGGCTAAAGTATTGAGTGAGCAAACAAAGACAAATAGTATTCTCCGGGATCTACTGAATGCTGATTTTAATAAAATCGTTGTTAATGACCGTAATATTTTTACGGACACCAAGAACTATATACAACGCATTGCGCCTGAAAAAGCGGATATCGTTTCCTTCTACCAGAACGGGTCGCCCATTTTTGATTCGTTTGGGATTACCAAACAGGTTAAATCCTCTTTTGGCAAAACAGTGAACCTGAATAGCGGGGCCTATCTTATTATTGAGCACACAGAAGCGCTGCATGTGATAGATGTGAACAGCGGCTACAAAAGTGTAAGTAATAACCAGGAACAAAATGCACTGGAGACAAACCTGGAAGCAGCCGATGAGATTGCCCGCCAGTTGCGCCTTCGTGACCTGGGAGGTATCATTGTTGCTGACTTTATAGACATGAAGCTTCCGGAGAACAAGCGAAAGCTGATGGAGAAGATGGAAGAGTTCATGGCGCCTGACAGGGCCAAGCATGCAGTACTTCCTATTTCCAAGTTTGGCCTGATGCAGATCACCCGGCAGCGAATGAAGCCGGAAATGAATATCAATACACAGGAAATCTGCCCGAGCTGTAATGGCACCGGTAAGATATCTTCAACGCTTTTGCTGGAAGATGATATTGAAAAGAACCTGAACTACCTGATCACACATAAACACCGCAACCTGAAACTGGTGGTTAACCCCATCATGTATGCTTATCTCACCAAAGGATGGCCCTGGTCAACGAGGATCGCTAAATGGAATAAGAAATTCGGACAAAAAACAAGATTTGCGCAGGACACAAATTATCACCTGACCGAATACAAGTTCTTCGATCAGCATGATGAAGAAATAAAACTGTAAAATATTTTCATTTAAAAAAGCCTCCCTGTTTTTGGCAAGGAGGCTTTTTAATTAATAACAGTAAGAGATTCCAGGCTGTGTTATTGTCCTGTCATAAAAACAGCATTACAAAACATCAGCTTTCCATTTTCCCAGAAATTCCTGAATAATACATTATCTGAAAGATAGATGACAGTTCCGCGTCCCATATTCTGCACACCAAATACTAATCCATCTTTTAATTTGGTCTTCAGCTTAAACCCAACAAACCCGGCAACCTGGTTATCTTTTTTTATTACTCCTGCATTCCACCCCCCTTCTTTTATATAATCATAGATTGTATTATCCATTTTAAGGGTGTAATAGTAGTTCGGGTAACCATACATCAAAGGATGGGTATTGTCAATATCTACTTTAAAAACAGAGCCGGGTGTGGTAGCAGGTATCTCGTCTTTTTCCCTGTTCTCAAAAGACTTCAATAATTGGTAAGGATCTTTTTTACCTATTGTATCTTTTTCATCGTCCTTTCTCAGTTTTACCACGCTCCAATCTTGTTTTGCCAATTGTGCTACCGCGGATTCCAATCCTATGACATTACCCCCATTCCTGATCCATTGAGCAAACTGGTCAGATGAAGACTTATCGGATAAGAAACGGTAATTCCCATCCGGCAAGATCAATACATCTATTTCATTCCATTTTGCACGACCGAAATCATTAGCGTTAATAAGTGTAACGGGATATGCCAGTTCTTTTTCAAAGAAATGCCATACTTCGCCGGCAGCATTTGAACCGACTCCTTCTCCGGTCATCACGGCAACTTTCATTGCTTTCATCGGGTGCACTTTGGAACTGCCAAAATCATAGCCCTTATCCACCATGCCGGTTGTTACAGCATTCATTTTTATATTATTCTCATTGCAAACTTTACTTACGGTCTGCCAAAGGGTATTGCTGAATTTTTCATTTCCCTTTTTAATGATGATCACAGAACCGCGGGCAAATGCCTGGCCATTCACTTCAAACGGCATTTCTGAAAAACGAAGCTTAATACCCTGTTTCAGCAATTGTGCCACCGCTTTAGCAGATGATACACCCTGCCAGCGGATAACATATCCATAAGTATCAGTTGCGGAATTTCGTAGCGTATCTGTCAGTATTTTACCAGGCCCGGCATTAATAGCCAGTTTACTTGCGTAGGCAGTAAGGCCATATACATAAGGCAGCGACCAGGCAGTAATATCATAGGTGAGGGAGTCAACTAATTTTGACCGGGGCTCGAACAGTACTTTTACCATTATGGCTCTTGGTTGAGCGGCATTTACCACTATATCACCTGCTGCAATGGTAAAGGCATCTTCTTTTCCTGTATGATAATTAAATCCTTTACCGGAGCCGCTGCCAGAGCCATACGCTATGCCATTCTTATCAAGCAATTTCAAAAATGCACTGATTCGTTCTGCATCCTCCGGGTTATTTTTTATTACATAGCTTTTGTATTCACCAACTGTTCCGCTGACCGCAGTAGTAAAGAATTTCCTGAACTCTTTTACCAGCGTAGTCGCATTCAGGGATGATATTTCAATAGTGCTTAAAGAAGTTGTGTAATGATGGATAGCCCTGTCATATAGTGTCAGTGTATCACCTTCATCCGTTTCAGTCGCCAATCCCCCGGCGGGGCCTCCACCTTGTTCGTATGTCATCCCGATCGCACCATTGAAGATAGGGTATGTGTCACCATAAGACGGATAAAAGAGATCGAATATCTCTTTGGTAAAATACAACCAGCCATTCTTGTCGAAATACTTTGCATGGTTCTTACCGATGGTTACCTGGAAATCTCTTTGCCATTGAGTGATCGCTTCATGATAAGGCTGGGCAGCCGGGGCAAAATAATAAGGCTGGTTGACACCCTGTTCGTGATAATCAACATGCACATGCGGCATCCATTGGTTGTATTGAACCATCCTTTGCCGGCTCTCCACCTGTGTTTGCCAGGCCCAATCCCGGTTAAGATCAAAGTTGTAATGGTTGGTTCTGCCGCCGGGCCATGGTTCCCTGTGTTCCCTGGCATCGGGCCGGGGATCATAGGAGAAACCAACGACGGAATTGAACCAATTCACATACCGGTCCCTTCCATCCGGGTTGATACATGGGTCTATTATCACTACTGTATTTTTCAGCCATTCTTTTGTTTGTGTATTCTTTGGATCGGTCAATGCAAAGAGGGTAAGCATAGCAGCTTCAGAAGAAGAGGTTTCGTTTCCATGCACATTATAACTCAGCCAAACGATCGCCGGGGCATTTTCTGATGGCATCATTTTATCCTTTGCCAGGTTTGCCAGCCGGAGATTGTTCATACGGATGTTTTCCAGGTTGCTGATATTTTCCTGCGAGGAAATAAATGCCAGATATAGTGGCCGGTGTTCATTGGTTTCGCCATACTGCTGCAGCTTTACCAGGGATGGTGATGACTGGTTAACGTATTGGAAATAGCTGACTATTTTCCAATGCGGGGTATAACGGGTACCGATTTTATAACCCAGGAATTCTTCCGGGGATTTTAGTTGCGCAAAAGAAAGAAAGCCGATGAATAATGATACCGGCAGAAGTAACGATTTCCTGGTCATGTAAAAGTTTTAGCGAAGTACGTAAAAAAGGAAAAAGGAAAGCCAGGAAATTGAAAGGAGACAAAAATGAAAATGCCTCCCAACCGGGAGGCATTTATTATTTATTAAACAATAGACATTAGTTTCTATCCCTGCTGCCCAGGTACAACATGATATACTGAATTAAAGTAACCACGGCTGCCAAGGCGGCAACGACATAAGTTGTAGCTGCCCATTTTAATGCATCCTTAGCCATCGGGTATTCTGTTCTGTTGGTAACATTTGTTCTATCCAGCCATGCCAACGCTCTTTTGCTGGCATCAAACTCTACCGGGAGGGTGATCAGGGTAAACAAAACAGTCGCTGACATTAATATAATACCGATCAGCAAAACGGTCGGGTTACCTGAATAGGCCATGATCACACCTACCAACAATACCAGGTTAACAATATTAGAACTGAACTGGACAACGGGCACCAATTTGCTCCGCATGGTAAGCGGGGCATAGGCAGTGGCATGTTGTACGGCATGGCCGCATTCGTGGGCTGCAACGGCAGCAGCAGAAACGCTTTGGCCATTGTACACTTCAGGGCTCAGGTTTACAGTCTTATTTAACGGGTTATAATGGTCAGAGAGAAACCCCTCTACGGATGTCACTTTTACGTCATATATCCCGTTTTCACGGAGCATTTTCTCAGCGATCTCCCGGCCGGTTAAGCCATTGGAAAGGGGCACTTTACTGTACTTTTTGAACTTGTTCTTCAGTACCAATGAAACAAGCATACTTATCCCTAAAAAGATCAGGGAAACGATCATAATTGGAGCTGTCATTTTTGAAAATAATTTGTTTTGTGTAATAGTATAACAAATCCTTTACCATTTAGATTAAAGCCTGTTTTTCAGCCGTTTTGTCATTTTTGTGAATTACATCAAATATACAAGCATGATTTCCAGGTACCAACAGAAAAGCCCATAATTTATTAAAAATCAACTATTTGCAATTTATTATTTTACCCCTGCAAACCAACTAATTGTACGCTCCTGGTCCTTCAAAGTTATTCACAGGGTAAAAAAATTATTTTGAAATGTTACACAGAATTGTAACTTAGCAATAGAATTTAATGGGTTAGTAAGTAAAGGGGTCAATCGAAAGGTTGACCCTTTTTACATTCTGCGAATTGATTAATAATCAATGTGTTTATCCGCTTTTCTTTCTTCTTTTTTATCCAACAAATGTGATAGTTTACCTTTAGCTCATGAGTAAAATTAAAACTGCATTCTTCTGTCAGAACTGCGGTTATGAAAGCGTGAAATGGATCGGTCAATGTCCTTCATGCGGACAATGGAACACCTTTGTTGAAGAGCTGATACAAAAAGAAACGATAAAGAGCAGTAATGGATGGAAAGAATACAACGATGATAAAAGAACCAATAAAACAATTTCACTTAGCGACATAAAAAGCAGTGAAGAAAAAAGATTAATTACAAGTGATGCTGAATTGAACCGTGTATTGGGCGGCGGTATTGTTCCCGGCAGTATTGTTTTAGTTGCCGGCGAACCCGGTATCGGCAAATCAACTTTGTTTTTACAAAATGGATTATGGTTAAAAGATGCAGTCGTATTATATATAAGCGGAGAAGAAAGTGAGCAGCAAATTAAAATGAGAGCAGACAGGTTAAAGCTGAAGAACGATAATTTTTATTTGTTAACAGAAACCTCTACGCAAACGATATTCCAGGAAATAAAAAAGCTGAAACCGCAACTGGTCATTGTTGATTCGATACAAACATTACAAACTCCGTTTATTGATTCATCCCCGGGCAGTGTATCACAAATACGGGAATCGGCCGCCGAATTTCAGCGTTTCGCCAAAGAAACAAACACGCCTGTTTTTTTAATTGGTCATATCACCAAGGATGGAAGCATTGCAGGGCCCAAGATCCTGGAACATATGGTGGACACGGTTTTGCAGTTCGAGGGGGACCGCCATTATGCATACAGGATACTCCGGACATTAAAGAATCGGTTTGGCAGCACGGCAGAACTGGGTATTTATGAAATGACGGATGAGGGTATGCGGGGTGTTGCAAACCCAAGTGAAATATTAATTACACAAAAAGAAGACCAACTCAGTGGCATTGCCATTGCTGCCACGATTGAAGGGATGCGTCCATTGCTGATAGAAGTGCAGGCATTGGTAACGCAATCTGTTTATGGCACACCGCAGCGTACAGTCAGCGGTTTTGATCTCCGTCGGTTACAATTATTGTTAGCAGTTCTGGAAAAACGCGGCGGCTTTCATTTTGGGATGAAAGATGTGTTTCTGAACATTGCTGGCGGCATAAAGGTAGAAGACCCCTCGATCGACCTGGCTGTTTTATGCTCTTTACTTTCTTCGTATGAAGATGTTCCTTTACCGCAACATATTTGTTTTGCAGGGGAGGTTGGTTTAAGCGGGGAGATCAGAGCAGTCAACCGGATCGAACAAAGGATTGCAGAAGCCGAGAAGCTCGGTTTTGAAAAGATCATTCTTTCAAAATACAATCAGAAAGGACTGGCAAGACAGAAATTCAATATTGAAATAATCACTATGGGCCGGGTAGAAGAAGTTTATAAATATCTTTTCTAAATGGTCAGTGTAAGGGAAATAAGAGATTCATTGCTTCATTTGCTGTTCCCGCATGTGTGTGCAGGGTGCAGCAGTGACCTGGTAAATGAAAACACTACCCTTTGTCTCAAATGTATTGATAGTATGCCAGAAACCAGTTTTGAGTTGCATCCCAATAATCCGGTTGAAAAGAGATTTTGGGGAAGACTTAACCTGCTCAGTGGCACGGCCCAGTATTATTTTACCCGTGAATCCCTTATGCAGCACCTGATGCACCAGTTCAAGTACAGGGGAAACAAAGGGCTTGGGTTACAACTGGGAAAGATGATGGGTAATAGCCTGAAAGTTTCCGGACGATTTAGCATTGATGCGATCATTCCTTTGCCATTATTTGAGTCAAAAGAAAAAAAGCGGGGGTTTAATCAATCGGTCATTTTGTGCGAGGGTATAGCAGAAAGCCTGGATGTTCCGGTGTTGAAAGATGTCATCATCCGTACCCGGCATACTGATACCCAAACCAAAAAAGGAAGAATAGAACGATGGCAGAATATGGAAGGGAAATTTCTATTGGCAAAGCCTGATGCCATCAGCGGTAAACGTATATTACTGGTAGATGATGTGGTGACGACCGGAGCTACGTTGGAAGCCTGTGGCGCAGAACTGCAAAAAGGGCCTGGTGTAAAACTAAGTATTGCTACGCTTTGTTATGCTACCCGGTAGCTAATCGAAAACAGGTTGGCCCTCTTTTTATCCCGTTTCCTCTTTTGCCTCTTTGTTATTACTTTTGATAACCAATGAAAGCCATTTCAATACTTATCCTGTCCGCTGTGATACTGTTGACTGCCTGCAGAAAAGAATCTTTTATTACTACTGCCGATGCCCGGGTAAACATTACTGCCGATACACTTAAATACGATACTGTCTTCACTGCTGTTGGTTCCATCACGCAACTCTTCAAGATCATCAATGAGAATGATCAGAAACTGCGCCTGTCTTCTGTCAAGCTGATGGGGGGAGCCAGTTCTGCCTTTAAAATGAATGTGGATGGTATCGCTACAACCGAAGCAACCAATATTGAGATTGAAGCCAATGACAGTGTATATGTATTTGTACAGGTAAATGTAAACCCTGGTGCAGCCAATTTACCTTTTGTCATCAGGGATAGCATACAGGTGAGTTGTAATGGGATTAACAGGCTTGTGCAACTGGAAGCCTGGGGACAGAATGCCCATTTCTACCGCGATAAGGAAATTACTGCTGATGAAACATGGATAAATGACCTGCCCTACGTCATACTGGGGTATATGCGGGTAAATATGAACAGGACACTGACGATAGAGAAAGGTTGCCGCATCTATGTTCATGCTGATGCACCAATTATTGTTGAAGGCACTTTGCTGGTAAATGGGTTAAAAGATACAGTTGACCGGGTGTATTTTAATGGCGACAGACTGGATGATCCTTATAAAAACTATCCCGCCTCATGGCCGGGTATTTATTTCAGCCCTACGAGTAAGGATAATGTGCTCAATTATGCAGTGATCAAAAACTCTTACCAGTCAATAGCGGTACAGGACCCTTCACCCAATGCCAACCCGAAAGTGATACTGAATGAATGTGTGATCGACAACTCGTATGATGCCGGTATTATTGCTTCCAATTCGAGTATTACAGCAAGGAATTGCCTTGTTAGTAATTGCGGGAAGAACATTGCCCTGATAAAAGGGGGTAATTACAATTTCACTTATTGTACAGTGGCCAGCTATTCCAACAATTATATCCAACACCGCGACCCTGTATTACAGGTTCGCAATTTTGATGCGACCAATGCCACGGCTGACCTGAATGCTGTTTTTCGTAATTGCATCTTCTGGGGAGAAGGCGGGATCGTGGATGATGAGGTTGTTGTGAATAAGGCAGGAACTACCGTTTTCTCGGTCAATTTTGATTATAACCTCTGGAAAGTTCAGACAGTGCCATCCAATATCACATCTAACCAGATCATCAATGGTCAGAAACCACAGTTTGATACGATCGATGTGTACAGGCAGTATTATAATTTCCGGTTAAGGAATGATTCTCCTGCTAAGAACAAGGGGATCAATGTCCCGGGGATAATAACCGACCATGACGGTAACCCACGATCCGTCGGACTGCCCGACCTGGGGTGTTTCGAGATCCAGTGATAGTTGCTTTTTTTCAAAGGAACTTTGAGAAAAAATCGTCTAAAATCGGTGTAACTTCACTTTCACTTGTTTTAATACTCAAACTTATATAACATGAAAACGTTATTGCTGTCATTGATCGTTTCAATGACCCTGAGCGGGACTTCCATTTATGATTTTAAAGTTGCCGGCCTGGATGGCAACGATATTGATTTTTCAAAATACAAAGGCAAAAAGATCATGATCGTGAATACCGCTTCCAAATGCGGTAATACCCCTCAATATGCTGATCTCGAAAAACTATATGAGAAGTATAAAGATAAACTGGTGATCGTTGGTTTCCCGGCCAACAATTTCGGGCAGCAGGAGCCGGGGACCAAAGAAGAAATAGAAGAGTTCTGTAAGAAGAATTATGGCGTTACTTTCCCGATGGCGGATAAGGTATCTGTAAGGGGTGATGATATTCATCCCTTGTACAAATGGCTGGTAGATCAATCTAAGGAACTTGCTAAAAATGCGCCTGCGGAAAATTCAAAAGATATTGTTTGGAAAAGATTTTTGCAGGACCCGATCATCTGGAATTTTACCAAATTCCTGCTGGATGAAAAAGGGAATGTAGTAGCCGTGTTCCATAACAAAGTGAGCCCGATGAGCGAAGAGGTGCTGAAATATTTGAATTAAGAAGTCTGAACCCGGATTTGGGTGGATTTATAAGATTAGGTGGAAAAGCGATTCTGAATTTGAGTCGCTTTTTTCATGTTATTTTGCGGTCTTACAGGTTAAAAAAAATGCAATTCAAAGACATCATAGGGCAGCAGGGAGTAAAGCATAATTTAGTTGAGTTAGTACAGCATAACCGGCTCAGCCATGCTTTACTTTTCTTAGGTAAAGAAGGGAGTGGTGTATTGCCTATGGCATTATCCTTTGCTCAATACGTGGTTTGCGAAACAGTAAACGGTAAATCTCAACATAATATCGGTCCATCATTATTCGGAGATGAACCGGTAACCAGTAACAGGGAACCGGCAACCGATAGCTGTGGTACCTGCCCGGCCTGTATAAAGTCCCAGCAATTTGTTCATCCCGATATTCATTTCAGTTATCCTGTTGTAACAAAGAAACCAGGAACACCGCCGGTAAGTACTGACTATATTTCAGAATGGAGGGAGTTTGTAAAGAGTTATGTCTATGGAAACGCATTTGACTGGCTGCAGTTTATTGGTGCGGAAAATAAGCAGGGAAATATCACTGCGAATGAATGTAATGACATCATCCGTAAGCTAAACCTGAAGAGTTTTGAAAGCGAGTACAAAATTTTAATTCTCTGGATGCCGGAATATCTCGGTAATGAAGGCAATAAATTATTAAAACTGATTGAAGAGCCGCCCCCGAATACATTATTCATACTGGCTGCGGAAAATGAATCATTGGTTCTTCCGACTATCTTAAGCCGTTGCCAGTTGGTAAAAATACCGGCATTGGAAACAAGGGATGTGGAAGAAGCCCTGGTCAACCGCAATAAAACTGCTCCTGAAGCAGCGAGACAGGTGGCCAGTGTTAGTGAAGGTAATTACCGTGAAGCCCTGCAGATGGTGCAACATGCGGAAGAAGACTGGCAAAGCCTGTTGAGGGAATGGCTGAATGCCATGCTGAAGACCGGACCGATCGCCCAAACCAGGTGGGTAGAGGAAATCAGCAAACATGGAAGAGAAAAACAAAAACAGTTCCTTCGGTATTTCAATCACCTGCTGGAGCAGGCGGTCAGGTTGCGGGTGACCTCACCCTCCAACTCCCTCTCCATTGGAGAGGGAGGGACTGACTCCGATAGATTAAGGTTTACAGCCAATATCCCCGAAAAAGAAAGGGATTTTGCCGAAAGGCTGAATAAAATAGCCGGGATCGAACAGCAACAGGCCATTATAGAAGAACTGGACAGGGCTACCTATTATATAGAGAGGAATGCTAATGCGAAGATCCTCTTCCATGCCCTGACCATTAAGTTATACCATATCATTCGGGACAAAATTGTACTTTTGACGGATTGAGGAAAAAGGTGAGTGGTCAGAGGGGAATGATGAGTGGGCGCCTGACTCAGAATTACTTGTAATTATGCTTCATCTGTTGTTTCAAAATACTACTCTCTCTTACAGGTCGGACTGTGGCAATTATTGCTCAGCAGGATTACCGAACGTATAAGAGTGCGACGCAACAGACGCTTAATAGTAATTCTGCAGCCGGGCCAATAACCTCACCCAACCCTCTCCAAAGGAGAGGGCTTTCGAAGAATCATTTTGTTCAAAAATTTAAACATTAAACGGTCAACGTTAAATAATGGGTTGCAGTAATTGCGGTACCGCCACAGGCGGCAAACCAAGCGGATGTAAGAGCAATGGCGGATGCAGTACCGGCGGCTGTAATCGTATGAACACATACGACTGGCTGCGTAACCTGCCTGTCGCCGGCGTGGATATGGCCTGCAACGTGATTGAAGTAAGCTTCAACCAGGGTACCCGCAAAGATTTTTTCCGCAATACTACTTTACAGCATTTTGATAAAGGTGATATGATCTCTGTAGAAGGAGTGAGCGGGTTTGATGTGGGAGAAGTGTCGCTGACAGGTGAGATAGTGCGGGTGCAGATGAAGAAAAGGGGAGTGAAAGAAGAGAACCCCGAGATGAAAAAGATATTACGCCCTGCTACAGACCGCGATATTGACCTAATGCGCCAGCATAAAGCAAGGGAACCGGAAGCGGTGATACGCAGCCGTGCTATTGCCCGCCAGTTAAAGCTGGATATGAAAATAAGCCAGGTGGAGATGCAGGCAGATGGAAGAAAAGCAACCTTCTTTTATATAGCCGATGGTCGTGTGGATTTCCGGGAACTGATCAAAGTATATGCTTCCGAGTTCAAAGTGAAAGTGGAGATGCGCCAGATCGGGGCAAGACAGGAAGCGGGTAAAGTAGGTGGCATCGGCAGTTGCGGCCGTGAATTGTGCTGCAGCAGCTGGCTTACTGATTTTAAATCGGTGAATACAGCAGCGGCACGTTACCAAAACCTATCCATCAACCAGACAAAGCTAAGTGGGCAATGCGGCCGTTTGAAATGCTGTTTGAATTATGAACTCGATACTTACCTG
>DATDIX010000275.1:0-2036 GCA_036520835.1 Chitinophagaceae bacterium | reverse complement strand
AGAGGTGTGGATGTTCCGGTAATGATCAAGAACCCGATCAATCCTGATCTTGAATTGTGGAGCGGGGCGGTGGAACGTGTGGCGAGAGCCGGGGTTAAACAGATAGGTTTGATCCATCGCGGATTTTCATCTTATGGTAATACGGAATACCGGAATGCTCCGATGTGGCATCTCGCCATTGATATGAAACTGAAACATCCCGATATGCTGATGATCAATGACCCTTCGCATATCTGCGGACGCCGTGATATTTTACTGGAAGTAATGCAGCGTGCCATTGACCTCGACTATGATGGACTGATGATCGAAAGTCATATTGACCCGGATAAAGCCTGGAGCGATGCGAAACAGCAGGTGACCCCTGAGCGGCTAAAAGAAATGCTGGATACGATCATTTGGAGAAAGGAAGATGTGAATTCAGAAGAGTATCATGCGGCGCTGGAAAAATTGCGCCAGCAGATCAATCACCTCGATGATGAATTGATGCAGATACTGAGCCAGCGGATGAAGATCGCTGAAAAGATAGGCCAGTATAAAAAGGAGAATAATATCACGATCCTGCAAACGAACCGCTGGAACGAGATCATTGAAAAAGCATTTGCCAAAGGGGAGAAGAACGGCTTGAGCAAGGAATTCATCACGAAGTATTTTGATGCGGTGCATATGGAAAGTATCAATCACCAGAAGAAGGTGCTGGATAGTTAACCCTCTGTCTCCGCCGCGGCGGAGAACTTAGGTCGGTGAAACTTTTTTGATTAGCAGGTTCTTTATAGCAGTTGTTTTATTTTGTGTTATCAGCTTAAGTTCCCTGATATGGTTATGTTGCGTCGCACACTTGTACTGTAGTAATTCTATTCATCAATGAAAAAGAAATCTTCATACTCCCCTTTAGGGGTTGGGGGTATCAATTATAAATTTTCTAATTCCTCAACAGCTTTCTATTTTGATGGCAGGTTTGCTTACCTGAAAAAGATCGTTGATCAGAAACATTCCGTCATTATCACAGATGAGCATGTATATGATGCACACAGTAAAAAGTTCGACGGATGGAATACGGTAGTACTGAAAGCCGGGGAACATCAAAAGATACAGGCAACGGTTGACGCGGTCATCGAACAGCTGATCGGTTTTGAAGCTGATCGTAAAACGACATTGATCGGTATTGGCGGGGGAGTAGTAACAGACATTACAGGTTATGTCGCTTCTATATATATGAGGGGCATTCCCTTTGGTTTTTTGCCTACATCATTACTTGGATTGGTGGATGCATCGATAGGTGGTAAGAACGGGATAGATGTAGGGGTGTATAAAAATATGGTAGGCGTGATCCGCCAGCCATCTTTCATTTTGCATGATATGAGCTTCCTGGATACCTTGCCGCAAAAAGAATGGGAGAATGGTTTTGCCGAGATCATCAAACATGCCTGCATAAAAGATGCAGCTATGTTCAAACAGCTGGAAGCAAACTCTTTTTCAACATACCAAAGCAATAAAAAAGCGATCAGTGAGCTGGTAAAAAGAAATGCGGTCATCAAAACAAAAGTGGTACAGCAGGATGAGTTTGAAAAAGGGGACAGGCGTTTATTGAATTTTGGCCATACATTAGGGCATGCGCTGGAGAACCAGTATGACCTGATGCACGGGCAGGCCGTGGCAATAGGCATGGCTTATGCATCGGTTGTCTCTCAGCAGATAACAGGATTTAAAGATGCCAGCAGGGTTGCAAGACTCCTGTTGCAATACGATCTGCCGACATTTGTCGAGTTTGAGAGGGAAAAAGTTTTCCAGGTGATGAAGATGGATAAGAAGCGGGAGAAAAAGGAAATGAATTATATATTACTGGAGAAGATAGGGAAGGGAGTGGTGAAAAGCATTCCTGTAAATAAATTAGAAAAGATCATTAACGAATTACAATAGTGAAAGTAACTATACAACCATCTAAATTAAAGGGTAGCATCCAGGCACCGGCCTCCAAAAGCTCGATGCAAAGAGCCTGTGCAGCGGCATTGCTGGCAAAAGGAACGACGATCATTCAT
>DATDIX010000274.1:0-3021 GCA_036520835.1 Chitinophagaceae bacterium | reverse complement strand
ATTCATAACTGCCAGTGTTGCTGATAAAAACGGAGTAATTGTTCCCGATGCAAATAACAAAGTAAGTTTTAGTATTGAGGGTCCCGGAGAAATCGTTGCTACTGATAATGGTGATCCTGCTAACCTGGTTTCATTTGCTTCAAAAGATCGGGAAGCATATTTTGGGCTTGTATTGGTTATTGTACGGTCTGAAAAAGGTAAACCCGGCGTTATTAGAATTACAGCATCATCACCGGGGTTGAAGACCGGAACGGTTGAAATAAAAGGTAAATAAACGAACCCGCGATTACCCGGTGGAAAAAATGTTTCGCACAGTCATTATATCAGACCCGATTGGGCGTTAAAACATTTGTGATCGCTGCAAGAAACAATAGTAGAATTAATGACAGGTCCATTCTCGTCATTTGTATGTTCTGAATGCTTACTTAAGTGAAATGGTTTGTTGACTTCCGTTGTATTTTACCAGTATCCCTTCTTTTTTATCAAAGTTCAGCGAAGTGGCTCTTTCTTTTGTGATATATTTCACCCTGAAATATCTTTTCTTCAGCATACCGGGAAACTCTCCTTCACTTTTGCTGATTGTAAGTTTTTTATCAGCGTCAGTGTAAATGAAACGGATGGTTGAATAAAGCCCCTTTTCATAATTATAATTCAGGCCTTCATCTTCATACAATTCAAACACTCCGTCTTTTCCGGCATAAACATACAGCGTTATCGTATCTGCTTTCTTCTCCGTAGTATATTGCAATGCTGGTCCAAACGGGACGATCGAACCTGCTTTTACAAAAACAGGCATTCTTTCATACGCAGCTTCTGCATTGATCGTTTTTCCGCCTTCTGTATAGTTACCTGTATACAGGTCATACCAGCCCTGCCCCTTCGGCAAATAAACCTTCCGGTCCCTTTGCTTATAATCGTAAACAGGATTGATCAGTAATGACGGCCCAAACATATATTGATCCGCAATATTCTTTACGGCATCATCGTTTGCAAAGTCCATTACCAGCCCCCGCATGATAGTATAATCTTTATGATAAGCCTGTCCTGCCAAAGAATAGATATAAGGCAGCAACCGGTAACGAAGCCTGTTATAATACAACATGGTTTGATAACAGGAGTGGTTCTCCGGCGATACATTATATATTTCCCTGAAAGGATACTGGCCGTGCGCCCTGAACAACGGGACAAAAGCCCCGAACTGGTACCAGCGTGCATTCATTTCTCTCCATTCTTCCAGCGTTTCAGTATCGGGTTGTTCGAATCTTCTTTCGACAGCAAACCCGCCGATATCCATGGTCCAGTATGGCAGGCCTGACATGGAAAAATTTATACCTGCTGCTATCTGTAATTTCATATCATGCCACCTGCTTGATATATCGCCACTCCATGTAGCGGCAGCATAACGCTGCATACCTGAAAAAGCAGAACGGGTAAGAATAAACACTCTTTTATTGGGATCAACCGAACGCTGCCCTTCATAAATACCTTTTGCATTCATCAATGGATAAGCGTTGAGGTATTCCGAAGTAATGCCTGTTGCCAGCGGGTACATTTGTTGTTTCCTTCTTTGCGGGCTTACATTGGAAAGAATATCTGGTTCGCTGGCATCCATCCACCAGGCATCCACTCCTTTTTTGTATAGCTTATTGTGTATAAGATCCCAGAAGCCCTTTTGTGCATCCTCATTGAACGCATCATAAAAAGTCGAAACATAGCCCTGCCCTATCCAGTCACGCTGGCGGTCGGCAATATTTCTTTTGTACAGCCATCCCTTTTTGTCAAACTCATTATAGGCGCTGATGCCTTCATAGAATTTTGGCCATACCGAGATCATAAGACGGGTATTGTACTTTTCATGCAGCACTTTGATCATACTGTCAGGATTGGGAAACCGTGATTTTTCAAAATCCTGGCTGCCCCAGTCATCCTGCTTCCAGTAACTCCAGTCCAGTACAATATTATCAAGAGGTATCTTTCTTTTCCTGAACTCCTGTACAGTATTTAAAATTTCATCCTGCGTTTTATACCGTTCACGGCTTTGCCAAAAACCAAGGGTCCATACCGGCAGCATCGTGGCCTTACCAGTTAGTGTGCGGTAACCACTGATCACTTCATCCATGTTTTTTCCATAAATGAAATAATAATCCATTTGTTTGCCTGCTTCAGAAGAAAAACTCAATGTGTTCTCCTCCCTGCTATCTATGGGATCAAGCCATTTGAACGTGGTATATGACTCGCCGCCATCAGGTGTCCATTCAAACTTTACCGGTATTTTTTTATCCTTTTGAAAAGGAATATCTAAAATGACAGTGCCGGGATTCCATGCCTGTCTCCAGCGATCCAATAATAACTTCCCGTCTATCCATATTTTCATATAACCGGCATAGCTCACTCTTAATTTATGAATGCCATTCATATCCGATGCCATACTCCCTTCCCATCTTATAAAACCATTACCCGGTTTGAACTCAGCAGGCAGGTATAACTTTGATTCATTTACATACTCATATTTTATATCGGACTCCGCTTTTTGCATTAACACATCATCCGGTTTTTCCCGGTCGTTGTAATAGGTAGCTGTCAGCCAACCGGGCTCGCCGGCTTTTGAAAACAGTTTTAAAGAAGAAAGCTCTTTGTAATTGCGGGTATCCCCCACTTTTGTTATGGAGTTATTATCCCAAAGTATCCCATAATTGTTTTTGGAAATTAGAAAAGGTACAGCCACTTCGGTATTGTTCTGAAAAAGAAATACCTGGTAGCCTTTATAGTTCATCAGTCCGTCCTGGTGTTGTCCAAGCCCGTACCAGCCGTCATCGGATGCTGTTTCAAATTTTTGGGTAAGACTATATGTTCTTTCTCCTTCATACACGACAGGTTCAAGAGTCCTGCCCATCTTCTTTTCGGCGAGGACCTGCTTTCCTGTACTATCCAAAAAAGTAATATCCCCGGTGTTGAGGTCTGCTACGGCTGTGACCCGCTTCGTTTTTAATGTGACATTGTTTTTATCCTTGTCCGTGGAAA
>DATDIX010000273.1:0-14178 GCA_036520835.1 Chitinophagaceae bacterium | reverse complement strand
TTGCCTAATCCATGGGACTCAGATGCTGCGGATGTGAACATAAAAGCAGAATACAGCGCAAAGATGAACCCGTATGCAAACGGTTTGCCTGATTCAATGCAGGCAAAATTGTCCAAGGGGTATGAAGACCTGTTCAACCTTTTCTTAAAATATAAAGACAAGATCAGCCGCATTACATTTTGGGGTGTCAACGATGGACAATCCTGGCTGAATGGCTGGCCCATTCCCGGCAGGACAAATTATCCTTTACTGTTCAACCGGGAGTTCAAACCCAAGCCGGCTTTTTACAAAGTGATTGAAACAAAAACAAAGAGCGGAGAGAAAAAAGCATTTTAATATATAGGAATTACCCAAATCTACATGTATGAATACAAGCAACCAAAAATTGTCAGTACTTGAAAAGATCGGCTATAGTTTAGGCGACTTCGCCGCCAACCTGGTATTTCAAACTCTTGTTACTTACCTCGCCTATTTCTATACAGATATTTATGGATTAAAAACTAATGATGCTTCCGCAATAATATTAACTGTTGGCCTTATCGCAGCATTTGGATTTAACCCGATCATTGGCGCCCTTGCTGACAGAACCAACTCCAAATGGGGCAAATTCAGACCCTGGATATTGTGGACAGCCGTTCCGCTCGGAGTGATCGCCCTACTTGCCTTTAGCACACCCGATTTTTCTTATAAAGGAAAATTGATTTACGCTGTCGTTACCTATACACTGTTGCTGTTACTATATGCTGCAAATAATCTCCCTTATTCCGCACTGAGTGGTGTGATAACCGGAGATATGAAAGAACGAAACAGCATGTCGGCTTACAGGTTTGTGGCGGTGATGTTTGCTCAATTTTTTGTACAGGTATTTATGTACTCCATCATTATATCCGCTGGTCATGGAGATAAAGCCGCAGGTATTGAAAAAGTGATGACCTGGCTGGCTGTAATTGGAACGGTGATGCTGGTCATCACTTTTTTAACCACAAAAGAACGTATTGTACCCAAGCCTGAACAAAAATCAAGTATAAAAGAAGACCTGGGTGATCTTTTTAAGAACAAGCCATGGATCATTATGCTAATACTTACCACTTTGGTGTTTATCACACTGGCAATGAAAGGCGGAGCTTATGTTTACTATTTCGAAAATTATGTAGATAAAGAAAGTTTGACAAATTTCATCACACCCGTATTAAACGCCTTTTCAAACATGGGTATTAATTTCTTTGGAGAAGACCCTGTTTCAGCTGGTTTTGGTTTGTTTAATGCTGGTGGTATAATTTTTATGATCATCGGAATCACTTTGTCAAAACGGCTGGCAGATAAATACGGCAAAAGAGATGTTTTTGGAATAGCCTTGTTTATCTCAACTTTATTTATACTTCTGTTTTACTTTTTTCCATCAAAGTCCGTCGGGCTGATGTATGCTTCTCAGATTCTACATGGTTTCTTTTACGGGATCACTATACCATTACTTTGGGCAATGATTGCCGATGTAGCTGATTACAGTGAATGGAAAAATAATCGCCGGGCCACTGCAATCATTTTTTCAGCTATGATGGTTGGTCTGAAAGGTGGCTTAACCATTGGCAGTTCCCTGTTGACGTCGCTATTAGGATTGTTTGATTATATACCAAACAGTGAAACAACTCAATCAGCGAGTGCAATAAACGGAACTAAATTACTTGTGAGTGTATTCCCGTCAATTCCATTTCTAATTGGCGCTGCGCTTTTGTTCTTCTATGAAATAAACAAGAAAATGGAAGTGCAGATTGAAAGTGATCTTAAACAAAAACGTAACTGAATTTTGACTAACTCTTAAAAATTTATATATGCCTGAAGACAGCATTGCACATATTGATTTTGATGTACTGGACAGTAAAGCGATCTCGCAGCCGCTTGTCAAACATATTTACACTGCCGATCCATCGGCACATGTCTTTAATGGAAAGATCTATATCTACCCTTCGCATGATATTGATGCCGGTGACGCTTTTGATGATCTCGGAAGTCATTTTGCCATGGAAGATTATCATGTATTATCCATGGATAACCCCGAAGGGAAAACAACTGATCATGGTGTAGCGCTACATGTAAAAGATGTACCCTGGGCTGAAAAACAAATGTGGGCACCTGATGCGGCTGAGAAAGATGGCAAATACTATTTATACTTCCCGGCAAAAGATCACGAAGGGATATTTCGTATCGGTGTTGCTATTGCCTCCTCACCTGCTGGTCCTTTTATACCACAACCAGAAGCAATCAAAGGAAGCTTTTCGATAGATCCGGCTGTTTTTAAAGATGATGATGGCCGTTACTACATGTATTTTGGTGGTATATGGGGAGGCCAGTTACAACGCTGGAGAACCGGAAGTTTTAATGCAACGGAACCATCAAGTCCTTTTGCTCATTTACCCAACGATGACGAGCCGGCTCTTTGTGCCAAAGTAACCCGGCTCAGCAACGATCTTTTATCATTCGATGAAACACCCCGTGACATTGTGATACTCGGTGAAAATGGCCAGCCATTGTTGCAGGGCGATAGCGAAAGAAGGTTTTTTGAAGCCTCATGGATGCATAAGTATAATGGTAAATATTATTTCTCTTACTCCACCGGTGATACACATTTCCTATGTTATGCGATGGGTGATAATCCTTACGGGCCTTTTATTTATGCCGGAAGAATTCTGAATCCTGTGGTAGGCTGGACTTCGCATCATTCTATCTGTGAGTTTAATGGCAAGTGGTATTTGTTTTATCATGATTCCAGTTTATCGAAAGGGGTTACACACCTGAGATCGGTAAAGATAACCGGGCTGGAGTACAATGATGACGGAACGATACAAACCATCACCCCCTATAAAGAATACAAACCATAGAACATGAAATGCATCACCATTTCTTTAATGATCCTGTTGGCGACCTCTGTTAGTGCACAAATCAGGTTGCCCCGGTTGGTAAGGGACAGCATGATCCTGCAAAGAGATACGAGAATAAAAGTATGGGGATGGGCGGCGAAGAATGAGAAAGTGGATATTAAGTTCAACGGGAAAAGATATAAAACAAAAACAGATGCAGGTGGTAAGTGGTCAGTATTACTGCCACCGATGAAAGCAGGCGGGCCCTATACCATGGATATATCAGGAAGCAATAAAATAACATTAAAAGATATACTGATCGGCGATGTGTGGTTTTGTTCCGGTCAATCCAACATGGTGCATCAAATGAATATTCATGATGTGACTTATGCAAAGGATATTGCAGAAGCCAACTATCCGCAGATACGGCATTTCTGGATACCTACGCTTACCAGCCTCGACGGTCCGAAAGATGATCTGCCAGCAGGATTTTGGAAATCAGCCAATCCGCAGGATATAAGACCCTTTTCGGCTGTCGCTTATTTCTTTGCCAGGAAGATCTATGAAAAATATCATGTGCCGATCGGTCTGATCAATGCAAGCGTAGGCGGCACTCCTATTGAGGCATGGACAAGTGAAGAAGGATTAAAGGACTTTCCGGCATTGCAAACTACGATTCAAAAAAATAAAGACACCGCCTATATTAATGGCCTGAACAGAAATGCTTTTGCAAATAATGCGAACAGGCCGCAAAGACCACCGCAGGATAAAGGATTGACCGGGCCTAAAACATGGTATGATGTTACCTATGTTCCGCCAGTCGGCGGATGGAAAACAATTGCTGTTCCCGGTTATTGGGAAGACCAGGGGATCAAAGATCTGAACGGTGTAGTTTGGTACAGGAAAGAGATTGATGTGCCTGCATCTATGGTGGGTAAACCTGCAAGGGTTTTCTTAGGAAGAATTGTTGATGCTGATGTCTTATATATTAATGGGAAGCAGGTGGGCAATACAACTTATATGTACCCGCAGAGAAGATACAATGTACCTGCAGACTTATTAAAAACAGGTAAAAATATTTTAGTAGTTAAAGTGACCAACAACAACGGGAAAGGCGGATTTGTTCCGGACAAGCCATATTGTTTGTTTGCCGGCAATGACACCATTGATCTGAAAGGTTACTGGCGATATAAAGTGGGTGAAGTGTTCATGCCCCGCAGTGGCGGATTTGGCGGCGGTGGCATCAATGCCCAAAATCAACCGGCAGCTTTATATAATGCAATGGTGGCCCCTGTTATTAATTACAGCATTAAAGGCATTCTTTGGTACCAGGGCGAAAGTAATACCGGCAGGGCCGCAGACTATGCAAAGTTGCAACCGGCACAGATCACAGACTGGCGAAATAAATGGCAGCAGGGAGATATTCCATTTTTATTTGTGCAGTTGCCCAATTTTATGGACGCTAATTATATTCCATCGGAAAGCCAGTGGGCTGAGTTAAGGGAATCACAGTTAAAATCTTTATCTGTTCCCAATACAGGCATGGCTGTTGCTATCGATCTTGGTGAATGGAACGACATCCACCCTGACAATAAAAAAGATGTTGGCGAACGTTTGGCTTTGATCGCCGGGAAACTGGCTTACGGGGAAAACATTGTTTATTCCGGCCCCATTTATCAATCCGCAGCTATTGAAGGAAACAAAATCATCATCAGCTTCACTAACACCGGGAGCGGTCTGATTTCAAATGATGGTGAAGAACTCAGCGAGTTTGCCATAGCAGGTGCTGATAAAAAATTTGTTTGGGCCAAAGCAAAAATAGAAGAAGGAAAAATTGTTGTCTGGAGTGATGAAGTTGCCCATCCAATGTATGTACGTTATGCATGGGCTGATAACCCGGTTAATCCCAATTTATATAACAAAGAAGGTTTACCGGCATCGCCATTCAGGACAGATACCCCCAACCTCCCGCTTTAGCGGGACAGGCTCTAAAGGGGCGTTAATGAATATAATTGAGTGAATGACCATTAATAAAAATATTATACCGTGAAAAAAAATTTGCTTTTTTTACTCGCAACGGGTTTTACCTGTGTGGTAACAGCGCAGGGAGTAAGTATTGACAGCAGCAGGTATCCCCGGCTTACAACATTTACAACACAACAGGATCATGATAATATGAAACTGCAGTTGGGTATAAAAAAATTAAGACCGGGCAAAAGCGGAAATGAATCAGACCCTAACCATGCCAATTATGATGAATCATTGGCTGATCCCTGTCCGCAGTTGCCCGATGTATTGACAGCAACAAATGGCAGTAAAGTAACCACAGCAGACATATGGTGGAAACAACGCCGGCCAGAACTGGTGGAAGACCTGGAAAGAGAAGTTTATGGGCGTCTTCCGAAAAATATTCCGAAAGTAACATGGACAGTAAAGATCACCGACAGGGAATTTGTCAATCGCATTCCGGTTACTGTTAAAATGCTGACAGGCCATGTTGACAACAGTGAATATCCATTGATCAATGTAGATATTAATATGATGCTGGTTGTGCCCATGAATGTAAAAGGCCCCGTTCCTGTATTGATGATGTTTAGCGGTCGTCCTTCTTTTCCTGCTCCTGCACAGCCAACACCGGATGAAATGGAAAAGATCAATGCAGCCTATAAAGAACTGATGATAAAAAACGACCCGGGTCTGAAAGCAATTTTTGAAAAATATCCGGCGTATCAACCAATCACAAGACTCCCCGCACCTAATTTTTTTGCGCCCCCAAAACCTGACGAAGAGCTTACATCACAGGAAAGATTATTGGCTGCCGGCTGGGGTTATGTTACCATTGAGACAAGCAGTATACAGGCTGATAATGGTGCAGGTCTTACCAGGGGAATCATTGGTTTGGTAAATAAAGGGCAACCACGTAAACCGGATGATTGGGGTTCATTAAGGGCATGGGCATGGGGAGCAGCAAGAGGATTAGATTATTTGGAAACGGACACATTGGTTGATGCGAAAAAAGTAGGGATTGAAGGTGTATCACGGTATGGCAAAGCTGCATTGGTAACTCTTGCCTTCGAACCACGCTTCGCAGTTGGGTTGATAGGATCGTCCGGCAAAGGTGGCGTTACATTGCACCGCCGTGTATTTGGAGAAACAGTAGAAAATCTTTCTGGTGGCGGTGGCTATCATTGGATGGCAGGCAATTATATAAAATATGCAACAGAAGAATCATCGTTTGGTAAAAAAACCGGTTGCGATCTCCCGGTTGATTCACATGAACTGATTGCGTTATGTGCACCGCGTCTTACATTCATCAGTTATGGTATTCCTGAAAAAGGGGATGCCAGATGGCTGGACCAGGTGGGCAGTTACAAGGCAACGATAGCAGCCGGATCGGTTTTTAAATTACTTGGCGCAAAAGACCTTGGTGTTTCCAACGATTATTTAACCGAGAAAATGCCTCCTATGCTTACCGATATGCTGAATGGTGAATTGGCATGGAGGCAACATGATGGCGGGCATACAGACGCTCCCAATTTTAAATTTTTTATTCCCTGGGCCGGCAAATTTTTAAAATATGAAAGAAAAGCGGCACCGTAATAAACGATCACTATGAAAAAAATTCTTATTGCTTTTTTGATAAACTGCTTCCTGGTTGCCGATCTGCCTGCACAATCCAATTCATGGCAGGGGAAAAAATGTGCTGTGGTGATAACATATGATGATGCCATTAACCAGCACCTGGATAATGCTATTCCTGTTCTCGATTCATTAGGGTTGAAGGCCACTTTTTATATCACCGCTTTTTCCAATTCCATGCAGACAAGATTAAATGACTGGAAAAAACTTTCTGCCAACGGTCATGAATTAGGCAATCATACTTTGTATCATCCCTGCATCGGTGGCAAAGGAAGGGAATGGGTAAAGCCGGAATATGATATGAATAACTACACTGTCGGTCGGATGATTGATGAAACAAGAATGACCAATCTTTTTTTACAGGCATTGGACGGAAAAACAAAAAGGACATTTGCCTTTACCTGCGGCGATATGAAGATCGGCGATTCCTCTTTCATTAATCCAATGAAAAATGATTTTGTAGCGGCAAGAGCTGTCAGGAACCAAATGCATAAAATAAATGAAATTGACCTGTACAATGTGGATTGCTATGTGGTGAATGGCGAAACAGGTGCACAAATGATTGAATGGGTAAAAAAAGCAATAGAAACAAATTCATTACTGGTCATACTTTTTCATGGAGTAGGTGGTGGCAATGGATTAAATGTATCGCTTCAGGCACACCGTGAATTTTTACAATACCTGAAACAAAATGAAAAAGATATCTGGATAGCGCCAATGCTGGATGTAGCAGAATATATTAAAACATGGCAGGCTAAGGCAGCAGGAAATAAATAGATACTGATTCAACAGGTAATAATGTACAAGCTGATAACATAAATAAAATAAATCATGAGACTCACCCGTCATTTATTAACCGTAAGCATGGCTTTGCTTGTTTCATTCCTGTGCAAAGCGCAGGCAGAAAAAGACAAACTTCCTTTCTGGAATTATAAATTGCCGATGGAGCAAAGGGTAAACGATGTGGTAAGCCGTTTAACTATTGAAGAGAAAATAAAGCAGATGCTGAATGCAACACCGGCAATACCCCGTTTAGGTATTCCTGCTTATGAATGGTGGAACGAAGTACTTCATGGCGTGGCGAGAACACCTTTCCGTGTCACATCTTATCCGCAGGCAATAGCCATGGCGGCAACATGGGATACCAATTCACTGGCCCGTATGGCTGACTACTCTGCTATGGAAGGAAGGGCCATTCATAACATAGCTATTGAACAGGGAAGAACGAGAGAAAGATACCTGGGATTGACATACTGGACGCCCAACATCAATATATTCCGTGATCCCCGCTGGGGAAGAGGGCAGGAAACCTATGGTGAAGACCCTTTCCTGACTGCGATGCTTGGGCGGGCCTTTGTAAGAGGGTTGCAGGGCGAAGATCCCAAATACCTGAAAGCAGCTGCCTGTGCCAAACATTTTGCCGTGCACAGCGGCCCTGAGCCAAGCAGGCACGTAGATAATTTCAATCCATCAACTTATGACTTGTGGGATACTTATTTGCCTGCATTTAAAGAGCTTATTGTAAAAGGCAATGTGGCAGGCGTAATGTGTGCCTATAATGCTGTTAACACCCAACCCTGCTGTGGCAGCGATCTGTTAATGAATGACATTTTACGCAAGCAATGGAAATTTACGGGATATGTTACAAGCGATTGCTGGGCCATTGATGATTTCTTCAAATATCACAAAACACATAAAGATTCTGTCACTGCTGCCGTGGATGCTGTGATGCACGGAACTGATATTGAATGCGGCACTTCGGTTTATTATACTTTATTAAACGGCGTAAAACAGGGCTTGATCAGCGAAGCACAGATAGACGTTTCATTACGGAGACTATTTATGATTCGTTTCAGGCTGGGAATGTTCGACCCGCCATCCATGGTAAAATATACAAAGGCCCCTCCATCTACACTGGAGGCTCCCGAACATAAAGCTCATGCATTGAAGATGGCACAACAATCTATCGTGTTATTAAAGAATGAAAACAATACACTTCCTTTAAAGAAAACGATCAAAAAAATTGCGGTAGTAGGCCCTAACGCTGACAACCGCGTGGCTGTTTTGGGGAATTATAATGGCATCCCTTCTCAGATTATTACAGCACTGGATGGCATTAAAGCAAAACTCGGCACTACGGTGGAAGTGATGTTTGAACAGGGCACCACATTTATCCATGATACCTTACTGGTTTATGCTGATATAAGCAATCAGTTCAGCTGGGAAAGCAAACAGGGTTTTAAAGCCGAATACTTCAATAATCGTGAATTAAAAGACAATGCAGTATTAACGACAACTGAAAATTCAATTGACCACACCTGGCAGGAAGGTGAAACGGTGACCGGTAACATTATTGCAACAAATTTTTCTGCCAGGTATACTACTAACTATACCGCCACTACCGACGGAAGTATTACGTTTGAAGTGGATGGTGATGATGGCTATAAATTAAATATTAATGGCAGGGATGTGATCAATACATGGTTCCGCAACCGCATGGGTGCAAGGACCTATAAACTGCAAACCAAAAAAGATTCTGTGTATAAAATGGTATTGGAATACTGGCAGGGAGCAGGAAAAGCAAACATCCGGTTAAGAGCAGGAAATTTTCAACGTACTGATTTTACTGCATTGGCCAATCGTGTTAAAGATGCAGATGCTATTTTATTTGTCGGTGGCATTTCACCACAACTGGAAGGTGAAGAAATGCCCGTAAATGCGCCTGGCTTTAATGGCGGCGACAGGACAACTATTCTTTTGCCCGCTATACAGACAGAAATGATGAAAGCCCTGAAAGCAACCGGTAAACCTGTTGTATTGGTAATGATGACGGGCAGTGCAATTGCTTTGCCATGGGAATCTGAGAATATTCCTGCGATCATCAATGCCTGGTATGGAGGGCAATCGGCCGGCACAGCTATTGCAGATGTTTTGTTTGGTGATTATAATCCTGCAGGCAGGTTACCTGTTACATTTTATAAAAGTGACGCTGACCTTCCCGGGTTCAGCGATTACTCTATGGAAAACAGAACTTATCGTTATTTCAAAGGCGACCCCTTGTATGGCTTTGGTTATGGGCTTAGCTATACAAGTTTTTCTTATGACCAGCTGAAAATGCCTGCCAGTTCCCCGGCCGGGAAAAAAATAACAGTAAGTGTCAGGGTTACCAATACCGGAAAAAAAGATGGTGAAGAAGTGGTTCAACTGTATATCGCCAATGAAAATAAAACGATAAAAGCGCCATTGAAAGCTTTGAAAGGTTTTAAAAGAATATTCCTGAAAGCAGGGGAAAGTAAAATAGTTCAGTTTACCTTAACAGCGCAGGACCTGTCGGTAGTGGGAGATACGGGTGCCTATAAGCCAATAAAAGGAAAACTAACAGTAAGTGTTGGCGGCGGGCAGCCGGGTGAGAAAAACAAAACCACATCTAACGTGGTAAAAAGAACGATTACGATCAATTGAAACGAATAGCAAAACCATGATCAGTATGATAAGAACTTTCCTGGTAACAATATTATTTATCATGACGTCCATCATCAGCACTGCACAAACGCTTGCCCGTTTTGAAGTTGACCTGTCAAAAGCAACTAACGGAATAGATGTGCCCGTAAGCATAAGCCTGGATGATCTGAAGATCAACCCTGCTGCTTCCTACTCGCTGGTGGAAGTAAAGGGAAAGAAAAAAACGCCTGTTCCTTTTCAATTGAACAAAGCGGAAGCTTCAATAAGCTGGATGATCCGCCAAAGCGGGAAACAGGAAAAAAAACATTCTTACCAGTTACTTAAATCAGCTCCGGGAAAATTTAATGAGATAACTGCAGAAGATAAGGGTGGCGCCCTGACAATTAATGCCGGTAATATAAACCTGCTTCGCTATGTCCATAAAACAGTATATCCCCCTGCTGGTATTGACACCAACTATAAACGCAGCGCTTTTATTCACCCGCTTTGGACGCCGCATGGACAGGAGCTGACACGGATCCAGCCACCGGACCATTATCATCATTACGGCATCTGGAACCCGTGGACACATACACTATTTGAAAACGACACGATTGATTTCTGGAATATAAAGGGAAGAAAAGGAACGGTGCGTTTTGCCAAATTCAATTCCATTACGAGTGGCCCGGTCTATTCTGAATTTGAAGCGCTGCATGAGCATGTGGTATTCAAAAAGGACGGCAGTGAAAAAATAGCATTGAATGAATGGCAGACAGTAAGAGTCTATCATCCCGGTGAAAACAAAGATTACTATATCGTTGACATCACTTCAAAAATGAGCTGTGCTTCGCAAAGCCCGTTGCTGATAGTGGCCTACCGCTATGGAGGCTTCGGCTGGAGAGCTACTGAATTCTGGAATAAGGATAATTCCGAAATGCTGACTTCCGAAGGAAAGACAAGAGATAGTACCGATGGCAGTAAAGCAAGATGGTGCATTGTTTACGGATCGCTGCCCGGTAACGACGAAGGTGGAGCTGTGATGCTATCTCATCCGGCGAACTACAATCATCCTGAACCTTTGCGGATCTGGGACAAGAAAGCAAATGGAGGACGTGGTGATGTGTTTGCCAATTTTGCACCGACAAAAGATAAGGACTGGTTACTGGAACCGGGAAAGACTTATACATTAAAATACAGGCTGGTCGTGTTCAATGGAAAGTTTGATGCCGCGAAGGCGGAGAGTGCCTGGCAGTATTTTGCGAAGCCCCCGTACCCCCAAACCCCTTAAAGGGGGCTTACTTGATGCACAGCTCTCGCTTTTCGGATATTTTGATTTATGTCTGAGTCTTTGAAAATGCTGAATAAATAACTAAAGATGATGTGGTAGTTATATAGCTGATTAAAGATATTCAGTACCGCCTCCTCTCGTTTGGAGAGGAGGTAGGGAGGTGAGGTCGAATAGCGAACAGAACGTATAAGAGTGCGACGCAACAGGCGATGCTATGAAAAACTGAAGTTGATATAATAAAACATTACCTATAAAACGAAATTGTCAATTATGAAAAAGAAAAACTCCCCTTTAGGGGCTGGGGGTAATCGATCAACCATCAGCCGCAGGGAATTTCTAAACAACTCTGCTAAAACTGCGCTGGGGGCTTCCCTTGCATGGAGTTTTCCTTCCATTGTTCCTGCCAGTGTATTTGGAAAAAATGCACCGAGCAACCGTATTAATATTGCCGCTATTGGAGCGGGACGTATATCGCGGGGACATGATCTGCCCGGAGTATGGCGATATGATTATGCACAGGTAATGGCTGTGTGTGACCTGGATTCCAAAAGAGCGGAAGATGGAAAAAAACTCGTGAATGATTACTATACAAGGAGAGATGGCAAGCCATATGATGGCGTGAAAGTATATACAGATTACCGGGAACTGTTACTGAATAAAGATATTGATGCCGTATTGATCAGTACGCCTGATCATTCGCATGCAATGATTGGTGTGGCTGCTGCAAAGGCAAAAAAACATATGTATATGCAGAAACCTGCATCACTTACTATCAAGGAAGGAAGGATCATCAGTGATGTGGTTCAAAAAAGCGACATAAAATTCCAGATAGGAAGCCAGCAAAGAAGCAGTGAACAATTCCGCTATGCAGCCGAGTTGGTCCGTAATGGCCGTATTGGTGATTTGAAAACAGTATATGTTGGTTTGCCGGGTGACCCCCCTGGTGGCAAGAAAGATGAAATGCCTGTTCCTTCCAATCTTAACTATGATATGTGGCTGGCTTCCACACCGGAGGTTTATTATACAGAAGAAAGAGTGCACCCGCAAAATGATTATGGCCGTCCGGGCTGGTTGCGTTGCGAACAATTCGGCGCCGGCATGATAACAGGATGGGGGTCGCATCATATTGACTCTGCTCATTGGGGCATGGGAATGGAACGTAGCGGTCCTGTAGAAATAGGGTGTGACAAGATTGAATTTGCCACCGGGGGCTTGTGGGATGTACATGGGATATTTAAGACAGAAGCTTTATATGCAAACGGTGTAAAGATGATCGTGAGCAATGAATTTCAAAACGGGATAAAATTTGAGGGAACGACAGGATGGATATTTGTTTCAAGGGGAGATTACCAGGTAACATCGTCTGACCCCGCTTCTCCCGGCTCATCACAGGCAAAAAAATTAGATGCAAGCGATCCAAAAATTCTCACTTCAGTAATTGGTGAAAAAGAATTTCATTTTACGGTAAGCAAAGCGCATCATGGCAACTGGCTGGAAGCGATCCGGGATAATAAAGACACGATCGCCCCGGTAGAAGAAGCACACAGGGCCTGCTCTGCTTGTTTGCTGCATCACATCGCTATGAAAGTGAAAAGAAAGATATACTGGGATCCCGCAAAAGAAGAATTTAAAAATAATGATAAGGAAGCATCCGGGATGTTATCAAGACCACAACGTGAACCTTACAGTGTCAATGCATAATCAACATGAATAAAATCTATTGGATAAGTATCGCAACAGTACTGTTTATGACATGCAATCCTGTTGAGAAAAACGAAAAAAGAACTTTCCCTGTCCGGTTGATCACCCTGGATCCCGGGCACTTTCATGCTGCGTTAGTACAAAAGATCATGTATGACAATGTGGACAGCATTGTTCACGTATATGCACCGGAAGGCAATGACCTGCAACTGCATCTTGATCGCATCAAATCCTTTAATAAAAGAGCAGAAGATCCTACACACTGGAAAGGGAACATTTATGCCGGGAGAGATTATTTTGAAACGATGCTCGCCGAAAAAAATGGAAATGTAGTAGTGCTGGCCGGTAATAACCAGAAAAAAACTGATTACATTTTACGATCATTGCAAAACGGGTTTAATGTGTTTGCCGACAAGCCCATGGTGATCGACAGCAAAGGATTTGAACAATTAAAGGAAACTTTTACTGTCGCTGAAAAGAATAAGCTGTTATTATATGATATCATGACCGAACGCTACGAGATCACCACTATGCTGCAGCGGGAGCTTTCGATGATACCGGAAATATTCGGTACGCTGGAGAAAGGAACCCCGGAGAACCCGGCTATCACCAAAGAAAGCGTTCACCACTTTTATAAATATGTTTCAGGCAGTGTGCTGACAAGACCAGCCTGGTTTCTTGACGTATCGCAGCAGGGAGAAGGTATCGTTGATGTGATGACCCATTTGGTTGACCTGGTACAATGGGAATGTTTTCCTGAACAGGTAATTGACTACACAAAAGATATTGTCATCAATACAGCAAAGAGATGGTCAACTGATATTGCCCTGAGCCAGTTCAGGGAGATCACCAAACTGGAAAGCTTCCCTGCTTTTCTGAACGACAATATCAGCCATGACAGCTTGCTGAATGTCTCCTGCAATGGTGAGATCAATTACACCATCAAAGGAGTTCATGCTAAGACATCGGTGATATGGAATTACAAAGCGCCGAATGGGGCCGGAGACACTCATTATTCCATTATGCGTGGAACAAAGGCCAGCCTGGTGATACGGCAGGGACCGGAGGAAGACTACAAATCAACATTATATATTGAGCCTATTAATGCAGATACAGGATATAAATTAACACTAACCGCTGCCCTGGTAAAGCTTCGTGAGAAATACCCCGGGTTGGAAGTAACCGGTACAGCCAGCAAAATAAAAGCTATTATTCCCGATAAACTCAAAGAAGGCCATGAAGCGCATTTCGGAA
>DATDIX010000272.1:0-12525 GCA_036520835.1 Chitinophagaceae bacterium | reverse complement strand
TGGTAAAAAGGGCGATGTTATTTGAAAATAATACTAATTACCGGCTTGGTTATAAGACCGGCTGGGGGTTTACGGAAGAGGGCCATGCCATTGGCTGGGTAGTTGGCTGGATCGAAGAAAATAACCATCCTCATTTCTTTGTGCTGAATATTGAGTCGCCTGACAGGGATTTTGATATGTGGACCGTCAGGATGAAGATGCTAAAAGGCATTTTAAAACAGCTGGGTTTCCTGGAAGGCAGGATGTAATAGTAATTTTTCGTTCAATATTGGGTGAAATTTGTGCGGGTTTGGTTTAATTGTTGAGTAATATAGCCGATCATTTAGAATCCCTTGAACCTTCGGTTTCAACATACAGAATTTCTCTGGCTGCTGGCAGCCATCCCTGTTTCGATCCTGCTTTTTGTTTGGCTGGTAAGATGGAAGCAAAAAGTGGCGAAAAAAATGGGTGATAACAGGCTGGTAAAAGAACTCACCAGTAACTTCTCCCCAACATTATTCAATTTCAAATTTGTACTTCTTTTGCTGGCCATCGCCGCTGGGGTAATTTCAGCCATGAACCTCCGGAAGCCGGGAGACACTGATGGCCTCAACCGGAAAGGGATAGATGTGGTGATCGCCATGGATGTTAGTAAAAGTATGCTGGCAGCCGATCTTCAGCCGAGCCGTTTGGAAAGAGCGAAGCAATTTGTCGGAAAACTGATGACGGCAATGCCCAATGACCGTATCGGGCTCGTATTATTTGCCGGTAAAGCATATATGCAGATGCCGTTGACAACCGATCATGGGGCTGCGCAGATGTTTGTGTCAGCCGCAGGGCCTGATGCAGTGCCACAACAAGGGACAGTGATAAGCGAGGCCTTAAAAATGAGTGCCAATGCCTTTAATACTGTGGAGAGAAGATTCAAAGCAGTTGTATTGATATCAGATGGTGAAGACCATGATGCCGATGCGGTGAGTACAGCTAAAGACCTGGCAGAGCAAGGCATGATGATCAATACGGTGGGTATCGGTTCCCCGGAAGGAGCATATATTGTTGATCCGGTAACCGGTGAAAACAAAAAGGATGAAACGGGCAACCCGGTGATATCTAAGCTGAATGAAGAAGCATTAAAATCGATTGCAGAAAACACAAACGGGACCTATATACGTTTAGAAGGAAGCGATGAAGCGGTGGAGGCAGTCAAAAAGCAATTGTCCCAGATAGAAAGCAAAGCATTTGGCGATGTGTCATTAACGAATTTTAAAACCTATTACTGGTGGTTTGCAGGGGCCATGCTTATTCTTTTATTGGCAGAAAATTTTATCCCCGAAAGAAAAAAAGTACTGGCATGAAAAAAGTATTGATCATATCATGGATGGGTACTGTATGTTTTCATTACAATGTAAATGCACAAGCGGCAGACCAGGATATTAAAAAGGGCAATGAACTTTACAAACAACAGCAATATGAGCCGGCTGCCGCAGCCTATGATGTTGCATTAACGAAAGATCCTGAGAATAAAACAGCCATGTTCAACCGTGCCAGCACTACCTACCGGTTGTCAAAATTCAGCGAGGCGATAAAATCATTTGAAGACCTGGTTGCCAACAGCACGGAAAATGGCGATAAGGCAAAAGCTTACTATAATAAAGGAGCGATCCTTTCCAACCAAAAACGCCTGGAAGAAAGTATTGAAGCCTATAAAAATGCGCTGAGACAGGACCCCAATGATAAAGAAGCGAGGGAGAATCTGCAAAAAGCATTACTTGAATTGAAAAAGAAAACCCCTCCTCCTAAAAAAGAAAACGAAAAGAAGAAAAAGCAGCAGCAAAACAAGAAGCAGCAGCAACAGCCTAAAATGGATGATAAGGAAGCCGAACAAAAACTAAAGTTGCTTCAGCAAAAGGAAAAAGACCTGCAGCAAAAAATGCAAAAGGAGAAATCAAAGACCACAGGAAGCCCCAAAGACTGGTAAACCTGTATCCGCTAAATGTGTGAATCCTCAAAAAGCTTTAGTTGTTCTATAAACTTATCTTACAATGGTAACTAAGTAATATTTTTGCACTTCATCAAACACCCCTTCAGGGGTTGGGGGTATGCAGTTTTATTGTGAGTCTCTCACTGAATACAAACGTCTTAAAACAAGGGAAGTAAAGGTCGGTGATCTGTTGCTGGGCAATTTTCATCCTGTACGTGTGCAAACGATGACCACAACAGATACGATGGATACAATGGCTACCGTTGAACAGAGTATCCGTTGTATTGAAGCCGGTGCAGAACTCGTACGGATAACAGCGCCTTCCAAGAACGAAGCGGAGAATCTACTGAACATAAAGAATGAATTGCGGAAAAGAGGTTATACTGCGCCGCTGGTAGCTGATATCCATTTTACCCCCAATGCAGCAGAGATAGCGGCAAGGATCATAGAGAAGGTCCGGGTTAACCCGGGTAATTATGTTGACAAGAAAAAATTTGAACTGATCGAATACACCGATGCCGACTATGCAGAAGAGATCGATCGCATCCGGGAGCGGTTTACACCACTGGTAAAAATATGTAAGCAATATGGCACGGCCATGCGCATTGGCACCAACCATGGTTCGCTGAGTGACCGTATCATGAGCCGCTATGGCGATACCCCGATAGGAATGGTAGAGAGTGCTATGGAATTTCTCCGGATCGCAAGGAATGAAACTTATCACAATATTGTATTGAGCATGAAGTCCAGCAACCCGCAGGTGATGGTGCAGGCTTATCGCTTACTGGTAAAAACGATGTTTGATGAGTTTAGTGAATGTTATCCTTTGCACCTTGGGGTGACAGAAGCCGGCGACGGAGAAGACGGCAGAATAAAAAGTGCGATAGGTATTGGAACATTGATGGAGGATGGGTTGGGCGATACCATTCGTGTTTCATTAACAGAAGATCCTGAACTGGAGATACCGGTTTGTAAAGATATAGTGAAGAGGTATGAAGGCGGAGACCGTAAGCCAGGAGCCGGGAATAGAATTATCATACCTGCGGTTTCGGATAGCAAATTGCCTTATGATCCCTTCCATTACCAAAGAAGAGAAACATTTGCTGTTGACAATATCGGTGGCAAACATGGGCCTGTTGTTATTGCAGACCTGAGTAAGGCCGGAAAAATAACTCCTTTGAGTCTTCAAAGTATAGGTTACCTGTATGATGAAGCAACAGATAAATGGAATATCGGCGATGCGGCGGCTGATTATATTTTTACCGGGCATCAGTTGCTGAACTTTGCATTGCCGGGAACATTAAAGGTCATTGTCTATCCCGCCACCTGGCAAGAAGCTCCTGATAAAGCCAAGTATTTCCCGATCTTCCAGGATAGTGGTTATGCAGGAACAAGCGAGAAGAGCGATGTTTTGAATTTTGTAATGACCGATTGTTTTACGGATACAGCGGACAGTCCTTACCTGGATGAATTTGCCAATGATCCGTCAGTAGTTCTTTGCCTCAGCAGTATGAATAGTAATGCTATGCCTGCTGTTCGCCGGATGTTCATTGAACTGATGGATAAAAATACCAGGAACCCGGTTGTATTGATAACAGATAGCAATGAGAGTACTACCGACAGCCATCTTATTCATTTTGCCACTGAAACAGGAGCCTTGTTCCTGGATGGATTTGGGGATGGCATTTGTTTGGGGATGACGGCTAAAAGCTATGAGTTGTTAGCTGCGAGCTATGAGTTTTTAAATACAGGAGGCCGTAATTACGTTACTAATACTTCGGCCGAGCAATTTATCAATAACACCGCTTTCAATATTTTACAGGCAACAAGAACGAGAATATCCAAAACTGAATATATATCTTGTCCGAGCTGCGGCAGAACATTGTTTGATCTGCAGGAAACAACAGCGAAGATCCGGTCAGTAACCAATCATTTGAAAGGAGTCAAGATAGCCATCATGGGTTGTATCGTAAATGGTCCCGGCGAAATGGCGGATGCGGATTTTGGGTATGTAGGCAGCGGTCCGGGAAAGATCACTTTGTACAAAGGAAAAGATGTGATGAAGCGTAATGTAAACAGTGAAGTGGCTGTTGAAGAACTCATCAATCTTTTAAAAGAGAATGAGGCCTGGGTAGAGCCCGCTAACTAAACTTCTTTACGTGAATAAGCGAACCTGGATACTTTTATTTTCCATTATTCTTGCTGTCAATATCATCGGAGGGTTACTGAAGAGCCCATGGATCGATCATATTTCAAAACCCCTTATTGTCATTTCACTGGCAGCTTACTTTATTTTTCAAACAAATACTTTCACTACCCCGCTGAAAAAATGGATACTAGCCGCCTTATTCTTTTCATGGGCCGGGGATGTCTTGTTAATGTTCCAGCTGAACGACAGTCTTTTTTTTCTCCTGGGATTATCTGCCTTTCTTATCGCACATATTTTCTACATTATTTTCTTTCACCATGTCAGGGTAATGGAAAATATTCGCCGCAATCCCTGGCTATTGCTGGTAGTGGTGGTTTATTACGCTGTCCTGGTCAGTTTACTCTCCCCATACCTGGGTGAAATGAAGTTGCCGGTAAGGATATACGGCATCGTTATAAGTTTTATGCTCATGCTGGCGATGCACATGCAGTTTATAAAAAATAAGCAGGCCGGCTTATGGATGGTATCCGGAGCTTTGTTATTTGTGATCTCTGATTCTGTGCTTGCCATTAATAAATTCTATCAATCCTTTGAACTGGCCGGTACACTGATCATGCTGACCTACGGGCTTGCACAGCTTTTTATTGTTGAAGGGGCAATACAGTATATTCGCAAAAAGGACGAAGAAAAGAAATCAGTGAATAATTAAAATTCTTCGCCGGCCGGCGGAGTTCAGGCATGCAAAAAACAGATTTTTTGGTAATTGGATCGGGTATAGCCGGGCTGACCTATGCGCTGAAAGTGGCGCAGCAATACCCGGACAAAAAAGTATTGGTGATGACGAAGGCAGCCGCTGATGAGACCAATACAAAATATGCACAGGGAGGAGTAGCAGTAGTAAATGACCTGGAGAACGACAGTTTTGAAAAACATATTGAAGATACCCTGGTAGCAGGAGACGGACTATGCAGCAGGAACGTAGTGGAGATAGTTGTAAAAGAAGGACCAGACAGGGTAAGGGAACTGATCAACTGGGGGGCAAGATTTGATAAGGAGAAAGACGGGGACTATAAATTAGGGAAAGAAGGCGGCCACTCTGAGTCTCGCATCATCCATCACAAGGATATTACAGGATGGGAAATGGAAAGAGCTTTACTTGAAGCAGTAGCCAGGCAAAAAAATATCGAGATCATCAAGCATTGTTTTGTCATTGATATCATTACGCAGCATCACCTGGGATACCTGGTTACCAAAGCCACTCCTGATATCGAATGTTACGGTGTCTATGTGCTGAACTCACAAACAAACCAGGTAGAAAAGATACTCGCAAAGATCACTTTGCTGGCCACTGGTGGTAATGGGCAGGCATACCGAACGACTACCAACCCTTCTATCGCAACAGGTGATGGGGTGGCAATGGTTTACAGGGCAAAGGGCAGAATTGAAAATATGGAGTTTATACAATTTCACCCGACAGCGCTGTATGAACCAGGTATGAAAGGACAAGCTTTTTTAATTACAGAAGCAGTTCGGGGTGATGGTGGTATTCTCCGCAATAAGAATGGGGAAGCCTTCATGGAAAGATATGATGCAAGAAAAGACCTGGCGCCGAGGGATATTGTAGCAAGGGCTATCGACAGTGAAATGAAACGGACAGGTACAGAGCATGTCTGGCTGGATTGCCGGCATTTCAGCAAGGAAAAATTTACGGAGCACTTCCCGAATATTTACCAGAAATGTTTGTCGGTTGGTATTGATATAGCAAATAATATGATTCCCGTTGCGCCGGCAGCTCATTATAGTTGCGGTGGTATCAAAACAGATGAATGGGGGAGAAGTTCTGTCAGGAATTTATATGCTTGCGGCGAATGTTCAAGTACAGGATTGCATGGGGCCAATCGTTTGGCGAGTAATTCCCTGCTTGAAGCGATGGTATTTGCGCACCGCTGTTATACTGATGCGGTGAACAGAACTGATAATATAATTTTTAATGAGAACATCCCTGACTGGAATGCAACGGGGACCAGCGAGCCTAAAGAAATGATCCTGATCACGCAAAGCCTGAAAGAATTACAACAGGTAATGAGTGATTATGTCGGCATTGTTCGAAATGATGTTCGTTTGCAAAGAGCGATGCGGCGACTTGACCTGCTGTGGGAAGAAACAGAGCAGTTATACGAGAATACATCCTTGTCGCTCCCTTTGCTCGAGCTCAGGAATCTTATCACCGTGGGATATCTTATTGTTAAAGGAGCCGCCTTCCGTAAGGAAAGCCGCGGGTTGCATTACAACACTGATTACCCGGGCAAGAGTGACCTGGTACAAAATATTGTTCTTTAATACTGGTAACTGATGTATTATATCGTTTACGGAATTCTTTATGCTTTCTCTTTATTGCCATTGCGGGTGCTGTATCTCTTTTCCGACCTGGCCTTTTTTATTGTTTATTATATATCAGGGTACCGTAAAAAAGTAGTACTAAGCAACCTGCTGATCGCTTTCCCGGAGAAAACAGAAAAGGAGAGAGTTAAGATCGCTAAACAGTTCTTCCTGAATTTTACGGATACCATGATCGAATCGCTTAAAATGATCTCGATAAGCAAACGAGAACTGGAAAAAAGAAGCAAGGGAGAGTATGACTATATTAACAGCCTCATTGATAAAGGGTATAGTATTAATGTTATGGCCTGCCACCAGTTCAACTGGGAATTTGCCAATCTTATTTACGCAAGAAATTTAAAGGTCCCTTTTGTCGGCATATATATGGTTATCAGCAATAAGATATTGGACAGGATATTCTTTCAGTTCAGGGAAAGGTATGGCACTATACTGATCTCCGCCCAGGATTTTAAGAATAAAATGCATAAAGTGTTTTCTGGTCAGTATGTACTGGCGCTGGCGGCTGACCAAAACCCCGGTAATCCATATGCAGGCTACTGGATGAATTTTTTTGGCAGGCCTGTTCCGTTCATCACCGGGCCGGGCAAAGGTGCTGTGAAAAATAATACAGCAGTAGTGTTTGTAGGGTTTCATAAAGTAAAGCGCGGTCATTATGAATTTAAGGTCACCCCCATTTCTGAAGATAGTTCAACGTATACCCCGGAACAGCTTACCCTTAAATACAAAAATTTAGTGGAAGCCACTGTTCGCAAAGACCCCGCAAATTATCTCTGGAGCCACCGCAGATGGAAATGGGAATGGAAAGAAGAGTACGGAGAAGTGATAGAATAGATACCAGTAAATTTTCAAGCAGATTGATTGTTTGTAAAAAAAAGGGATAGTACTATGCAGTAACTATCCCTTTTATAAATAACGTTATAAATATTTAGTTCAATACACTTTTCTCTTTTACGATCTCCGCCCTTTCCTGTTCTTTGATCTTTCCCCATCCGCCGGCTACATTGCGGATATTATGAAACCCCTGTCGTTTAAGTAAGGAAGTAGCGATCACACTGCGGTAGCCGCCGGCACAATGCACATAAACATTCTGATCGTCGCGGATATTGGCCATCGTTCCCGGGTCGGTCATATCATTCAGCGGCATGTTTACAGCATCCTTCAAATGACCTTCCGCATATTCAGTTGGTTTACGTACGTCCAGTACTAAAAGGTTAGGGTCAAAAGGTATATCCATGACCAGTTCATCCGCTTCCACATCAATGATCATATCTGTACTTTCCCCGCTGTTCTTCCATGCCTCATAGCCTCCTTCCAGGTATCCCTGCACTTTATCAAGGCCAACTCTTGCCAGTCTTACAATACTCTCTTTTTCTTTACCGGCATCTGTCACTAACAACATCGGTGCATCAAAGGATAACAAACTTCCGGCCCATTCGGCAAAACGTCCGTCTAACCCAATGCTGACAGAGCCCGGAACAAAACCCTGTGTAAACTCAGCAGCACGACGGGTGTCCAGCACTATGATATTTTCATCCTCTGCCAGCTTTTTAAATTCATTGACAGGAATGGGTTTCATCCCTGTTGTCAATACATCGTCAATACTACCGTATCCTTCTTTGTTGATCTTTGCATTGATAGGAAAATACTGGGGTGGTGGCGGGATGCCATCTGTTACTGCGTTGATAAAATCTTCTTTCGTTACGGCTTTCAATGCATAGTTATATTCTTTTTCTTCCCCGATGGTGCTATAGGTATCAGGCCCGAGATTCTTTCCGCATGAGCTGCCGGGACCATGTGCAGGATAAACGATCACATCATTGCCTAACGGGACTATTTTTTTCTGCAGGCTGTCGTATAGCATGCCGGCGAGGTCATTGGTCGTGATCTCATCTGACTTTTGTGCAAGGTCAGGCCGGCCAACATCACCTACAAACAAAGTGTCGCCGGTAAACACACAATGATCCATGCCATTTTCATCTTTTAATAAATAGCAAGTTGATTCAAGGGTGTGCCCGGGTGTATGCATTACTTCGATAGTAAGATCCCCGATCTTAAATGTTTCACCATCCCTGGCAATATGAACCGGGAATTTTGTTTCGGTACCCGGGCCATATACTATCGGGGCATCCGTTGCTTTACTGAGATCAATATGCCCGCTGACAAAATCTGCATGAAAATGTGTCTCAAAAATATATTTGATCTTAGTTTTTCTCTCCTGGGCCAGCTCCAGGTAAACATCAATATCCCTCAACGGATCAATGACGGCTGCCTCGCCTTTGCTTTCAATATAATAAGCGGCTTCACTAAGACAGCCTGTATATAATTGCCGGATATACATAAAGAGAATTTAAGTTCAAAAATACCATATTTAAATAAAAACGACCTGCCGGGGCAGGTCGTTCAGTCATGTGATCGGCGATCAATTAATTTAACAAAGACTCAGTGAATTTGTTCAGTTCTTCGAGCCTGCAGCTATTTACTGTATAGTAAATGAACTTACCATCCCGGTCAGTTTTTACAAACCCGGCTTTCCGCAGAATAGCCAGGTGTTGTGAAGCTACCGATTGCTCAAGCCTCAGTTTCACGTAGATCTCCGTTACGGTGATCTTTCCCTGTTCGTCAATAAGTTTAAGTATTTGCTGCCTGAGCTTATGATTAATAGCCCTCAGGATCAGGGACGCTTTCTTTACGTTCAGCAGGTCCACAGTAAGTGAATTCCCGCTTTGTGGCAATGTATTCAATGTAAGCATATAGTTGTTCATAGTTATTGTCGGTTAAAAAACTAGAACGCAAAAATAACCAGGATGTGTTGTTCCTGAAAGCAAAATTGTTGGGTAGTAAAGGTTTCTACTTACAAAATTAACGTAAAGTCGAGAAAAATTCTTTGATATAGAGCGGTTCGGTGTAAGCGATGTCGGAAAACTTCTTTTCCATAAAATGGCGATAAGCGATAGGGCACATATCAGCTGCCGAGGCTTTATCATCAGTGAATATCGCATTTTTCCTATTGAGAAATACTGTTTTAAGTTTTTGGCTGCCATTACCACAAAAAACCATACGATTTGCTGCCAGCAACTCCGAAAAACTGTGCTCATTGATGACCATCGCACAGGGATTATTGATCTCGGTCAAAAACTTGTCATAAACAGCCGTGAACACCTCCATCCGGCGTGCATCGATCAACGGGCATATCAAATCTGTCTCTTTATTTTTTACTGCAGTAGCCATTATCTCCAGGGTGCCGATGGTGATCAAGGGGATATCCAGCGCATAACACAAGCCCTTTGCAGCAGATAAACCCACCCGCAAACCAGTATAAGATCCGGGACCTATGCTTACAGCGACGGCATTGATATCCCTAACGGCCATACCAGCATCACGCAATAAACTTTGAATGGTTTTATGCAGCCACGCGGCATGATCATACTGGTTATCGTTTGCTGCCAGTTTTACCAGTTCCGCATTGTCTGACAAGGCTACCGATGCTGTTTCAACCGCTGTATCTATATGTAGAATAATAGGCATTAACCAAATGCTTCTTGGGTAAGTAATGCGGCCGGCTCATATCTTTTTTGTTCTTCAGCCAACCGTTTAAGAAGTGTATGGATATTTCCCGGGCCGATCTTTTCCGTCCATTCAAAAGGGCCATACGGGTAATTGGTGCCCAGCTTCATCGCTGTATTGATCTCTTCCTTGCTGCTCACTTTTTCTTCTAAAGCAAAATAGGCTTCATTAATTACGGAAGCAACAACTCTTGCAGTGACCAGGCCGGGTATGTCAGGTACCCATTCTGTTTTTTTCCCCAGGCCGGAGAATATACGTTCGGCTTTTTCTTTCAGCAATTCATTATTGCAGGCAGCTTCAATGGCAGGCCTTTTCAAAAAAGTATTCCAACCACTGATCCGGATAAAATCTTCCTGCACTTCTGTTAAAGGGATGACGACAGAATTGATGATGACCAGGGGAGCTTGTAACTGCAACAGCAGTTGGATCCTTTCCCTGCTGTTTTCAAAAAGAAGATCAAGACAAGCATCAAAATGAAAGGAGCCGGTAAAACTACCGGGGTCAGAAACCCATTCAATATGCAACTCCTCATTTGTTGCTCCCTGCGATAGTTCCTCCTTCTGCGAATCATTAGCCACCACCAGCACTTTCATATACGATTTTTTGCAAAGAAAGTGCATAAAGCTATATTCGTAGTTCGTTTTTTTAAAACAAGTAATATGGATAAAATTGTCATCAATACTGCCGATGCGCCTTCACCCATCGGGCCCTATAACCAGGCCATATTGGTTGGTGAAACGCTTTATATTTCCGGCCAGATATGCATTGACCCCAAAACCGGTGACCTGAAGAAAAAAGATATACAGGAAGAGACCCACCAGGTGATGCGTAACCTTAAAGCTATCCTCCTGGCTGCCGGTATGAAATTCAGCAACGTGGTAAAAACAACCATATTTATTACTGATATGAACCGGTTTTCAGACCTCAACGAGGTTTATGGAAAATATTTTGACGGGGATTTTCCCGCAAGAGAAACAGTGCAGGTATCAGCCTTACCCAAATTCGTGAACGTTGAGATCAGTATGATCGCCGTAAAGTGATTTCTTTTACAAGGATATAACAAAAAACTCCGTTTCTTTTGAACGGAGTTTTTTTATTCAGGGAGTGGTAAAACCTCTTAATGCATGATCACCATTTTCACATTGTGTACTTTGCCATTGATGATAACAGCAATGTGGTAAAGACCATTGGCCAATGTTCCCGGTTTTATTGATTTGATCACCTGGCCTGCCGGTAAATTTTCCTTCGGACTTACATTCATTACCCTTCTCCCGGCATTATCAAATACAGATACCTGTAATGTGAAATCGTTAGCAGTGATTATTTCCAATGCTGATGTTGAAGTAACCGGGTTGGGATATAGGCGAATATAAAGACCGCCATCCAATGCTGATGTGGTAAATGCTGTGGTTGGGGAAGGAATGAACACCGTAGTGGTGTTGCACAAAGGAATAATATTGTATTCATAATTGGTTCCCGGCGTCAGTCCATTCAGTATATATTCTTCGCCGGTCACATATATGCTGGTCCATGCAGTTGATCCCACTTTCCTGTACTGGAGTGTATCTGCAGTGGCTCCTGCCGGGTTGGTCCAGCGGATCATCACTCTTGCCGGGCTTAATGTTTTGGGAGTGATATTAGTGACATCGCCGCAACCAATGACAGTGATCGTTGCATTGGCAGTTCCTTTACATCCGTTGGCATCTGTTCCCTGGATAATATAATTCTTTGTCGTCAATGGCCTGTAAGTGCCGCTGGTAGCAGTAGTGCTTACCATATCAGGAAGATCAGACCAGTTATATAATGGAGCGCCGGTGGCTGTAAGGGTTTGTGTCTGGAATTTTTGAATAGTGGATAAAGCAGGCGTTACACTTACAACGGGGCTCGCCCATACTGTGACATTAGTAGCCGTTGATGTTTTGGAGCAGGTTCCTATGGAAGTCACTATGGTATAGCTTCCGCTTGTATTGGCGCTATAAGTTGATTGATCGGCCCCGGAGATTGGGATATTGTTACTGTACCATTGATAATTATAGCCTGTACCATTGCTTGACGTGAGCAGCACGCTGTTGCCTGAACAGAAACTGGTAGGAGTAACTGTAGTGATCGTCGCGGAAGGCGAAGGATTAACTGTTACGCTGACAGGGGAAGAAGTTACTTCACACCCCGTGCCACCGGAGACTTTAACAGTATAATTTCCGCTTGCAACAGCAGTATAGGTTGTGCTGGTTGCTCCGCTTATGGTGTTTCCGCCATTATACCATTGGTAGATATAAGGTCCGCCGGCATTTCCATTCAATACTACATTGTTTCCATCACAGAAAGTAGTAGCCCCACCGGGAGTAATGCTGGCAGTTGGCGTAGGCACAACGGAAATGACTACTGATTGTGTGCCTGTGCAGACGCCTGAAGTAGCAGTTACCGCATATGTGCCGGCAGTCGTAACATTATA
>DATDIX010000271.1:0-2171 GCA_036520835.1 Chitinophagaceae bacterium | reverse complement strand
TGGTAAAATAATCTTTGGCAGGTATATAGGTTTCAGAGCCGATGATATAGCCGCCGGAATAAGAACGTTTATTAAAGACAATATGGCTGCTGATAAACGACGGTACTCCCCAGCGCAGGCAAAAGAAATCTTCATTGCGTGCTGTCCAGACGATCTTATAGTCAGTGGGTTCCGGTTTAAAATAGGTATCGTATAATTTGCCCCCATGCACTTTTACCAGTTTGATGGTGGAGTGTGCATGCGACCAGTTGAATTTAAGATCGGCCCATATTGGTCCTTCGGTAAAACCCATGGCCGCTTCTTTCTCAATGCCAGTACGGGTAAGCTTTTCCGTTTCAATACTGGTAATGCCCAGTGAACCGGTAGTGCTGGAAAAAGGAATACGGTGAATGAGTTTTGATTTCCGGTTGGCCAGCCGCATGCCTTCAATGATGCTTTCTTTCATCCAGTCTTCCCGCTGCTGCGGCGTCATGCCGGCCATGCCTTCGCCCAATGTCAATCCCATACCGGTGATGCCGGGATATTCATTGAGCATCTGCGTGACACATTCCCTGGTGTACCGCTTAATGATCTCCGATGTATCGCCTCTTACAAAATAATCATGACCGAGATTATCCATTGCCACATTATGTGCTTTGGCAAATTCAGGCGTCACAAAAATGTTGAAAGGAACAATGTACACGTCAACAGCCCTTTCCTGCGCCATGCGGGTAATGGAATGAAAAAGCGTTTGCCATTCTTTCATTGCCGCATCATTCCAGGGACTGGCTTCAGGAAAGTTTTTGGGTTTGATAAGAAATGTATAGGGATGAAGATTCCATAGCGTAAGTGAATTAAAACGGTTTTCGGCCATCATATCGAGGAATGATCTCCAGTAACTGGTATCACGGCAGGTTGGAGAATGCAGTTCGAGTGCATAGCTATGGCGGTAAGTATCCCACGGCAGATCATATTTAATAGCACGAAAAGGAAGAAAAGGTTTTTCATTTTTGGGTTTACAATTCTTTAGCGCTGTTCCATTGCGGATATCTTCTGCCAATGAAAGACTGCCATAGATCAATCCTCTTTCATCAGAACCGGTGATAGTGATCGTTTTGCCGGCCACCGCGATGGTAAAAGATTCCTGTGATAACTGTTTTGTATCGACTGCGAGATTAATGGTATAAGTGGTTGCAGAGCCATTTACACTGTATCCTTTTTTTACCAATGCCTTTTCTATGGCAGCAGCAGCATATACTTGTTGCGGCGAAGTTTTATCGCAGTGTATGCTGACAGACTGGGAAAAACAAACTTGTATATATCCGAGGCTGATGATGGTAAAGCAGGCGAGCAGTTTTTTCATGCACTGAAATTAGTAAGAGATTGTGAGCAGGAGCAGATCAATTTGTTGCTGCGGTTTATACAATTTGGAATAATGACCTAACCAGTTGCAGGCTTCAGTAAAAAATATCTTACAAAAAACAAATTAGGCACCCAGCATAACCAGGCCACAATCCTGTAAGCTGTATTAAAATCCCCGAAGGCAAAGGTCAGTAAAGGAAGCCAGAGCCGCAGGGTCACTGCTGCAAAACAAGCGGCATAACTATAAAGCATCATTTCCCGGTGCCTTTCTGTATTCATATTCCTGATAAAACGATAAGCGGACAGGGTAGTAAAAAACCAGGCCAGGCCAAGGCAGATAAACCCGGCCGAAGCAACGATACCGCCTGTGGCATACCAGCCGATGAATATTCCGGATAGTGAACCGGGGATCACAAGCAGGATATATGTTTTCCCTATAGCTCTGTGCAATGAGATATTTCTATCCCTTATTTTTTTACTGAACTGCACCCAGCCGATAAGCAGGGCAATGCCGCTGGCAATGATATGCGTGTAGAAACCAATATTCCAGGGAACGGCATTCAGCAATTCGTCTGTCTTTGAACTTAGCAGGCCAAACTTCCGGTCAACAATAAAATAGATCACCGGGTAGAGCCCCACGCCGATAGACAGGAAGGCAAGTAGGATATAAGATGATCTTTTCAGCATACCGGCCATGCTGTTAAGGTACTATGAATTCATTAACTGTTTATTTGCTGAGGGAGAAAAAACAGACGGGGCCCCGAAGGACCCCGCTGTACCATTAAACCTTAACCTTAAATGAAAAAGTTATTATAAGTCCGTTGCCAGCT
>DATDIX010000270.1:0-2582 GCA_036520835.1 Chitinophagaceae bacterium | reverse complement strand
CCGGTCATTAAAGCCGGGTTCAAGACCCACTACTCTTAATGATAAACCATGCTCGCCTGAGTAAGCATTCTTCGTGATATAAAAACCGAGGCTGCTTTGATGTGATTCAGGCCTGTTGGAGAATTTCCTGGCATATTCACCACCTGAATTCTTGCCATGCGCCACATACGTATGTGAAATGATCTTGTTATTCCTAATATCTATTACGTATAACCTTTTTTGCCTAGATGACTGACTAAGATCACAGATAGTCAAATAATCAGGGCAGCTGATCCGGTTCTTTTTCAATAACTGCTGGTATCCTTTGTAAGCATATTCAAAAGCTTCTTTGGATAATCCTTTTTCTTCAAGATCAAGCAGATCATATAATAAGGATGCTTTTAATGAAGCAATTTGTGCCACTCCTATCCGCAGCGGGGAAATGTCATTGCTCACGACGACACGGTTCTGCTCATTATTTACCGGTAAGCCGGAAAAACTGCTGAGCAAAAAGGTAAGACAGAACGCAGAAATATTTACAATGAGCTTTCTCAAAGGGGTACAGATTTACGGAATTAAAAACGTGATGCGGAGTAAATATAGTATCCGTGAATAGTAAATACAAGTAATAAATAGTTGTTTATTATTGTTTTGCGAATATCTACGTTAACAATAAAATATTACTTACGTTGAAAAACTACTACACATTTTTGTTTGAATACATATATAAGCAGGAACAGGGTATTTTACTTATAAAAAATACCCTGTCCTTTTGTAAAAAAAATTTAGCCTTGTTATCCACTATACTTTCACCTCTTTCCATTTACCTCTTTTAAAAACAATATATCCCGCGATCGCAATGGCTGTTTCGGCTACCGGTATAGCAATAAATGCACCCACAGGCCCCAGGCCAAAACCCTTTGCCAGTATATATGCCAGCGGAATCTGGAATAACCAGAAGCCGACAAAATTTATCCAGGTGGGTGTCCTGGTATCACCGGCGCCATTCAAAGCTTGTATCATCACCATACCAATCCCATAAAAAATATAGCCGGCGCCTATGATCTGTAACGAAAGAACACCATAGTGATGTACTGCCGGTTCCTTAGTAAATATGCTCATGATAGGTGAGGCAAACAGCAGGAATAATAACATGACCGCTGCCATAAAGATCGCATTGTATTTTGTTGTCAATAATGCGCTTCGTTCAGCCCGGTCGGGTTGTCCGGCTCCAAGATTCTGACCAACTAATGTTGCCGCCGCATTACTTAATCCCCATGCAGGCAAAATAAAAAATACAATATTCCTTATGGCCACCTGGTACCCGGCTACCGCTTCAGTGCTGCCCGTTTCTGCTACTAACCTTCCGACCACAATCCAGCTGCCGGATTGTATAACAAACTGCAAAGTAGCAGGCCATCCAACTTCGACCAGCGTTTTTAGCACCGGAACATCCCATTTGAAATGCACGGCCCTTACTTTAATGATCCTTTTCCCTTTGAATAAATGATAACATTGGTATAAAACTCCCATACCCCGGCCAATAGTAGTAGCAATAGCCGCTCCTTTTAATCCCAGTTCAGGAAAAGGACCATACCCGTTGATCAGCATGGGGCATAAAAATATATTCAACAAACTGGCTATCCACAAACTTCGCATGGCCATTGTGGCATCACCCGCCCCACGGAAAATACCATTGATAAGGAACAGCATAATAATAACCACACTTCCTCCCAGCATGATACGGGTAAAGACAGCACCTTCCTTTATTACATCCGGCTCCGCTCCCATAAAACGGAGAATATCTTCTGCAAAAACAACTCCCGCCACTCCGAATATAACAGAGGAGATCAAAGCGATAAGCAATGATTGCATACCTGCATGTGCTGCTCCGTCGGGATTTTTTTCCCCGATCCTCCTGGCTACTACAGCGGTGGCCGCCGTACTTAATCCTATAGCCAATGAATAAACAATGGTAATTGAAAACTCAGTGAGCCCTACGGTTGCAATTGCATTTTGGCTATTGGGCAAATGGCTTACGAAATAGATATCCACTACAGCAAACACGCTTTCAAGGCTCAGCTCCAGTATCATAGGTATCGCTAATAATACGATTGCCTGCCGGATGCTTCCCTGCGTATAATCATGCTCGCCCCCGCGGAGCGACTTTTTAATTAAAGAAAATAAAGAAGGCCTGACTGAAGTCATAGACTTTTGTGACATACAAAATAGTTAATGATAATTAATAAATAAAAAGAAAACTGAATGGAAGAACCATTCAAAAAGACGATCCGTAAAATTTGCCCTTTAGCATGCAGGGCTGTCTGCTATGACTTTCATGATGCGAAAATTGAACCAGCAAAATTAAAGCTCCTGTTCATTCCGCCAAAATTCTTATTTGAGCGGCAACAGTTCCGTTAATTCTCCCTGAGAAAATCAAGGTACCGGAGGATATATGATTCTTTTTGTTTTCTCCTGTATTGTAAAATAAATCTTGGGTGCGGCAACGGAACGACCTCTTTAAAGAACCTGTATTCCTGATTAAGGGAATTAAAAAATTTGAAGTTCTTCTCCCCGCCGATACAAATACACCGGTCCTGCCT
>DATDIX010000269.1:0-17991 GCA_036520835.1 Chitinophagaceae bacterium | reverse complement strand
AGTAGTAAGAGAAAGAAACTACTATCCCGGCTATGTGATGATCGAGATCATTGATGGCAAACTGAGTGACGATCTGCGTGACACCATTAAGAATACGAACAGCGTTATCCATTTCCTGGGAAAAGAAAACCCCATCGCTTTACGTAAAGCCGAGGTAAATAAGATGCTGGGCAAGATGGATGAAATGGCGGAAAGTGGTGGCGTCAGCATGGTAGAACCATTTATCGTTGGAGAAACGATCAAGATCATTGAAGGGCCTTTCAATGACTTTAACGGGGTGATCGAAGAAGTGAACGATGAGAAGAAGAAATTGAAAGTCACTGTAAAAATATTCGGTCGTTCTACGCCTGTTGAGCTCAACTATATGCAGGTAGAGAAGATCAGTTAAAGAGAAAGAATTTATTAATTGAAAGCCATTCACCAACGGGGATGGCTTTTTTATTGGGAATCGGGTTTGATCAATACCTGTAACAGCTGATTTCACCCCGAAAACCAGCAATAAAATAGTTCCCAAAAACCTTCTAAAATCCGTTTCTCACCCTTATCTTTGCCGCCCCAATTAGTTCTTTTGAAATCCCGGGTAACTGGGAATGAGGAATTTGGGAGACTAAGTAATCCTTGAGACGAAAGGTCGCTAACACCAAAAAAGATTAAATAATGGCAAAAGAAATCTCTGGCTTTGTAAAGCTGCAGTGCAAGGGTGGCCAGGCCAACCCGGCACCTCCGATCGGTCCTGCATTGGGTTCCAAGGGTATAAATATCATGGAATTCTGCAAACAGTTCAATGCGAGAACACAGGACAAAATGGGGAAAGTGCTTCCCGTATTAATCACCGTTTATACCGACAAAAGTTTTGATTTCATCATCAAGACTCCCCCGGCAGCCGTTCAACTGTTGGAAGCCGCTAAAATTCAAAAAGGTTCCAAAGAGAGCAACCGTAACAAAGTGGGTAAAGTAAACTGGACACAGGTAGAGGCAATTGCAAAAGACAAAATGCCCGACCTGAACTGTTTTACTATCGAAAGCGCCATGAAAATGGTAGCCGGTACAGCCCGCAGTATGGGACTGAATGTAGAAGGTAAAGCTCCCTGGGAAAATTAATTTTTGAATTAATTCTAAAACGAATTACAATGGCATTCATCAGTAAAAAAAGAAAAGTCGCCGAGGCTAAAATAGATAAGAGCAAATCTTATTCACTCAAAGAAGCATCTTCTTTGGTGAAACAAGTCAACACCACGAAGTTTGATGCTTCTGTTGACCTTCACATCCGTTTGGGTGTGGATCCTAAAAAAGCTGACCAGGCTATCCGCGGCACAGTGACACTTCCGCACGGAACAGGTAAATCAAAATCAGTACTTGTACTCTGCACACCCGACAAAGAAGCTGAAGCAAAAGCAGCCGGCGCCGACTTCGTTGGCCTGGATGAGTTTGTAACCAAGATCGAAGGCGGATGGGTTGGCGTTGATGTGATCATCGCTACTCCTTCAGTCATGCCGAAGATCGGTAAGCTTGGTAAAGTGTTGGGACCACGTAACCTGATGCCGAATCCTAAAACCGGAACAGTTACCAATGATGTAGCAGGAGCTATCAATGATGTAAAAGGTGGTAAGATCGCTTTCAAGGTTGATAAAGTAGGGATCATCCATGCTTCTATCGGCCGTGTAAGTTTTGCACCTGAAAAAATTGCAGAGAACAGCCAGGAGCTGATCAATGCAATTCTTAAAGCAAAACCATCTTCTGCAAAAGGTACTTATGTAAAAGGGATCAGCATGGCAAGCTCTATGAGCCCCGGTATTGCAATTGACACAAAAGGATTTGTTCACTAATCATATAAGTGATTAAAACGCATTAACAATGACAAAAGATCAAAAAAACGAAGTGATAGAAGTGCTGAAAGGCAAATTCTCTCAATACACAAACTTCTATGTTGCCGATACAGAATCACTGAGCGTTGAGCAGGTGGGCAAATTGCGCCGTGCTTGTTTCAATAAGCAGGTAGAAATGAAAGTAGCCAAGAATACGCTTATTAAAAAAGCACTGGAGTCTCTTGATAGCGAAAAATATGCAGGCGTGTATGATTCATTGCATAAAGTAACTGCCCTGTTATTTTCTGAGAACCCCAAAGAGCCGGCTTTGATCATCAGTTCTTTCCGCAAAGAAAGCAATGGTGAAAAACCGGTATTGAAAGCGGCTTTCATCAATGGTGATGTATATATGGGCGACAATCAACTGGTAGCTTTAACCAAGATCAGGACGAAGAACGAACTGATCGGCGAAGTTATCGGCTTGCTGCAATCTCCAGCAAAACGTGTTATCGCTGCTTTATTGCACAATGCAGAGAAGAAAGCAGAAGTTGCACCAGCAGAGTAATGAGTACCAGGCTGCAAGCTATGGGCTACAAGTTGCGAGTAGAAATCTCGAAGCTTGTAGCTCACAACTCAAAGCTTAACTATAAACAATTTTTTTAATCATCCGTCGGAGCTAATAACAAAGCGGTGAAGACGGGAAAAATTCAAACAAAATGGCAGACGTAAAAGCATTAGCTGAAAATTTAGTAAGCTTAACAGTAAAAGAAGTACAGGAATTAGCTGATTTCTTAAAATCAGAATACGGTATCGAACCAGCAGCAGCTGCAGTAGTTGTAGCAGCAGGTGGCGGAGAAGGTGCTGCGGCAGCAGAAGAGAAAACTGCATTCAACGTAGTGTTGAAAGGCGGGGGCGCTTCTAAACTGAACGTAGTTAAGATCGTTAAAGATCTGACTGGTTTAGGTTTGAAAGAAGCAAAAGACCTCGTTGACGGCGCTCCAAAGAACATCAAAGAAGGCATTTCTAAAGCAGAAGCTGAAGAAATCGTTGCTAAGCTGAAAGAAGCTGGCGCTGATGTTGAGATCGCTTAATTCTTAGTAAAGAATATTATGGTAAACCCTTCGCATGGCGGAGGGTTTTTTTATTCTATTGTGAGATAAGGGCTGATCTTATTAAAGATATCATCCGTCACTACCATCACCTTCTTAATATCTTCTACTCTTAAAAAAGGGCCGTGCTCATTCCGGTAAGCAATAATAGGGTTTGCAATACTGTATTTGATATACGGATGCGCTTTCAGTTCGTCAACATTCGCTGTGTTGATATTGATCTTCCTGATCTCTGTGTTATCCAGTTTCAGGTATTGTTTGACCTTTTGAAAAGTGGAATCGGGTAATCCATACGTTTCTCCAACCTGTGCAATAGAATAAAAGCCTCCCAATTTGTCTCTGAAGTTGACAATCCTTGCAGCGAGCTTACTGCCAATTCCCGGTAAGGAAATGAAAGCCGTTGTATCAGCAGTATTAATGTCAATTGAATTATAAGAAAGCCGTTTCGGTTCTATTTCTTTTTTGACATAATCAGCGGACTTTTCTTCCAAACGGGTGCTTTCAATTTTTATATAAGGTTCCAGCCTGAAATAATCATTTGGGTGCAGGCCGTATATTTTTTTTAAGTCTTCCGTCTTGTAAAAATGACCACCCTTAGTAAGATAATTTTGAATGATGTCTATGGTCTTATCCTTTATCCCCAGCTTTTTCCAGCCTGCTTTATCCAGTGTATTGGGGTCAAAATAGAACAGGCCGCCTGAAGAAGAGGAACTGCTTACAGGACGATCATATTGATAAGCGTTATCGTTGTCCCCTGATTGCGGATTAAACAAGTTTTTATCCTTTTCAGGATCTTTTAGCTCCAGCTTTTTTGCGGCAGAAATCCAGGCAGTATCAGCCGGTACTTGCGGGCTGCTATTCCTGTTACTAACGATGCTCGGTAACAGGAAAATAACGGCAATCAGGAAAAAAAGGACCAACAAGCCAATCCGTTCCCGGCGGGTAAAACTGAGGTAGTCTTTGACGAATTGTCGCCAGTTCATATATGTCTAATTTACCCTGTTTTATCCTATAGATGGCCGGATTTTTGTTGGCAAACTTTTCTTGTCCGTGAAGTATAATTCCTTACCTTTGCCATCCTTTATTTTGGCCAAATATATTTTGACGTCCCAAATCATGTTCAAGTAGTTGAAAGTCACAGGGTTTCATTTTTTTAAAATGAGAGCCTGTAAGTGATTTGTACGTCCTGAATCTTTTTAAAACCGGTTTTACGCATATGTCTTCAACAAAAATGAATCACAGGGTAGATTTCGGAAAAATTAAGCACCTGGCCGAAACTCCTGACCTTCTCGAAGTACAGATCCAGTCATTTAAAGAGTTTTTCCAGTTGGAAACTACTCCTGATAAAAGAAACATTGAAGGTTTGTTCAGGGTGTTTAAAGACAATTTCCCGATCACTGATACCCGTAACATCTTCGTGTTGGAATTTTTGGATTATTTCATTGATCCTCCCCGCTACACTATTGAAGAGTGTATGGAGCGAGGATTGACCTATGCAGTTCCATTGAAAGCAAAACTTCGCCTGAGCTGTAATGATGAAGAGCACGTAGACTTTCAGACCATTGTCCAGGATGTATTCCTTGGCAATATCCCTTACATGACACCCCGCGGTACTTTTGTTATCAATGGTGCAGAACGTGTGGTAGTTTCTCAATTACATCGTTCACCGGGTGTATTCTTCGGACAGTCTGTTCACCCGAACGGAACGAAAATATATTCTGCAAGGGTTATTCCTTTCAAGGGAGCATGGATGGAGTTTGCTACAGACATCAACAATGTGATGTATGCCTACATAGATCGCAAGAAAAAATTCCCGGTAACTACTTTATTGCGTTCTATCGGCTACGAAACAGATAAGGACATCCTTGAACTGTTTGGTATGGCTGATGAAGTAAAGGCTGATAAAAAAACACTTAACCACTATTTAGGAAAGAGGCTGGCGGCCCGTGTATTGAGAACATGGGTAGAAGATTTCGTGGATGAAGATACTGGTGAAGTAGTTTCTATCGAAAGAAATGAGATCGTTCTTGAACGTGATACCGTGCTGGATGAAGAAGCTGTTCAAATGATCTCTGAAATGGATGTGAAAGATGTATTCATCCAGCGGGAAGATGTAGGCGGTGATTATGCGATCATCTATAATACATTAAATAAAGATACTTCCAACAGCGAACTGGAAGCGGTTCAGTTTATCTATCGCCAGTTACGCGGCGCTGATGCACCGGATAATGAAACAGCCCGTGGTATCATTGATAAATTGTTCTTCAGTGATAAGCGTTATGATCTCGGAGAAGTAGGTCGTTATAAGATCAACCGCAAGTTGAACCTTGATGCACCTCTTGACCAGAAGACATTAACAAGAGAAGATATCATTCTTATCATCAAATACCTTGTCCGTCTTACAAATGGTAAAGCGGAGATCGATGATATTGATCACCTCAGCAATCGTCGTGTACGTACTGTGGGTGAGCAATTATATGCACAGTTCGGTGTAGGTCTTGCCCGTATGGCAAGAACTATCCGTGAAAGGATGAACGTACGTGATAACGAGGTGTTCACCCCGGTTGACCTGATCAATGCAAGAACACTTTCTTCTGTGATCAATTCATTCTTTGGTACATCACAGTTGTCGCAGTTCCTTGACCAGACAAACCCATTGTCCGAGATCACTCATAAACGTCGTATATCGGCGCTCGGGCCAGGTGGTTTGAGCCGTGAAAGAGCAGGCTTCGAGGTTCGTGACGTTCACTATTCTCACTATGGTCGTTTGTGTACTATTGAAACGCCTGAAGGTCCGAACATTGGTCTGATCTCTACACTTTGTGTACATGCCAAGATCAATGACATGGGCTTTATCGAAACACCTTACCGTAAAGTAGAGAACGGTAAAGTGGATATGAAAAAACTTTCTTTCCTGAGTGCAGAAGAAGAGGACCTGGCGAAGATCGCACAGGCAAACTCTTCGCTGAACGATAAGGGAGAGTTTGTAGAAGAGAAAATTGTAAGCCGCCAAACCGGTGACTTCCCGATACTGGAAAGAACAGAAGTAGAATTCATGGACGTAGCACCTAACCAGATCGTTGGTTTGAGCGCTTCGCTGATTCCCTTCCTGGAGCATGATGATGCGAACCGTGCCTTGATGGGATCGAACATGCAACGTCAGGCTGTACCATTGATCCGTCCCGATGTACCTGTTGTGGGTACAGGACTGGAAGGTAAAGCAGCCCGTGATGCAAGGATCCAGATTCACTCTGAAGGAAATGGGCTTGTTGAGTTTGTTGATGCCAATGAAATTCATGTTCGTTACGATCGTGATGAGCAGGAAAAACTCGTAAGCTTTGAGGATGACCTGAGAGTATACAAGCTTACCAAGTTCATCAAAACAAACCAGGAAACCTGCATCAACCTGAAACCTGCTGTGAAGAAAGGACAGAAGGTAAAGAAAGGTGATTTCCTGACGGAAGGATATGCAACACAGGATGGTGAATTAGCGCTTGGTAAGAACCTGAAAGTGGCTTTCATGCCATGGAAGGGTTACAACTTCGAGGATGCTATCGTTATCAGTGAAAGAGTGGTACGCGAAGACCTGTTTACTTCTGTTCACATTTCTGAATATGAACTGGAAGTTCGTGATACAAAATTAGGTGAAGAAGAATTGACACCGGATATCCCGAATGTTTCTGAAGAAGCAACAAAGGATCTTGACGAGAATGGTATCATCCGTATCGGGGCACAGATCAAAGAAGGCGACATTCTTATCGGTAAGATCACTCCGAAAGGAGAAAGCGATCCGACACCGGAAGAGAAACTGCTCCGTGCCATCTTCGGTGATAAAGCCGGTGATGCAAAAGATGCTTCTTTAAAAGCGCCGAATGGTGTTGAAGGTATCGTGATCGGTAAAAAATTGTTCCAGCGTGCCAAGAAGGATAAGAATGCTAAAGTAAGAGAGAAAGCTTCGATCGAGAAACTCGAAAGAATGCACGAGAAGAATGAAGCTGACCTGATGCAGGTGTTGCTGGATAAGCTGACGACGCTGCTGGCCAATTATACTTCTGCAGGTGTTAGCAATAACTTCGGCGAAGTGCAGATCGGTAAAGGCGCTAAGTTCACAGCGAAGAACCTGACAGGTTTGGATTATGCAAACATTAATCCTCTCGGCTGGACAGGTGATAAGAAAGTGGATGACCAGATCAACACTTTACTGCACAACTATAATATTAAATTCAACGAGGAACTGGGACGTTACAAGAGAGAGAAATTCAATATATCTATCGGTGATGAGTTACCTGCTGGCGTATTGAAACTGGCTAAAGTTTACCTCGCTGTTAAGCGTAAGCTGAAAGTGGGTGATAAAATGGCCGGTCGTCACGGTAACAAAGGTATCGTTGCCAAGATCGTTCGTGCGGAAGATATGCCGTTTCTCGAAGACGGAACACCTGTTGATGTTGTGTTGAACCCATTAGGTGTACCAAGTCGTATGAACCTCGGCCAGATATATGAAACTGTTCTGGGATGGGCCGGTGAGAAATTAGGAATCAAATTCTCCACGCCGATCTTCGATGGGGCTACTACAGACGAGATCGCCAAGTATATCGAAGATGCAGGGTTACCCAAATTCGGTCACACTTACCTGTATGATGGTGAAACAGGAGATCGCTTCCACCAGAAAGCAACAGTGGGTATCATATATGTGATCAAACTTCACCACATGGTGGATGATAAGATGCATGCCCGTTCTATCGGACCATACAGCTTAATTACTCAGCAGCCGCTGGGTGGTAAAGCCCAGTTCGGTGGCCAGCGATTTGGTGAGATGGAAGTGTGGGCATTGGAAGCTTACGGGGCATCCAACATCCTGCAGGAATTGCTGACATTGAAATCGGATGATATTATCGGTCGTGCAAAAACATACGAGTCGATCGTAAAAGGCGATAATGTTCCCCGCCCGGGTATTCCTGAGTCATTCAACGTGTTGGTGCATGAGTTGCGTGGGTTAGGGCTTGATCTGAAATTTGAATAATAGGGAAGCCATTAGCTATTAGCTGTTGGCTATTAGCTGGTTTCGGTTGATAAAATATTTTCTTAATAAACGCCTAAGGCTAACAGCTAAAGGCTAAAAGCTAAAAGCTCATATAAATATGGCTATCAAAAAAGAAAATCGTCCCAGGCCTGCATTTTCAAAGATCACTATCGGTTTGGCTTCACCGGATACTATCCTGGAAAGAAGCTATGGCGAAGTATTAAAGCCGGAAACTATTAACTATCGTACCTACAAACCTGAACGTGATGGTTTGTTCTGCGAAAGGATATTCGGACCGGTAAAAGATTATGAATGTGCCTGCGGAAAGTATAAGCGTATCCGTTATAAAGGTATTGTGTGTGATCGTTGCGGGGTAGAAGTAACGGAGAAGAAAGTTCGTCGTGAAAGAATGGGCCACATCAAACTGGTGGTGCCTGTTGTTCATATATGGTATTTTAAATCATTGCCGAATAAGATCGGTTACCTGCTGGGTGTGAGCTCTAAGAAATTAGAGACGATCGTTTACTATGAAAGATTTGTAGTAATTCAACCCGGTATCCGTGTTGATAAAGGTCAGAACTATGGAGACCTGCTCACAGAAGAAGAATACCTGGACATCCTCGATACGCTTCCAAAAGATAACCAGTACCTGCCTGATGATGATCCGAATAAATTCATCGCCAAGATGGGCGCTGAAGCAGTGCATGATATGCTGCAGCGTATTGACCTTGACCAATTATCATTTGACCTCAGGAATACTGCCGCCACTGAAACTTCACAGCAACGTAAAGCAGATGCGCTGAAACGTTTGAGTGTAGTAGAAGCTTTCCGTGATGCCAATACAAGGATCACTAACCGCCCTGAGTGGATGGTGATGCAATACATCCCGGTTATCCCACCCGAGTTGCGCCCGTTAGTGCCGCTGGATGGTGGTCGTTTCGCTTCATCTGACCTGAATGACCTGTATCGTCGTGTGATCATCCGTAATAACAGGTTGAAAAGGTTATTGGAGATCAAAGCCCCCGAAGTGATCCTGCGTAATGAAAAACGTATGTTGCAGGAAGCGATCGACAGCTTGTTTGACAACTCAAGAAAATCAAACGCTGTAAAAGCTGAAGGCGGACGTGCATTGAAGTCACTGTCTGATGTATTGAAAGGTAAACAAGGCCGTTTCCGCCAGAACCTTCTCGGTAAACGTGTTGACTATTCCGGTCGTTCTGTAATTGTAGTAGGACCTGAATTGAAGCTGCATGAGTGCGGTTTACCAAAAGATATGGCGGCTGAATTATTCAAGCCATTTATCATTCGTAAATTAATTGAAAGAGGTATCGTAAAAACAGTGAAGTCGGCAAGGAAGCTTGTTGACAAGAAGGAAGCTATTGTTTGGGATATCCTTGAAAATATATTAAAAGGTCACCCGATCTTATTGAATCGTGCCCCGACGCTGCACCGTTTATCCATCCAGGCTTTCCAGCCGAAATTGATCGAGGGTAAAGCGATACAGTTGCACCCGCTGGTAACTACAGCGTTCAACGCCGACTTTGATGGTGACCAGATGGCCGTTCACGTTCCGTTGAGCAATGCCGCGGTGCTGGAAGCACAATTACTGATGCTGGCATCACACAACATCCTTAACCCGCAGAACGGGCAACCGATCACCCTTCCTTCACAGGACATGGTACTCGGTCTGTATTATATCTCAAAAGGTAAAAAGACAACTCCCACAGAAACCGTAAGAGGGGAAGGCAAAGCTTTCTATTCAACGGAAGAAGTGATCATTGCTTATAACGAAGGCAAAGTAGATCTTCATGCATGGATAAAAGTGAAGGCTAATATCCGTAACGAGGATGGTTTATTGGAGCATAAGCTGTTCGAAACAACAGTAGGTCGTGTGATATTCAATCAACACGTTCCTGCGGAAGTTGGTTTTGTTAATGCATTACTAACCAAGAAGAACCTGCGGGAGATCATTGGTGATATCATTGAGATCACTAACGTTCCCAAAACAGCAAAGTTCCTGGATGATATCAAGCAGCTTGGATTCCGCACTGCCTTCCAGGGTGGTTTGTCATTCAGCATCAACGACCTTATTATCCCTGATATCAAGGGAGAGTTGCTGGACAATGCAAAAGGTGAAGTAGATGAAGTGTGGGATAACTACAACATGGGTCTTATTACCAACAACGAACGCTATAACCAGATCGTTGATATCTGGAGCCGTGTGGATACAAGAATTACTGAAACGCTGATCCGTGAACTGGCGGCTGATAAACAGGGATTCAATTCTGTTTATATGATGCTTGATTCAGGCGCCCGTGGTTCTAAACAACAGATCAAACAGCTGGCCGGTATCAGGGGATTGATGGCGAAGCCAAGAAAATCCGGATCAAGCGGCTCTGAGATCATTGAGAACCCGATCCTTTCCAACTTCAAAGGCGGATTGAACGTATTGGATTACTTTATCTCTACACACGGTGCCCGTAAAGGTTTGGCCGATACAGCCTTAAAAACAGCGGATGCCGGTTACCTGACACGTCGTTTGGTTGACGTTGCACAGGACGTTGTTATCAGTGAAGAGGATTGCGGAACACTGCGTGGTATTGCTACTTCTGCATTAAAAGATAATGAGGATGTCATCGAACCATTGTCAGATCGTATAGCGGGTCGTACTTCATTGCATGATGTATATAATCCTTCGAATGAAGATCTCATCGTTGGTGCAGGGGAAGGTATTAATGCTGACATTGCTCAAAAAATAGAAGAGGCGGGTATTGAAATTGTAGAGATCCGTTCCGTGCTTACCTGCGAAAGCAAACGTGGTTGCTGTGTAAAATGTTATGGTAAGAACCTCGCTTCCGGTATCCTGGCGCAAAAAGGTGATGCCGTAGGTATCATCGCTGCACAGTCGATCGGTGAGCCGGGTACACAGTTGACACTTCGTACATTCCACGTAGGTGGTGTGGCAGGTTCTGCAGCCGTTGAATCTACTTTGCTTGCAAAATTTGATGGCAATATCCAGTTTGACGGGTTACGTTCTGTAACTGTAGAAAATACGGAAGGTGAAAAATCGCAGGTAGTAATCGGGCGTACCGGTGAGGTTCGTATCATTGATACAAAAAATGATCGTCTCCTTATTACCAACAACATTCCGTATGGTGCTACATTGAATGTGAAAGATGGCCAGAAAGTACATAAAGGTGATGTGGTCTGTACATGGGATCCGTTCAACAACGTTATCATTGCAGAGATTAATGGTAAGCTGAAGTTTGAAAATGTAATTGAAGGGGTAACCTACCGTGAAGAATCTGATGAGCAGACAGGTCACCGGGAGAAAGTGGTTATTGAGACCCGCGATAAAACAAAGATCCCTTCCATTGTTGTAGAAGGAAAAGATAATAAATCATATAACCTGCCGACCGGAAGCCATATCATCGTTGATGAAGGTGAAGATGTAAAAGCCGGCCAGGTAATAGTGAAGATCCCGCGTATCCTCGGTAAGCTGAGAGATATCACAGGAGGTCTGCCCCGTGTTACCGAATTGTTTGAAGCAAGAAATCCAAGTAATCCTTCCGTAGTTTCTGAAATTGACGGTGTGGTAACAATGGGAGCTATCAAACGTGGTAACCGTGAGATCATTATTGAAGCTAAAGACGGTGTACAGAAGAAATATCTGGTGCCGCTGACAAGACAGATCCTTGCACAGGATGGTGACTTCGTAAAAGCGGGTTCACCGCTTTCAGACGGCCAGACATCACCACAGGATATCCTTTCTATCCAGGGCCCGTTTGCGGTACAGCAGTACGTGGTAAATGAGATACAGGAAGTATATCGCTTGCAGGGTGTAAAGATCAATGACAAACATATTGAAGTGATCGTTCGCCAGATGATGCGTAAAGTGAATATCGTTGACCCGGGTGATACAAGATTCCTGGAAGATGATTCAGTAGATAAATTTGAATTTGTAGAAGAGAATGATTTCATCTATGATAAGAAAGTGGTGACTGATCCGGGTGATTCAGCCAAGCTGCGTGCAGGCCAGATCGTGAGTTTGCGTGAGGTGAGAGAAGATAATTCGATCCTGCGTCGTAATGACAGCAAACCAGTTGAATTCCGTGATGCCAAACCGGCTACTTCAGCACCAACGTTACTAGGTATCACAAAAGCGTCATTGGGTGTTCCGAGCTGGATATCTGCGGCTTCGTTCCAGGAAACAACGAAAGTGTTGTCATCTGCAGCGATACACGGTAAGACAGATGATATGCTTGGATTGAAAGAGAATGTCATCACCGGTCACCCGATACCGGCTGGTACAGGATTGCGTGAGTTTGAGAACATGATCGTGGGCAGCAAGGAAGAATACGAATTGCTGCAAACGACCCGTGAAGCGATGGCTTTTGATGAGGAAGAATAGATCATCCCGGTAGCTTCGGGTAGCGATACATAAGTGATCGGCAAGTGAATTAAAGGAGTAAGATTTTTCTTGCTCCTTTTTATCTGATAGCACGGGCAAAGGACTCAGGACAATGGCTGTTAACTGTTTCATAAAGTGACTGCTTTTGTTATATTTGCCCGCCTGTACATCTTTAATTTTGTAAAAACGGCTTACATGAAAAATGGGTTACTGATTTGGAATGTAGTATTGACGGTTGTTACCGGGTATTTGCTTTTTACACAGTTTAGCCCGGCAAAAAAAAGTGACCCGGTTGTCAAGAGTGCAGGAAAGGATTCATCCCTTGTTAGTCTCCCTTTTCGTATAGCCTATTTTGAAATGGATTCCATCGAGAATAATTTCCAGGTAGTTAAAAATGTAAAAGCAGAGATCAGTAAGAAGGAAGATGAGATCAATTCGGAACTGAATAACCTGGCAAAGAACCTGCAACAACGCTATAATTATTTCCAGGGCCAGGCGCAATCAGGCGCTATGTCGGATGCCCAGAAAGAAGCCGCCAGCCAGGAACTGAAGGAAATGGATGACCGGATGAAGAACCGTAAACAGGCGCTTGACCAGGCTTACAATGAATTTGTGGCCACCCGGATGAACGACATTAAAACAAAGATCGAAGACTTCCTGAAAGAGTATAATAAGGACAAGCGCTATACTTATATCATAGCCTATGAGCAGGGTTTGTTTTATTATAAGGATGCCGCCTATAATATTACTGAAGAGGTGCTGAAAGGTCTCAATGAATTCTATAAGAGTAAGAAAGGATAAGTAAATTGCTGCATACATTATTTAAACGTCCTCCTATACAGAGGACGTTTTTATTTCACGGATTCTCTAAAATGAAGTGAAATACTTATCTTGAAAGCTAAATCCATCTCCATGGCAGAACAAACTTCTTTCAAACCTACCCTCGGCTTATTTGACGGAACGATGATCGTTGCCGGTTCCATGATCGGCTCAGGTATCTTTATTGTCAGCGCTGATATTACAAGATATACAGGGAGTGCCGGCTGGCTGATCGCCGTCTGGCTTATTACAGGGTTTATGACCCTTACTGCCGCACTGAGTTATGGTGAACTGAGCGGGATGTTCCCTAAAGCCGGCGGGCAGTATGTATACCTGAAGGAAGCATATAACCCGTTGATGGGATTCTTATATGGCTGGAGCTTTTTTGCCGTTATTCAAACAGCCACCATCGCAGCCGTTGGGGTGGCCTTTTCAAAATTTCTTGCTTACCTGGTTCCTGAACTTGGGAATAATTATTTTCTTTTTGATGCGGGTATCACAAAAGTTTATTCCGGACAATTAGTGTCGATAGTTATTATTTGCCTGCTTACCTACATTAATTCAAAAGGGGTAAAGGAAGGGAAATTCATCCAGACATTATTCACATCTGCTAAACTTCTTGCACTTTTTGGGCTGATCGTTTTTGGTTTTTTATTGGTGAAAGAAAGCTTTTGGGCTGAGAACTGGAAGACCGGGTTTACTGCGATGCAGGATTTAGGGGCAAAAGATGCTAATGGGGTTTTACAGCCAACAAGCTGGACCGCTATATCCGGTGGTGCATTAATGGGCGCAATTGCAGCAGCAATGGTAGGCTCTATTTTCAGCAGCGATGCATGGAACAATGTCACCTTTATCGCCGGTGAAATGAAGAATCCTAAAAAGAATATCGGGTTGAGTTTATTTCTCGGCACATTGATCGTTACCGTTATTTACGTTTGTGCCAACCTGATGTACCTGAATGTAATGCCGCTAAGTGAGCTGGCTTTTCCTACTGATGACAGGGTAGCTGTAGCAGCAGCCAATAGAATATTCCCTTCGTTTGGTACGATATTGATAGCGTTTTTAATAATGGTCTCCACTTTTGGCTGTAACAACGGATTGATACTGGCCGGCGCCCGTGTTTATTATACCATGGCAAAAGATGGATTGTTCTTTAAGAAGGTCGGAGAGTTAAATAAGAATGCAGTTCCTCAATTTGCGTTATGGATACAATGTCTCGTTGCATCTGCCTGGAGCCTGAGTGGTAAGTATGGCCAGTTGCTTGATATGATATCATTTGTTGTTGTGTTATTCTACATGCTTACCATCATTGGTATTTTTATCCTGCGGAAAAAAAGACCGGATGCCGAACGGCCCTATAAAGCTTTTGGCTACCCGATACTACCGATACTTTACATCCTGATGGGTGCGGCGTTCTGTTTACTACTTATTATTTATAAACCGGAGTTCACCTGGCCTGGCTTTATTATTGTTTTATTGGGTGTGCCGATTTACTATATTGCTATTTCCGCTAAGAAAAAATAATTCACCGATTTTTGCTCAATGGAAGATTTCAAAAAATTGTTTGATTCATTAAGCTCGCTGAAAGTTGGCGTCATCGGCGATATGATGCTGGATACCTATATGTGGGGACAGGTGGAACGTATATCCCCGGAGGCACCTGTGCCTGTTGTTGCCCTTCAAAAAAAGAATTATCGTATTGGCGGGGCTGGCAATGTGGCGCTGAACCTGCAATCACTGGGGGCACAGGTATCTGTGCTGTCTGTTATCGGCAGGGATGAAGATGGCGATAAATTAGAAAGCTTGTTGACGGAGAAGAATATCCAGATCAGCCACCTTATAAGGAGCAATACCCGGATCACCACCAGTAAAACAAGGATCATCAGCCGCAATCAGCAAATGATGCGGCTGGACTCGGAGATCACCAAAGATCTCGATCCACATGATGCAATCAATCTATTGGACAAGGTAAAGCTGTTTATTGCCCGGGAAAAACCCGATGTGATCATTTTTGAAGATTATAATAAGGGGGTTTTGACAGAAAAGATTATTCATGAAGTGGTCAATGCATGTAAAAAGGCAGAAGTGCTTACGGCTGTCGATCCCAAGCGAAAGAATTTTTTCAGTTATAAAGGGGTTGATATTTTTAAACCCAACCTCAAAGAAGTAAAAGAAGGCCTGAACCTGCTAATAGAGGATGTAAGTAAGCCTGTTTTGGAGAATATTCACAAAGAACTGGCAGCCATTCTTCATCATAATATCTCTTTTATTACTCTTTCAGATAAAGGGGTTTTCTATCAGGAAGGAAAAGAGTCTGCTATTATTACCTCTCATCTCCGTAATATAGCTGACGTGTCCGGCGCAGGTGACACGGTGATCGCAGTGGCGGCTTTGATATATGCAGCCACTAAAAATGTTCACCTGATGGCGGAGATTGCTAATATTGCCGGTGGCCTGGTTTGCGAGGAAGTAGGTACTGTTGCAATTAATAAGGATAAATTAATTCATGAATGTGAACTGTTATTATCCTGATTCTTTTTATCCAGGTCTTTCAGGCTCTTGTTGATCACTTCATCAAAGTTCACATACACTTCAAAGAATATTTTAGCGACAGCAAAAACGAGGATGAACCCTTTACCCCAGCCGAAACTCAGGAACATACTCCCCAGTATCACCGTGAACTGCTGGATAAAAATGCGGCCATAGGGCTGGAACATCACCCGCATCATAGATATGGTCTTGTATTCGCCTGATGCAACAAAAGGAATAAAACTGGTGACAAAATAGCTGGCAACAAATCCTGCCAGCATGATGGCGATATCCTTGTTGACATAATCATACCAATGAAAAAAGAAATGCATCAGGCCGCTGCCTGATGGGGTTATATTGGCCGATTGGGAAAATATGGTTGCCTGCACAGCCGCAAACAAACCATAGTGGATCGTGAAAAAGAACATAAAGAAAAGGCCACTGACCGGGGTAGAGCTTCCCTGGTTGTACCATAGATCTTTTCCACGGGCCAGCGTGATGACAGCCATTTTCAGCAATGTCATGATCCCGACTATTAAAGTTTCCAGGGCATATACTATGAAAACTTCAGTAGCGCTCCAGCCGAGAAACCACACGCCAAACACCGGCAGCAGGTTGGCGGCAATTACGAAGAGATCATTGCGGGTTAGTTTTCTTTTGTACATCTTAAATGATCATGGTGGTTATTCACTGACAAAATAGCTAATTTCGGCAGCGAAACAAATACCCATTAGCACGTATGCCTGTTTACACATTGACCATTCACGGGGGAGCCGGAACCATATTGAAGGGCGATATGACACCTGAACTGGAAGCTGCCTACCGGAAAGGTTTAGAAGAGGCTTTGAAAGCAGGCTATTCAGTATTGGAGAAAGGAGGGACAGCGATGGATGCAGTATTAGCCGCTACCATGTCCCTGGAGGATTGTATTCTTTTCAACGCGGGACGTGGATCTGTATTTGCCAAAGACGGCAGCCAGGAAATGGATGCATCTATCATGGATGGACAAACATTGATGGCCGGTGCAGTAGCAACGGTGCGGAATATCCGTAACCCTGTTGAGTTGGCTCACGCAGTAATGACCAAAAGCTCACATGTAATGCTGATCGGTAAGGGGGCAGAAGATTTTGCCGCATTACTCGGAATAAGAACAGAACCGGATGAATATTTCGTTTCACAGTTCCGGTATGATCAATGGAAACAGGTGCAGGGATCTGATGAGACGGCGTTAGACCATAACGTGAAAATAAAAGACAAAAAATTCGGGACGGTTGGCGCAGCCGCCTGTGATATACATGGCAATATTGCTGCCGCCACCAGCACTGGTGGTATGACCAATAAACAATGGGGAAGGGTGGGAGATAGTTCCATTATCGGCGCCGGTACCTACGCCAACAATAAAACATGCGCTATCAGTTGCACAGGCCATGGAGAAATGTTCATCCGTGCTGTAACCGCTTATGATGTCAGTTGTTTGATGGAATATAAAGGGCTTTCCCTGCAGGAAGCGATGGATATTGTAGTGCATGATAAACTGGTGAAGATCGATGGAGAAGGCGGAATGGCAGGTGTGGATGCAAAGGGAAATGCAGCGATGGTGTTTAATAGCGAAGGGATGTACAGGGGGATGATGAGTAGTAATGGAAGAAATGAAGTAGCAATTTATAAATAACTTACATTGAGTTGATGAACAAATTCGCGGTCATAGTCGCTGGTGGCTCGGGAACCAGAATGGGAGGCAACCTGCCCAAACAATTCATGCTGGTAAAGAACAAGCCCGTGCTGTATTATACACTCAAGACTTTCCTGGAGTCATATCCCGACCTGAAAATAATATTAGTACTGCCCGCGGACTATACCGATATGGGACAAGAGATCATCGATGCCTATTTTGATAAGGAACGTATACGCATTGCTGCCGGGGGAGAAACAAGGTTTCAATCTGTAAAAAACGGGTTGGCACTTGTGGAAGAAGAATCTATCATCTTTGTGCATGACGGGGTTCGTTGCCTTTTAACGACTGATCTCATCCATCGCTGTTATGAAACGGCATTAGCAACAGGAAGCGCTATTCCTGCTATTGCCAGCAGGGATAGTGTCCGGTTATTAAATGAGGATGGAAATGATGCCATTGACCGCAATAAGGTAATGCTGGTGCAAACTCCACAGACTTTTCACAGCAAAATATTGTTACCTGCTTTCCAGATAGATTATAAAGATAAATTCACCGATGAAGCAACCGTAGTGGAAGCATTCGGGTTAAAAGTAACATTGGTGGAAGGTGAGGAAACAAATATC
>DATDIX010000268.1:0-19658 GCA_036520835.1 Chitinophagaceae bacterium | reverse complement strand
CGATCAGCCTGGAGAACCTCAAAGTGCATTTCTGCGAAAAAGGGAACGGCTATTTGATTAATGAAAGAAAATTTTTGCCCGAAGCAAGTGATGGCGCTGTGATCAGGAAGCAGGTAGATGTGGAGTAGATGCTGGATTGGCCGGTAGTAATTCCTGTTTAGCCAGTTGATTTTATACCTTGGAAGATTCAGATTAATTTATTTAATAAAGCAGATACTTCCCGGGGCTTGTCCAACGGCAAAACATGCGGACCTCCTTCTATTGTATAGTCTGCTTTTACAAAACGATAAGGTAAAAGTTTGTCAGCAGTACCATGAATATGTATGATATTCCCCGGCGCATCCATGGTATTCCAGTGAAGGATGGCATCTACTGCCCATTTTACAAAATGCATATCCGTATCCCGGATAATATCGAGTATGATCCTTTTCTGCACTTTTTCATTCCGTCCAAGTACCCATTTGAAAGCATAAGCTGATCTTTTCAGCATGCCGGCGGGCAGCCATTTGTAAACCGGGAAATACTTTGATACCCGCAGGTATTTAGGAAATTCCGCTGCAGATCTATTGCTGGCGATAATGATTGCTTTTACATCCTTGTCTGCATGGGCCATTTCTGCTGCGAGCATTCCGCCAAAAGAAATACCTACTATTATTGGTTCTTTTTCGGGGATCGTATTTCGTAATCGCTGCGCATAACTTTCCAGCGATTCTTTTTTCTCCGGAGCTATCCAGTCAAGATAAACCGGTTCGCAGGACGAAAGTTCAAGAAAAGAAAATACTCTTTTATCAGCACCGAGCCCACTGATAAAATATACTTTCTTCATGTAAGAGAATTGAAACAGCTGTCAGACAGCTTTTACCAGGTAATAATTTTTCTTTCCTTTTTGTACCAGCAAGTATTGATCATGCAGCAGGAGGCTGGTTTCTATTTTGAAGTCAATAGCTTCTACTTTCTTCCGGTTAATGCTTACGCCGCCACCTTGTATTGTTTTCCTCGCTTCTCCTTTACTCGGAAATATTCCAGTCTCAGCAAGAAATGATACAACGTCAATACCGGCGCCAATTTTCTCTTTGGCAAAATCAGATTTCACGACTCCTTCCATTGCTTCCAGGTCCTCAGTACTCAGTGATTCAGCCGGTGCATTTTGATTAGCAAATAATTTTTGTGTTGTTTCTACTGCTTTTTCATATTCCACTTTTCCATGCACGAATACGGTTACTTCCTCTGCCAGGCTTTTCTGCAGAACTCTTTTTCCTGGATCCGTTTTATGTTCATTAACCAGTTTACTGATCACATCTTTTGAAAGGAACGTAAATGTCTTTATCCATTTTTCTGCATCAGCATCGGTGGCATTCAGCCAGAACTGGTAAAATTGATAAGGACTGGTCCTGTTGGCATCCAGCCATACATTGCCGCTTTCTGTTTTACCAAACTTGCCGCCATCGGCTTTGGTAATTAAAGGGCATGTAAATGCAAATGCTTCACCTCCGGCTTTTCTGCGGATCAGTTCGGTGCCGGTAACGATATTGCCCCACTGGTCACTGCCGCCCATTTGCAGTTTGCAGTTTTTGTTTTTGTAAAGCCAGTAAAAATCATAACCCTGTACCAACTGGTAAGTAAATTCAGTAAAGCTCATCCCTGTTTCGCTATCCAGTCTTTTCTTCACACTGTCTTTACTCATCATGTAATTCACGGTGATATGTTTTCCAACATCCCGGATGAATTGAAGAAAGCTGAAATCTTTGAACCAGTCATAGTTATTGACCATCTCGGCAGCATTTTTCAAAGAAGGGTCGAAGTTGAGGTATTGCATCAATTGCTTTTTCACTCCTTCCTGGTTATGCTTCAGTTCTTCTTCACTCAACAGGTTTCTTTCTTCACTTTTACCACTGGGATCTCCTACCATGCCTGTAGCCCCGCCCACTAAGGCAAAGGGTTTGTGCCCTGCTTTTTGCAAATGAACCAACAATATGATAGGGACCAGGCTGCCGATATGGAGACTGTCGGCCGTAGGGTCAAAACCGATATAGGCAGAGGTCATTTCTTTGTTTAGCTGCTCTTCGGTACCCGGCATGATGTCCTGGATCATTCCCCGCCACCTTAGTTCTTCGATGAGATTCATTGCTTTATATCATGATTTTGCGGCAAAACTAAGGCATAAAAATAAAGCCAACGTATAAACGCAATATTTTTCTAACTTGTTCGTTTTCAACGGATAGTCTTTTCCCTTAGTAAAACTATGATATTCGCTGGTCTTGGACTATTTTTACAAGCCGTTCGTATCTATAGAAAACAAACTTGTTAATTGCTTATTAGAAATTTATCCGAATGAAATTACTCCGCCTATACGTAACCCTATGCGTAATTGTCACTTCTATTTCCGCCACCGCACAATTCCGTAAGTATTCCAATGAATTTTTAAACATCGGCGCAGGCGGTCGTGGCCTCGCTATGGGTGGTGCACAGATCGCTTCAGTTAATGATGGAACTGCCGGTTACTGGAATCCTGCTGGATTGGTAGGAGTAAAAGAGCATCCCCAACTTAACCTGATGCATGCCGAATATTTTGCCGGCATCGGGAAATACGATTATGCCAGTATTGCTTTTCCGGCGGCTAACAAAAAAAGAACCTTTGCTGTTACCGGTCTTCGGTTTGCTGTTGATGATATCATGAATACATTGTTCCTCGTCGAGCCGGACGGTTCTATTAACTACAATAATATCCAGGCTTTCTCTTCTGCTGATTATGCTTTTATATTCTCCTTTGCACAAAAATTAAAAGAGAGCACAAATAAGAATATCCATTTTGGTGTAAATACAAAGGTCATTCATCGCAGTGTGGGAAAATTTGCAAAAGCCTGGGGCTTTGGTTTGGATGCCGGCGTGCAGATCATTCAGAATAAATGGCGGTTCGGGATAACAGGTCGTGATATTACTACCACATTCAATGCCTGGTCATTTACATTCACAGAAAAGGAAAAAGAAGTATTATACCTGACCAATAATGAAATTCCTGTCAAGTCCACTGAACTTACAGCTCCAAGACTGGTCTTAGGAGTGGCCCGTGATTTTAAAGTAGGGAAAAGTTCAAGCCTGATGGCGGAAGCAAATATTGACCTGACCTTTGATGGTAAGCGGAATACGATCATCAGCGCTGATCCGATAAGCGCCGATCCGAAACTGGGACTTGAATTCAATGCCAACAATGTTTTCTTTCTGCGTGCCGGAATTAATAATTTTCAGAAAGCACTGGCCGATGGAGATACTCTGAACCAGAAAAAGGTCTGGATATACCAGCCGAGTGCGGGAGCAGGATTTAAAATACAGAACGTAACGATTGATTATGCCTTTACTAACCTGGCCAATCAGTCTAATCCGTTATTCACGCATGTGTTTTCTTTGCGTCTTGACCTGGTGAACAACGATAAGAATAAGAATAAGAAGAAGAAATAACTGTACCCAATAAACTATGTTTAAATGAAACGTCTTTTACTTTTATTGCTGATCTTTTTTAACCTGGCTGCAAAAGCACAGGAATTCAATAATGAATGGATAGACTACTCCCTGACTTATTACAAGTTCAAAGTAGGTGCAACAGGATTATACCGCATCAACCAGACTGTATTGGCATCCATAGGCATTGGCAGCGCCCCTGCTGAGCATTTCCAGTTATGGAGAAACGGGCAGCAAATCCCCATCTATACTACTGTTCAGACAGGGACCATGGGCGCCAGTGATTATATTGAGTTCTGGGGTGAAATGAATGATGGTAAGCCGGACAATATCATGTATCGTTTACCTGATTACCAGTTAAGTGATAAGTGGAGCCTGCAGACGGATACAGCTGCTTATTTTCTTACCGTAAATCCTGCCGGAGGTAACTACCGGTTAGAGCCAACGGTCAATAATGTTGCGGGGAATACACTTCCGATCGAGCCTTATTTTATCAATACTGTCGGAAGATATTATAGAGACCGGATACATAATGGGCGATCAGAGCTGGTAGGTGATTCGTACACTTATTCATCGTCGTATGATTATGGTGAAGGCTGGGCAAGTAATGACCTGGCAGAAAATGCAACGGGTGCAAACTTGTTTACCGGTTTGCGTGTATACACCGGTAGCGGAGCGCCTGCAGCAGTTTTAAAGGTAAATGCAGCCGGCAATGCCGTGCATCCACGTTATATCCGTATAAGTGTAAACAGCGATTCAGTAGCCGGGCAGGCTATGAATTATTACGAGTATGTCAAAACATCTACCACCATTCCGTTGTCGCTTATAAGCAGTGGGACAGCCAATGTTGAAGTTACTAATAAAGGTATCGGCCCTGCCGACCGTATGGTGTTATCGCTTGTAGAATTGACTTACCCCCATAATTTTGATTTTGGCGGACCCAGTAATTATTATTTTGAATTGCCGGCTAATGCGGCAGGTAATTACCTTGAAATAACAGCATTCGCTTATAGCGGACCACCGCCCGTATTATATGATCTGACGAATCGCAAAAGATATGTAGTAGATAATACTAATCCTTCACTGCTTAAAATTGCGTTGGAGCCTTCTGTTGACGACCGAAGACTTGTATTGGTAAATCAAGCACCATCTAATAACATTCCGGTGACTGTTTTTCAACAACGCAATTTTGTGAATTATGCATTACCGGCCAATCAGGGCGATTTTCTTATCATCACGCATCCTTCTTTGACCAATGGGGCGAATGGCACTAACCCGATCAATGATTATAAGGCTTATCGTAGCTCTGTCCAGGGTGGTAGCTACAATGTGGGAGTCTATATGATAGATGAACTGGTTGACCAGTTTGGTTTGGGTATCAAGAAACATCCTTTATCCATCAGGAATTTTTTAAGATGGGCAAGGGTAAACTTTTCATCCTCGCTAAGGGATGTTCTTCTCATCGGCAAAGGTGTTAACTATACTCAATTCAGGTTATTTGAAAGTAACCCTGATATCGAAAAGCTTGACCTGGTTCCATCCTTTGGTTACCCGGCCTCAGATAATATGCTAAGTGCAGAGCCCGGAAGCTCCGTTCCGATGACACCTATTGGACGTATATCGGCCATTAACGCGGCTGAAGTGGCTTTGTACCTGAATAAATTAGAGCAGTATGAACAGCTATATACATTTTCATCTCCCCTGGTAGCTGATAAATCATGGATGAAAAATGTAATACACGTAACCGGTGCCAGTGATATTGCGACCAGCGATATCCTGGAGACAGCGTTAAGAGGGCATGCGTCTATCATTTCAGATACGCTATTCGGAGGTAATGTCTCACTATTTTCCAAAAATTCTGCTGATGCCGTACAGCTGGCAAACAGTGTTCGCTTGGCAAACATGATCAATAATGGTGCCGGCCTGTTGACTTATTTTGGTCACTCCTCAGCGAGCACACTTGAATTTAACCTGGATAATCCTATGAGCTATACAAATGTGGGCAAGTATCCTGTGTTTGTAGTAATGGGCTGTAACGCCGGTAACTTCTTTAACTTCAGTACATCAAGATTCTTTACTAAAGAAACCCTTTCCGAAAGATATGTATTGGCACCTGAAAGAGGGTCAATAGCCTTCCTGGCCAGTACACACCTCGGTATCGTGCATTACCTTGATATTTATAATACCCGTTTATATACGGCCATGTCAAGGACGCATTATGGCAAAACAATCGGGGAGCAAATGGATGAAGCCATCAACCAGGTGTTTGCTATTACTACGGAAAATGACTTTTATGCCCGGTTCCAGTGTGAGCAGTTCACCCTGCATGGCGACCCGGCTTTAAAATTATATACTACGCCAAAACCAGATTATGTGATCGAAGAACAGATGGTGAAAATATCTCCGTCCTTTATCACCGTTGGCGACCAAACCTTCAGGGTGACTGCCGCCGCCATGAATATTGGCAATGCCCCGGCAGGCGATATTACCATTGAGTTGAAACGTACTTATCCAAATGGTGTGGTGGAAGTGATACAGCGGGACAGGGTAAGAGGTATCCAGTACAGCGACTCACTGATCTACAATATCCCGATCAATCCAAACAGGGACAAAGGACTAAATAAGATCACCATTACCCTTGACGCTGACCTGGAGGTGGATGAATTATTTGAGAATAATAATTCAGTGACCAAAGATGTTTACATTTTTGAAGATGAAGCAAGACCGGTATATCCCTACAATTTCTCCATTATCAATGATCAGAATACAAAACTTGTTGTGTCATCAGCCAATGCTTTTGCCGTAACAAGGGATTATATCATGGAGATGGATACGACTGAATTGTTTAATTCACCATTCAAGATCACCCGGACAACTACTTCCTCCGGTGGTGTCTTTGAATTCAACCCGGGTATAACATTTGCCGATAGTACTGTTTATTACTGGAGGGTGTCACCGTCTGCTCCGGCCGGTTCATTGGTCTGGAACAAAGCTTCTTTTGTTTACCTGGCCTCATCGGATGTTGGATTTAACCAGTCGCATGTATACCAGCATTTCAAAAGCGATTATACAAGGCTCACCCTGGATTCCGCTTCCCGCCTGTTATCTTATGGTGACAGGAACCGAAATGTTTTTGTACGCAGCGGATCATTCCCATACGGCTTTTCACAGGCCGCCGGTTTCTCTGTAAGTATAGATGGTGAAGATTATATACGAAGTGTGTGCGGTGTAGGGAATGTAGTATTTAATGTGTTGAATCCTGTTTCCCTGAGCCCATGGTTTAATGCTTGGTCAGGTCCGGGTCAGTACGGAAGCGCCACTGTTTGCGATGCTGACAGGGCCTGGAATTTCCAATACAGTATACAGGATTCTGTTAACCGGAGAAAAATTGTTGAATTCATGAACCTGGTACCCGATGGTCATTATGTTGTAGTGCGCAATTGTTCCTATTTTGAAGATACAAATCCTGCATTCGCCAATACCTATGTCAACACCTGGCAGGCTGACGCAGTTAATCTTGGCGTCGGTAATACAATGTATGACAAATTAAAGGCACAGGGCTTTACCGATATTGATTCATTCTACAGGCCAAGAGCATTTGTTTTTGTCTATAAGAAAAACGATAACTCCTTCACCCCGAAATTTATTTTCAGCGAGGGTGTCTATGATGCCATCACTTTGTCAGTTGATATGGTAACTCCAGATACCTTAGGATTTATTTCTTCGCCTGCATTTGGTCCGGCCAAAGGATGGAAAGAGCTGCATTGGCGTGGCAACACACAGGATTCTTCAGCCGGTGACGCACCGAGGGTTAGTGTTTACGGAATAGACCAATCCGGTGCAGAAACGCTTTTAATACCTGACCTGACTCCTGCACAACAGGATTATGATATTTCTTCGATCAGTGCTGTGCAGTATCCTTATCTCAAACTGAAAATGAGGAACCAGGATTCAGTACACCTGACGCCATACCAGTTAAAATACTGGAGATTGACCTACCTGCCTGCACCTGAAGGTGCGATTGCTCCAAACCTGTATTTTACATCAAAAGATACGGTTGAGGTGGGTGAACCATTCAACTTCGGTGTTGCATTTAAGAACGTAAGTAAAGTGGATTTTGACAGCGTAAAAGTCAAACTGACTATTACTGACAAGGATAATTTACAACATGATATTTTGACAACCTGGAAGAAACCGCTGCTGACCACAGCGCCCAATGATACTATCATGTTGAATGTGCCGATAGATACACGTTCATTATCCGGTAATAATTTCATTTTCGTGAATTTCAATCCCGATAACGATCAGCCGGAGCAGCACCTGTTTAATAATTACGGCTTCAGAAATCTGTATGTAAAACCTGATAGCCTGCATCCTTTACTGGATGTGACTTTTGACGGGGTGCATATCCTGAACCGGGATATTGTTGCCGCTAAACCGGATATCATTGTGAAACTGAAAGATGAGGCAAAATGGATGATACTGAATGATACAAGTCTTCTGACAGTAAAAGTGAAATACCCGAATGGAATTATCCAAAGGTTCTCATTCAATAGCAGCATATTGCAGTTCATACCTGCAGGACAGGCACCTAACCAGGATAATACTGCAACGATCAACTTCAAACCTTACTTCCCTGAAGATGGAGATTATGAACTGATCGTAAGTGGTAAGGACAGAAGTGATAACAGTGCGGGTAATATTGAATACAAGATCGGCTTCCAGGTGATCAATAAGCCGATGATCTCTAATATGCTTAACTACCCGAACCCGTTCACTACTTCTACAGCCTTTGTGTTTACCGTCACGGGCAGCCAGGTGCCACAGAATATCAGGATACAGGTACTGACCATTACCGGTAAGGTTGTAAGAGAAATTACAAAAGAAGAGCTGGGCCCGATACATATCGGTCGCAACATTACCGAATTCAAATGGGATGGTACTGACCAATACGGGCAAAAATTGGCAAACGGCATTTACTTGTACAGGGTGATCACTAACCTGAATGGTAAATCGCTGGATAAATACAAAGCAGAAGGCGATGATACCGACAAATACTTTAATAAAGGATACGGTAAAATGTACCTGATGCGGTAGCATTGAAAGTAATTGATAGAAAGCTGTCCCGCCTTAGGCGGGACAGCTTTTTTTATTTGCTTACCTTTGCAGACTGAAAAAATAAGAATGGCTAAGATCGCAATTAATATCGCAACAGGCAGTTTGCAGCAAAAGGAAATGATCGTGGGAATTGACCTGGGCACTACCAATAGCCTGGTGGCCATTATTCACCCCGAAAGCAAGAAACCGGTAGTACTGAAAGAACATGATGGCCATGCATTGGTGCCATCTGTTATTCATTTTGATAATGTTGGCGCAGTAACAGTAGGGGATGAAGCGAAGAAGTATCTTATTACTGAGCCACATAATACAATTTTCTCCGCGAAAAGACTGATGGGGAAATCATACAATGATGTTCGTGACCATGCATCTTTTTTTACCTATAAAATAATTGATGATAATACCGAGAGCCTCGTGAAAGTACAGGCAGGCAATAAATTCTATTCGCCGATAGAATTATCTTCTTTTATATTAAAGGAATTAAAAGCAAGGGCAGAACATATCCTGAAGACACAGGTTACCAAAGCAGTAATAACAGTGCCCGCTTATTTTAATGATGCCCAAAGACAGGCTACCCGGGATGCAGGTAAACTGGCAGGGCTGGATGTATTAAGAATAGTAAATGAGCCGACTGCCGCCAGTCTTGCCTATGGACTTGGTCTTGAAAAAGAAAGTCAAAAAACAGTGGCTGTGTATGATCTTGGCGGCGGCACTTTTGATATTTCAATATTGCGTATTACCAATGGGATATTTGAAGTGCTTTCCACCAACGGTGACACCTATCTCGGCGGGGATGATTTTGACAGGGCTATTGCGGGTCATTGGTTAAGTAAGCTCAACTTAACAGGGAAGCTGCTTAATGCTGAAACAACACAGGCTTTCCGGTTATTGGCTGAAGAAGCAAAAAAGCAATTGAGCTCATCAGCTTCTTTTACAGGCAATGTGAATGAATACTCTGTGAGTTTGTCAAAGCAGGAATTTGAGAATGTAATATCGCCTTTTGTTGAAAAGACGATACAGTGTTGTAAAAATGCATTGAGTGATGCAGATCTTGCTGCTAAAGATATTGATGAAGTGATAATGGTAGGAGGATCAACAAGGGTGCCGCTTGTAAGAAGTGCAGTAGCTGATTTTTTTGGAAAGGAAGTAAATATTACACTGAACCCTGATGAAGTGGTAGCATTGGGAGCCGCTGTACAGGCGGATATCCTGGCAGGCAACAATAAAGATTTTTTATTACTGGATATCACGCCTCTTTCATTAGGAATAGAAACAATGGGCGGGCTGATGGATGTGCTTGTACCACGTAATTCCAAAATTCCTTCTAAAGTGGCAAGGCAGTATACTACGCAAAAAGACGGGCAAAGCGGTATGCGCATTGCTGTTTACCAGGGTGAAAGGGACCTGGTGAAAGATAACCGTAAATTGGCTGAATTCAATCTAACAGGTATCCCGGGTATGCCCGCAGGATTGCCTAAAGTCGAAATTTCTTTCCTGGTAAATGCCGATGGGATACTGGTGGTAAAGGCAAAGGAGTTACGCAGTGGCGTAGAACAAAGTGTGGAAGTAAAGCCACAATATGGACTCAGTGATGAAGAAGTAGAAAAAATGTTGCTGGATTCGATCACGCATGCTAAAGACGATATGCAGGTAAGAGCACTGGTAGAAGCGCAGACCGAAGCGAAAATATTATTGGACACAACGGGCCAGTTCCTGGAAAAGAATGGGTCGTTTCTTACGGAAGATGAATTAGCGGCGACACAAAATGCCATAAAGGAATTGCAGAACCTGCTTTCGGGGGGAAACAAGGACCAGGTTCATTCAGCTATTGAAAAACTGAACGAAATATCAAGGCCCTATGCAGAAAGATTGATGGACCAGGCTATCAGCATGGCAATGAAAGGTAAAAAAGTTTGATAGATCATTTCAGGAATTTTTTCCATCCCAGTTTCAGTAATATCTTTTTGGCTGTGTTCTTTGTAAAATCCTTGGTATAAGTCCCGATCTTTTTTAACGCAGATTCCTGTGGCCGTGGTTTGAAGATGGTATCATGAAAGGAAACATTGTCCGTTACAGGGATAAAATAATATTGATAGCAGGACTTCCTGGTAATACCTTCCGGGACAGTTATTTTGCTATAACCATGATAAGAAATGCCGGAGCATTCAAAAATGACACAACGGTTGAAAACGGGCAGGATACTTTGAATGCAATTCTTTACATCAGCGTCCCATAATTCCAAATGACCGCCCCAATCATTTTCCCATTGTTTGTTCACGAAGATGATCAGGTTTAACTTCCGGTAAAGTTTTTTGATCGGGTGCAGGTTGTAATCAATATGTATATCAAGGAAACTATGGTTAGCGCCCTGGTGTAATCCGTATCCCAGGCGATCCTCTATCGTTTCCAATGAGCTGATGCCGGTAGTATTTTGCAGCCATGAAATAAATGCAGTAGAGGCCAGCGCCTGGTGCAATTGGTCAAACGAATGATGCAACTGGCTGAAATCCGAATGCTCCGCTTTTTTCTCATTCAATCCTTTGTAATGCGTTTTCATCTCATCGATCGGGGGAAAACTTGCGAAGATCGAATCAGCTATTTCTTTTTCGAGGAAATTATCAATCACCAGGTGGCGGATCGGCTGGTTGGTACAGAAAGCTGCGTATAGCTCCTTTGAATAGGTTTCGTTAAATATCTCAGGCCTGAACATCTTGCTTACTTAGGTTACTTTTTATTTTATCTGTCAAATTTCTTACAGCCGGAATTGCTAAGATATAAATGTAAGGAACAACGCTTAGAAAAAAACGGTTATGCCAGTCATCGCAGGTCAATATCACGCTTAGCCAAGTAATAAGTATCAATGTAAAGCAGTATAGCAGCAGGTGTTTATTATGACTGATCCATTTGCGCAGGCTCAATACTGCCAACAGGTACATGGGAAAAAAGTAAAGGCCAAGATACAGGTTATGCCCGTTGCTGTAATAGGACCTGTATAATCCAAAAAAAGCTTTGCTGCGAAGCCAGGCAAGTCTTACAAACTGGTCAAAATTATGAGTGATGTAATAGATCATCCCAAACACCGAATTTGGATTATCAGAAGTTTTAATGTCAACAAAATGGGAAAGGGTAGGGACGCCGCATATGATCCTTTCATCCCTGAATGGCAACATAAAGTCTAACTCTCCACCACTGCCAAGCGCCGAGTTTAAAAAGAATAAGAAAGCAACAGCAGCGAGGATCGTAATGCCGGCTTTAAGCAAAAAAGAAAAGGCCCTGAAAAAACGGAAGAACAAATAAAGAAATGTACAGGGAACCCATAACAATCCTGTAGGCCTGGTGAAACCAATAAGGATGAGAAACAAAAGGATGGTGACGAAATTTCCTGGGGTCAATTTCTGCAGGCTCAGCAAATAACAGCTGAATATAATAGTGAAGCTGTAGAATAATGATTCGGTTTGAAGAAATGAGTTGAAAGTTTGTAACGGGAAATTAAAAATAAAAAGCAGGGCAATGATAAGCCCCGTTGTCTTATTGGCGATGCGTGTTGAAAATTTATAAAGGACCCAGGTGGCAATAAAACTAAATATCCATTGAACGATGACAACTGAGAATAAACCTGCCTGTAATTTTTTTGCTGCGGCGATCAGCAGTATCTGAACTGAGTATAACCAGAAATTAGGAGAGCTTACTGACCCGGTTGCAATAAGGATGTCTGCCTGTTCAATGTATTTGCGGGCCTCAAAATCGGTTTGGATACCATGCTGGTAAAAAAGGATGAACTGCACCAACAACCAGCCCAAAGCAAGGATCATTTCATTTTTATGTGCAGGGAAAAAACCAGGAAGTGGGTTGCTTTGGGTCTGCAATTCAACATTAATTTTCGCAAATATAGCCTAAATAGACGCTGACCCGGAAAGCTTATCTTGATGAAGCGGGTTTTAGGAAAATGCTTAATTTTTTCTTCACACGGGCAAAAAAACCTCCCCCGGTAATAGTGTCTTTTAATGCAAGAATCCTCTTTTCAAGAAAATGATAGCTGGCCACGCTTAAGATAACTGCAATAACGAGACCTGTTAATGAAAGGGCTATATAGCTGATATCGTATGAATAGCCATAATTTACCAGTTTATCGAGGAAGTAAAGTTTAAGCAGAACAAGAACTGGCCAATGGTATACGTACAGCCCGTAGGATATTTTACCGGTATATCGTAAAAAGGAGTTTTCAATCAAAATTTTTGAATAAGCTGTCCTTTTTTCAATAGCTAAAAAAATGATGATGCCGAAGACAGCCGCGATGCTTGAATAACCAAAGAACTGGAAATGCGGTACACCTGTAAATATCGTTTTGGCAAGTATAAGTACGGCCAGGTGTATGCCAAACAGGACGAAAACAAGATGCAGTAATTTTTTCTTTACCTGTTCAGGAGAACTGAAACGCCAGATAGCGATCAGGCTGCCGATACAAAGACCATCAAGCCGGGTCATGTATTGAAAGTAGAAGTTGGTATATCCATTACCGAAATATAGCCAGGAACAAAAACGACCTGCTATGCAAAGAGAAAGGATAATGCAGGCTATTTGAGCCAGCCTGCGGTTACTTTTTACAGCCAGGATCACAAAAGGCCACAGGAGGTAAAACTGTTCTTCAATAGATAATGACCAGAAATGATTCAATAGGAGAAAATCATTTGGTTTCTGGTTGAAAATGTAAAGCCAGTTTTGCATGTGTAGCCAGGACATAGCCTGGTTATTGTGATAGTAATTGTATTGTACCTGCAGGTTCTGGAAAAACGGAGCTAAGAGAAAAAATAACAGCAAGGCTCCATAGTAAAGCGGGAATATTCTTAGTATACGACGGATGTAAAAATTCTGGAGGAAGTTTTTGGTCTCCTTTGTTTTCAGCAAAATATCAGTGATCAAAAAACCGGAAAGCACGAAGAAAAGATCAACACCTACCCAGCCGAGTTCAAACTGGGGAATAAAATTGAAATGATGACAACATAGAACGAGTATGATTGCAATGCCACGAAGGCCATCAAGTGCGGGATAATACGACCTGTTTAAAGTCGCAGGGTTCATAGGGATGTTTTTCGTTACCGGATATCGGACTGACTGGTGTAAATATCAAAATTTAACCGTTTATTTCATAGGTAACAACCGCAATATTTGCAGGTAATTACCCAATCGTAACTCTACGCAGAATGTATTTACCTATCATGTCAAATTCCAGGTTCACGGTATCGCCGGTATTGATTTGCCTGATATTGGTATGTTCGAATGTGTAGGGAATAACAGCGACTGTAATGCCCTTCTTTTTTACATTAAAAATGGTCAGACTGATGCCGTTAATGGCTATTGACCCCTTTTCAATCACCAGCGGAGCGAATTTTTTAGGGAATTCAAATTCAAACTCCCAGCTACCGTCCTTTTGGTGCCTTTTTTTACAGATCCCGGTGCAATCAACATGTCCCTGTACAAAATGGCCATCAAGTCGGGCATTTGCCATAAGACAGCGCTCTATGTTCACAATTGTACCTGTATTCCAGGAGCCGAGATGGGTTTTCTGAAGGGTTTCATCTATGGCGGTCACCCGGTGCAGGCCACCCTTAATTTCCTCCACCGTCAGGCAGACCCCGTTATGACTAACACTTTGGTCAACTTTAAAGTCCGGGGACAAGGGAGATTCTATCCAGAATGTCTTATTGGAACCGTTGGTAATGATCTCTTTAACCGTGCCGGTTGCTTCTATAATGCCAGTAAACATACCGGCAAATTAAATCAATTCCCTGTTCCGTTTCTATTTTCGGATTTTCCGCCTATCTTTGCCCCTCTAAAAAAATACCAGGGAGGTATATAACATGTTAATCATTGATTCAAAAGATTGCGAAAACATTGACAAAGCGCTGAAGAAATACAAGAAGAAATTCGAAAAATCAAAGGTATTACTCCAGTTGCGTGAACGCCAGAGTTTCACCAAGCCGTCTGTAAGGCGTCGTGGACAAATATTGAAAGCGATCTACAAACAGAATATTGCCAGCGGCAAGATCGAAAGTTAATTTCCTTTTTCCCCGATATAATTGAGATAGCTGCAAAGTTTTATAGCTTTGTAGCTATCTTTTTTATGCCTATTGATCACTTAGTTATCCAGTCCTTTCTTGATTACCTTAAATACGAAAAAAGGTATTCCCCGCATACCATCCTTTCTTACGAAACCGATCTACGGGATTTTGACAGTTATATTGACAAACAGTATGGTAATATCATGCTGGGGGATATAAATCATGGGTTTATTCGTGGCTGGCTTGCGGCTTTAAAAGGAAATGGGCTGGCAGCAAAATCCCTAAACAGGAAAATATCTACACTTCGTTCTTTCTTTAAATACCAGTTGCGAACAGGTAAACTGGAAGTGTCACCAATGGGGAAAGTCATTTCGCCAAAGATCCCTAAGCGACTACCTGTTTTTATGAAAGAACAGGAAACAAAAAAGCTGCTGCAAACGCTTTCAGGGGCAACGGAAGATTGGAAAACTCTGAACGCCAAAATGTTGATCTTTCTTTTTTACAGTACCGGGATGCGCCTGAGTGAACTCATAAATCTGAAAGAAAAACAACTTGATTTTGGTAGGTCGCAGGTAAAAGTACTAGGTAAGGGCAATAAAGAAAGAATTATCCCGGTTAGCAAAGAGATGGTGAAAAATATTGAAGAATATAAAAGATTAAAGAAAAAGGAGTTCGAGAAGACGGATGATGTTTTACTGGTGACAGAAAAGGGTAAAAAACTGTATCCAAAGTATGCCTACCTCCTTGTTAAACAATATCTCGGCCAGGCGGGCACCCTTGACAAAAAAAGCCCACACGTTCTGCGCCATACATTCGCCACCCATCTTATGAATGGCGGCGCCGACCTGAATGCCGTTAAAGAACTGCTGGGCCACTGCAGCCTTGCTTCCACGCAGGTTTATACACACAACTCTATAGAAAAACTCAGGAATGTTCATAAAAAGGCACACCCCAAAGCCTGAAAGTTTTTTTTCACAAGAGCAATAAAATTTTGCCTTTTTTTTGTTTGTTTAAGCTCATTATTTGCTTAATTTCATTGTAGAAGTTCTCCCCGGACTTTATTGCCAACTTTAAGCTCTTTTATTTATTGTTTCACTGATTAAATTATCACGATTATGAATGTAAACATTCAGACTATCCGATTTGATGCGGACGCAAGGTTAGTAGAGTACATCAACCGTAAACTCGAAAAACTCAACACCTTTCATGACCGGATCATTAAAGTAAGTGTGTTTCTGAAGCTCGATAACGTCGTGCATACAATTAAGGACAAGATCGCAGAGATCAGAATACACGTACCCAGACACGATTTTTTTGTTAAATCAACCAGTAAATCTTTTGAACAATCATTTGACGATGCATTTGAATCCATCGTCACCCAGATAAAAAGAAAAAAACAAAAGCAGGCAGCTTAAAAAATTACAAGACCTCTCCGGGGGTCTTTTTTATTTTGTAAGGGTTACTAATTCGGGTTTGGCGGAATTAAAGGGGATGAGCCGCCAGCTACTTTTCCTTTTATTGATTCTGCTCGTTAGCTGCACCCGTGGCAACAGAACGGATGAAACTTCGCACCGGAATGATGCAAAACATACAATCGGGATACTTCCATTTAACGGTGTTGATTTAACCCTTGTAAAAAAAATTAAATCAGGACTCGAGCAAAGGTTAACTACCGAAGTAACTATTCTTGATCAGCAAAAGCTGCCTCAGAGCGCTTATTACAGGTCCAGGAACAGATACATAGCCGATAGCCTGTTGCTTTATTTAAGTATTGCTAATCAAGAGCGATTTGATAAAATAATTGGGGTAACAGTTGCTGATATTTCCACTGCTAAAAAGCCTTATATTAACTGGGGTGTAATGGGTCTTGGTTATTGCCCCGGCGAAGCCTGTGTTATTTCTTCTTACCGGGTAAAAGCTACGGCAAATGGAAGCAGGCACTTTATTAATAGAATGATTGTTTTAGCAATGCACGAATTGGGACATACTTACTCTTTGCCGCATTGCAGCAGCCGGATTTGCATTATGAAAGATGCCGAAGGAAGAATGAACCTGGATAACGGAAATACATATTGTATCAACTGCGCTTTTTACCTGAAAAGGAAAGGTATTTTGAAACAGGAGTAAGGGTTTCATATAATTATTCGCAAGTAGCTGAAAACAAACAAAAAATTCCTTTCTCAAAATTTTTGCAATATCTAAATTCCCTTACCTTTGCCTTCCCAAAATTTTTGGGGTAGTTCTTTATTGCTTTTTCTGGAAATAACAGGCCGAAGTCGCTCAGTTAGTGGAGTATCCCGGTTGTTAGCAGGAGGGTCGAAGGAGCAAAAAGAGGATTTGTGAAAAATTATGCCGAAGTAGCTCAGTTGGTAGAGCAACTGATTTGTAATCAGTAGGTCGGGGGTTCGACTCCCTTCTTCGGCTCAAAGAAGTTTACAGGTTAACGGGTTTATAAGTTAATAAGGATTCTGCCTTTCCAACTTGTTCACTTATCAACCGGTCAACTTAACCGGGCAGATGGCCGAGTGGCTAAAGGCGACAGACTGTAAATCTGTTCTCTCACGAGTACGGAGGTTCGAATCCTTCTCTGCCCACAGTTCTTTGTAAACCGGGTTAGTCCGGTTCACCAGCGGAAGTAGCTCATTTGGTAGAGCGATAGCCTTCCAAGCTATAGGTGGCGAGTTCGAGCCTCGTCTTCCGCTCTGATGAGACCAGTCATATAAGTCAAATTGGTCAATGGGGGTCATTCAAATTTGACTTATATGACCTACTGGCTTCAATGACTGAATAAAAAGCCGTTGTAGCTCAGTGGTAGAGCACTTCCTTGGTAAGGAAGAGGTCAAGGGTTCAATTCCCTTTAACGGCTCAAGGGTGTCTGACGTTTCGAAGAGCGTCTGACACTTTGTTCACAGGTTCTTCGAAGTATTGCTGAGTAAAGAACAGAACGTTGAACGGAGCGTCGCAAGTAATGCTGATAGTAGTAATGCTGCCGGCTTCATAATAAGAAACAATATAAAAACACAATTTAAAAACCGATAACATGGCAACTAAAGAGACCTTCAAGAGGGATAAACCTCACGTTAACGTTGGTACCATTGGTCACATTGACCATGGCAAAACAACTTTGACTGCCGCTATTACTACCATCCTGGCTAGTAAAGGTATGGCGACAGCAAAAAAGTATGATGAAATTGATGCTGCACCTGAAGAAAAAGAACGTGGTATCACGATTAACACGGCTCACGTTGAGTACCAGACGGCTAACCGTCACTATGCTCACGTTGACTGTCCTGGTCACGCTGATTATGTTAAGAACATGATCACCGGTGCTGCCCAGATGGACGGAGCTATTCTGGTGGTGGCTGCTACCGATGGTCCTATGCCACAAACGAAGGAGCACATCCTGCTTGCCCGCCAGGTAGGTGTACCTAAAATTGTCGTGTTCATGAATAAAGTTGACCTGGTTGACGATCCTGAATTGCTTGAATTGGTGGAAATGGAAATTCGTGACCTCTTAACTTTCTATGGTTTTGACGGTGCTAATGTTCCTATCATCCAGGGCTCTGCTACCGGTGCATTGGCTGGTGATGCAAAATGGGTGAAGGCCGTTGAAGAATTGATGGATGCTGTTGATTCATATATTCCGCTGCCTCCCCGCCCCGTTGATCAGCCGTTCCTGATGTCTGTGGAGGATGTATTCTCTATCACGGGTCGTGGTACTGTTGCTACAGGTCGTATCGAAAGAGGCCGTATCAAAGTAGGTGAAGGCGTTGAGATCGTTGGGTTGATCGATACTCCTCTTACTTCAACTGTAACGGGTGTGGAAATGTTCCGCAAGTTGCTGGATGAAGGTGAAGCTGGTGACAATGCCGGTCTGTTGTTACGTGGTATTGAAAAAACACAGATCCGCCGTGGTATGGTTATCGTAAAACCAGGCTCTATCACTCCGCACACCGAGTTCAAAGCTGAGGTGTATGTGTTGAGCAAAGAAGAAGGTGGTCGTCATACTCCATTCTTCCAGAAATACCGCCCGCAGTTCTATTTCCGTACTACAGACGTAACCGGTGAGGTTGAGCTGGCTGCTGGTACTGAAATGGTAATGCCTGGTGATAACACTTCACTGACTGTAAAACTGATCCAGCCTATCGCGATGGAAAAAGGTTTGAAGTTTGCGATCCGTGAAGGCGGTCGTACAGTGGGTGCCGGCCAGGTAACTGAGATTTTGAAATAAGCCTTTAGCTACAAGCTTTTAGCTTTTAGAATAAGGATCTTTGTAAAAGATTTATATCTTTGTAACATATAGTTAAAAGCTGTTTCGGTAACACGGAATAGCTTTTAGCTTTCTACGGGCATAGTTCTCTCCGATAGCTATCGGGAGGCAGAATAGCCAAAACTTATGTTTGGCGATTCATATGAACGTATACACGGGCGTAGTTCAATGGCAGAATAGCGGTCTCCAAAACCGTTGATGGGAGTTCGAATCTCTCCGCCCGTGCTGAGTTAATGTGCTGATGTGCTGATGTGCTGATTAGCTGAATTGCTAATTAAGCCGGAATTTTGAATCATTGGCACATTGGCAATTCAGCTAATCAGCAAATTAAATTTCATGAACAAGATATCAATCTATTTCAAAGAGTCGTACAAGGAGTTGACAGAAAAAGTAAGCTGGCCTACATGGACCCAGTTGCAGCAATCAACCATGATCGTACTGGTGGCGACACTGGTGATCACAGCGCTAGTGTGGGTAATTGACCTTGCAACAAATGGCGCTTTGAAATTTATCTACAATCAACTTTTTAAACCATGACGGAAGTAAGCACAAATAATAATGCAGAGAGCACTCAGCAACAGGAGTCCAAATGGTTCGTATTGCGTGTAGTTAGCGGAAAGGAACGCAAGGTGAAGGAGTATCTTGATAAAGAGATTTCCCGGGGCGGCTGGAGTGATGTGGTAAAACAGGTCTTCCTGCCGGTAGAGAAAGTGTATAAAGTGGCCAATGGGAAAAAAGTAGTAAGAGAAAGAAAC
>DATDIX010000267.1:0-4452 GCA_036520835.1 Chitinophagaceae bacterium | reverse complement strand
AGTCGTAAATGCGCAAGTTTTTTGGTTCTGATCCTTTGCGTCCTTCCATGATATATTCCGGTGTGGCAAAGGGATGTGTACCTGGGCGAAAACGTGGGTTGTCAGGCCAGAATGATTCATCGCTGGAGTTTGGAATGCCATACCATTCGTCGAAACCCTGATCGGTTGGATAGCGGCCTTTTGTTTGGCCCAAATGCCATTTGCCATATGCTGCTGTTGCATAACCAGCATCCGATAACATTTCCGCCATTGTGTATTCCCATTGGGTCAAGCCATAAAGCGGCGTTTCTAACGGAATGGTACCATTGCCCGTACGAACTGCATATCGTCCTGTCATGAGTGCTGCTCTGCTGGGAGTGCATTGTGCTTCGACATTGTAATTGAGCAAACGCATTCCTTCGGAAGCAAACTTATCAATACGTGGAGTAGGTGCACCACGCAAAACTCCACCACCATAGCATCCTAGCTCACCCCAGCCAAAGTTGTCCATCAATATCACTACTATATTTGGTTTGTTCTGGGCTTTTGCTGAACTCATAATGAAAACTGTAGTAATCATTATCAGGATGAAAAAGGTAAAAAGACTTTTACTTCTCATACTGTTCATTTTTTTGAATTAGATTAACTCAAACAAAATTTTCAATGTGATCTTATTTCACTTCTTCAATCTCGCCGAGTCTCCAGCTTTTATCAAAGAATGAATTAAGAGGACTATAGAATCTTATTATAGTAAACCATCCTTTGCCCGGCATTGTTTGTACCCAATTTCCCCTGTCAACTCCATTCGGTTGCCTGGGTCCGAAATAAACAGTGGTGGAACCATCGGCACTTGCTTTTGCCGCAGGAGATGGATAACTCTGGCTACCTGCTCGTGGATAGAGTTGCGGTGTTTCCAGCAACGAACGTGTTTGATTGTCATACACAGTGAACGACCAGAACCTGGCTGCGGGAATATTAGCAGGCAATGTCACTTTATAAGTTTTGTTACCGTCGAAAGGAACGTTCTTATTATCAAAGAATGCAGCGAGATATTGGGAACCGACATTTTCCAAACGCATACACATAGCAGGAGTGACTCCTGTTGCTAAATAAAAAAACCATGTTTGTGAATTTAGTTTGCGGGCACCATCACTTGGATAAGGTTTAACACCATCTTTTGTAAGCTCAGGTGGAGGAGTCATAAATTCATAGCCACCCGTAAATAGTGAGTTGAACCATTTTGATTCACCACCATAATAACTAAAGCCTTCCGATGAACGGGGATTAACAAGCACAGCACGACTGGCTGCATTCGCAACAGCGGCGGCTTCAGTAAGGATCTTTTTCATTCTTGCATCGGGATTAAATGGCTTTCCTTTTACAATACCAATTGCAGCACATTGACCTAGTATTTCGGGGTCTGCTGCTTCGATCGGTTGTGTTTGGATCACTTCATTCAGCATTTCAAAATAGGTGTAGTCAGCGGGTGGAATAGTGTTCATTACTGTTCCAGTACCTTCTATGAATTTTGGAGTAACCGGTGTGCTTAACTGGCCTAATGCTCCCTGCCCGTTTAAAAAGTTGCCGATGCTTGAGCCCATACCTCCGGGCACATACGGATAAATTTTGATGGTCTTTTTTACAAGCTCATCTACCGGTTTGGGGTCATTGTTTTCCAGGAAAGCACGGCCAAGGAAGGATGCCTGCCAGGTATTAGATTGGCGAACGTAGTATCCACCTTCTGGCACACTTCCCTTATAGCCGGGTGGAAGAATAATATACTTTCCACCTGCTCCCCTATCGGCTCCGGGCAATCCAAAATCCGAGATCCAATTCCACCACATATCATTAAAAAGACCCAGAGTGCCGGGAGGAGTTTCAATAACAAGTGGACCTTTAGTAAGATCAACATAAGTCCAGAAATAATAAGTATCACAATTGGCTGTAAGAAAAAGCGATTTTGCATTCATTAATTGAGAACAGGTAATGACATCATTATCCTTAACCCCGGCTTTGATAAACCCTTTTCTGAGTGCATGCTGGTTAACTGCACGATAGCAATTGATAAATGCATCGACCGCACGGATATAATCCAGTTCATCGAATAATTTTTGTGTTGTTGCTACATCTGGTATCCCATCTTTAAAATTCAGTGTACCTAATCTTGATTCTACTTTATCAGGCGTTGAAATTGATTTCATCTCCGCCTGCGAGATCTGTCCATAACATATGGAAGCATTTGCAATGGCTACACACAACGCTAAATATTTCGTTGATCGTAACATGCTGCTTAAATTGATCTTTTTCATATAGAAGTTTGTTTTGTTAATGGAAGATTATATCATGAAGATCCCTGGTAACAAATAATTGATGAGATTATAAAAGAGCTCATCAATTATTTGTTTTACTCGATGCTGGTTATAGAACTTACTGCTTGGTTTGAATGGTTACCTTCCCCAGCTTGCCGTTGAACTTTGCTGAACCGCCATAATTAGCTACCTGGGTGCCATCATCGGTACCTACATCAGCCAGATCATCAACAGAAAATATTCCTGGCTGGGTTTTATCAATACGGCCTTCGGCTGCTTTGGCGCCATCAATCGTAATGGTTCCAACACCGCCTTTACCTAAACCATCTCCATCATATTTGAAATCATAAACGATGGTATGCTTGCCCGGCTTTAAAGCCTGCGATGAAGTCACATTATAACTCTGTAAACCGAGATAGTTATAAGTGAAAGCAGGTTTGCCGCCTTTTACATAAAAAGAGAAGCCGCCAAATCTTCCACCCTGGCAAACAATAACTCCATTGCCATTTGCAGAAACATCAACATCCGCAGTAATTGAATAAGAAGTATTACGGGTACTGATGAAAACATCTATTGCCATGCCTTTCATTCCTTCGCCAAGTGTTAATGAATTTCTGCCTTTCATCAGCGCCGGGCGGCCAACTAATTCGGCATTGGTTCTTACCAGCAGGCGATCATCAATAGGCAGCACATGATACTTTTCCGCCTGAGCCATAAATAAGCCTTGAAGTTCTTTTAGCTTATCCGGATTTTGAGCAGCTACATCAGTTGCGAGACTGAAATCTTCATTTGAATTATAGAGTTCCCATTTATCCTCCTCTAACGTGGTATAAGGTTTCTGGTTCCATGCTGCCCTGTGAATAGTTCTTGCATACCATCCATCGTTGTAGATCGCCCTGTTTCCAAACATTTCAAAGTATTGGGTAGTGTGTTTTTCTTTTGCAGCTGCATCATCGAAGCTGTAAAGGAAACTGGTTCCCTCGATAGGATCCTGCGCAATTCCATTCACGGTTTTTGGTGACGGAACTTTACAGGCTTCAAATACTGTAGGAGCAATATCAATTGCATGAGTGAACTGTGAACGGATCTCTCCTTTGGCTTTGATGCCTGCAGGCCAATGCACCACCATACCATTGCGTGTACCGCCAAAATCAGAAGCTACCTGTTTTGTCCATGCGAATGGCGCATTTGTAGCAACTGCCCATCCTGCTGCCATGTGCGGGTAGGTGCTTTCATCTCCCCATTCATTAATATGTTTGAGCATATCAGGAACGGTTTCCGGAATACCATTAAAATAAGTCATCTCATTATACATGCCGTTCATTTGTCCTTCAGCACTGGCGCCATTGTCACCAACTACATACAGGAACAAAGTATTGTCCATTTCGCCAAGGTCTTCAATAGCTGAAGCCAAACGACCTATTTCATTATCCGTATGTTCGGCAAAACCAGCATATACTTCCATCTGGCGGGCAAATAATCTCCTTTCGTCATCAGATAGTTTATCCCAATCTTTGATATCAGTTGGTTTGGGAGCAAGTTTTACATTTTGCGGAACGAGACCCAGTTCTTTTTGGCGGGCCAATGTTTTTTCTCTTAGCTTATCCCATCCGTCATCAAATTTGCCTTTGTATTTGTCGATCCATTCTTTGGGGGCATGATGCGGTGCGTGAACGGCGCCTGTTGCGAAATAAATCATGAAGGGTTTATCCGGAGTTAATGCCTGCTGGAAACGTACCCAGCTGATGGCATTGTTTGTCATATCAGTTGTAAAATGATAATCTTTATCTTTCGGGACCTCAACTTGTGTAACACCGTCATAAACCAGGGGGGCCCATTGATTGGTTTCACCACCAATAAAGCCATAAAATTTATCAAAACCCGAACCGGTTGGCCACCGATCATATGGACCCGAAACGGACACTTCCCATGGTGGGGTTTCATGATACTTTCCAAATGCAGCAGTACTGTATCCGTTGAGTCTGAGTATTTCAGCTAGCGGAGTTACACTGTTCGGCCTGATCCCTGTATTGCCGGGAAAACCGGTGGCAACTTCCATGATGGCACCGGCATTATTAACATGGTGATTTCTGCCGGTGAGCAATGCTACTCGTGTGGGTGAACAAAGCGCAGTGGTATGAAAACGGTTATACTTTAACCCATT
>DATDIX010000266.1:0-37054 GCA_036520835.1 Chitinophagaceae bacterium | reverse complement strand
AATGAACAAAGCCTGCGGTACTCCTACAAACCCTGCGGCTGGTGTAATAGCGACAAGACCTACAACAGCACCAATACAGAATCCAAGAACCGATGGCTTTTTGCCACGGATAATATCCAGGAACATCCATGACAGACCTGCAGCAGCAGCAGCAGTATTGGTGGTAGCAAATGCATATACGCCCAGAGAACCGGCTCCGACGGCGCTACCGGCATTGAAACCGAACCAACCGAACCAGAGTAAACCGGTTCCGATCAAAACATAAGGAATGTTAGCGGGTGAAGCTGCTGTTGTTGACTTTCTTGGTTTGAGAACCAAAGCACCGGCCAGGGCAGCCATACCAGCTGAAATATGTACAACTGTACCACCTGCAAAATCAAGAACACCCCATTTGAACATTAATCCTTCAGGGTGCCAGGCCATGTGGGCAAGAGGAGCATACACTAATGCGCCAAATAAAACGATAAATAATGTGTAGGAGCTAAACCGGATACGTTCTGCGACAGCACCTACTACAAGGCCGGGTGTGATAATGGCAAACATCAATTGGAAAAATGCAAACAAAGGAAGAGGAATGGTAGCTGCTAAACTCCAGGGTTCTCCATTCATTACATTCTTAAAGAAAAGGAATGTCCTGGGATCACCAATAAAGCCACCTAATGAATCACCAAAGCAAAGACTAAATTGAACTACGATCCAGAGAACAGAAATGATCCCTGCAGAAACCGTACTCTTGATCATGGTAGAAAGTACGTTTTTACGGCCAACCATGCCGCCGTAAAAGAAAGCAAGGGCAGGGGTCATCAAGAACACAAAAGCACATGATACAAGCATCCAGGCAATGTCGCCACTGCTGTAAGTGTATTTGGGGGCTCCATCTGCACCTACTACGGATGCGGGATCAAATGAGGCTGCAGGGGTAACAAAAATTGCAGCTACTGCGACTCCCAGTAATACCAGGAATGGCGCAACCTGTTTCACTGTTGTTTTACTCATAATCAGAACGTGGGGGGTTTAGTTATTAAATAAAAATTTAATGCTGCAATCGTTTAGCTAAATTACCGTATTATTAGGATATATGTTCAAATAATTAAGTTTTTTTCGATAAATGTTCAAAAAACAGTTGTTAGTGTTGATATAAATTTAATATTGAAAAATATAATTATGTGTAATTGATTAATAAAAAAACCGCACTTCTTAAAGTGCGGTTTTTTGAATTTTCCTTGAAGTCTATTTTTAAGCCTGTAATGTCTCAGGCAAACATTTGTAATGCAGCGTCGCGGGTTTCCAGTAGCGAAACTTTATTGTTTAAGAACTCATCCACTTTCCTGGCGCATTCTCTTCCTTCACTGATAGCCCATACCACCAGGCTCTGACCCCGGCGCATATCACCGGCAGCAAAAACTTTCGAAAGGTTGGTTTGATAATCTTTCTCCGTAGCTTTTACATTACCCCTGCTATCCAGTTCAACCCCCAGTTCATTTATCATGCCTGTATGTTGCGGGTTGGTAAAGCCCATAGCCAGTAAGGCCAGTTCACAGGGTATTTCTCTTTCACTTCCTTGCATCTCTACAAATTGTGCAGGTCTGCCGTCAACGATCTTCCATTCCAAATCAACGATCTTTAATGCTTTCAGGTTTCCGTTCTTATCTCCGATAAATTCTTTGGTAGCGACAGCCCATTGTCTTTCGCATCCTTCTTCGTGTGATGAGGTTGTTTTGAGGAGCATGGGATAGGTCGGCCAGGGCATTACAGAATTTCTTTCAGCAGGTGGTTTTGGTAATAGTTCAAACTGTGTCACTGATCTGGCACCATGCCTGTTAGATGTACCTACGCAATCAGAACCTGTATCACCACCACCGATCACCACTACATTTTTCCCGCTAGCCAATACTTCTTCATTCAGAATATTACTTTCAATTGTTGCGTTAGCAAACGGATCTTTGCCGGCTACGCGTTTATTATTTTGTTTTAAAAAATCCATGGCAAAGTGAATGCCTTTTAATTCCCTGCCGGGGATATCAAGATTACGGGGAACCGTTGAGCCTCCTGTTAATACAATGGCATTGAATTCACGAAGCAAGTCATTGATGCTGATATTCACGCCGACATTTGCATGATATTTAAAAACAATACCCTCTTCTTCCATCAACGTGATCCTTCTGTCAACTACCCATTTCTCTAATTTAAAATCTGGAATACCATAGCGGAGCAAGCCACCTGCAGCATCATCCCTTTCAAATACAGTTATCGAATGTCCCGCATAGTTCAATTGAGCCGCAGCTGCCAGTCCCGCAGGACCAGAACCAACAATTGCGACTTTTTTACCCGAACGAAGATTGGGCTGACGAGGTTTTACAAACCCTTTCTCAAAAGCAATTTCGATAATATGTTTTTCGATCTCTTCTATCGCTACTGGCGGCTGGTTGATACCCAGTACGCAGGATGATTCACACGGTGCAGGGCAAATACGACCTGTAAACTCAGGGAAATTATTGGTAGAAGTCAATACATCATATGCTTCTTTCCAATCCTTACGATAAACAGCATCGTTGAACTCAGGTATGATATTGCCCAGGGGGCAACCGTGATGACAAAAAGGTACACCGCAATCCATACAACGGGCCGCCTGATGATTCAGCTTTTCTTCTGAATATTTTTCAACGAACTCATTGTAATGATTGCGTCTTTCCTCTACCGGTTTTTTATCCGGAAGTTCCCTTGTGAATTCTAAAAAGCCTGTTGGTTTGCCCATAATACCCTCAACCCCTGAAGGGGAGTTTAGAAGCTTTACTTCTTAATCAGATATAAAGCTTTTGTTGTTATAAAATATTTTCTGCTAAAAGAACTTTTAAAAATTTAATGCTTGCCCGGTCTAAGTTCTCCCTTCAGGGAGACAGAGGGCATCAGCGCTTTCTTATAATCTTTTGGAAATACTTTCACAAAATTCTTTAATTGATTATCGAGGTCATCCAAAATGAATTTCGCTACTGTACTGCCGGTATGCTGGTAATGTGTTTGGATCATGGTAAATAATTCATTCTTGTCTGACAGATCACATTCATCAAGGTCAACCATTTCTGCATTACAATTCTCTGCAAACTTTCCTTTTACATCATATACATAAGCAATACCGCCACTCATACCTGCTGCAAAATTCCTTCCGGTATCTCCGAGGATAACCGCACGGCCACCCGTCATATACTCGCATCCATGATCACCTACACCTTCTACTACTACATTGGCCCCTGAGTTACGAACACAAAAACGTTCACCGGCTTTACCGCGGATGAATGCTTCACCGGATGTAGCGCCGTAAAAGGCTACGTTACCGATGATGCTGTTCTCTTCAGGAACAAACAACGCATTTTTCGGAGGATAAATAATAAGCTTTGCCCCGCTTAATCCTTTCCCAAAATAATCATTGGCATCGCCCTCTAATTCTAATGTTATCCCCCTGTTGGTAAATGCGCCGAAGCTTTGCCCGGCTGTTCCTTTAAAGTTGAAATGAATCGTATTGTCAGGTAAGCCTGCCGTTTTATACTTTTTAGTTAATTCGTTGGATAATATTGTTCCTGCTGTGCGGTCAATGTTCCTGATATCAAAGGATGCAACAACCGGCTTTTGATCTTCCAAAGCAGATTTGGCTGCTTCCAATAATTTCCAATCCAACACATCAGCAATACCATGATCCTGCTCTTCTGCACAATATAAACCGGTGAATTCTGAAGCCGGCTCTTTGTATAAGATAGGCGAAATATCCAGCTTGCTGTATTTCCAGTGTGTGATATTTTCCCTCATTTCAAGGTTGTCTACCTGCCCGACCATTTCATTCACGGTTTTGAATCCAAGTTCAGCCATGATCTCTCTTAATTCCTGGACAATGAACTTAAAGAAGTTCACGACATGATCAGGGTTGCCGCTAAACCGGCTTCTCAGTTCAGGATCTTGTGTGGCTACGCCGACAGGACAGGTATTCATGTGACATTTACGCATCATGATACAACCCTCAACGATCAAGGCTGCCGTAGCGATTCCCCATTCTTCTGCGCCAAGCAAAGCAGCAATGGCAATATCACGACCGGTTTTCATTTGCCCGTCCGCCTGCACCACTACACGGCTGCGTAATTTATTTTTTACCAGTGTCTGGTGTGTTTCTGCCAGGCCAAGCTCCCAGGGTAATCCGGCATGTTTGATTGAGCTGATAGGAGAAGCTCCTGTTCCACCATCGTGACCGGCTATTAATACCACATCTGCTTTTGCTTTGGTAACACCCGCAGCAATGGTTCCGACACCTGCCTTGCTTACCAGTTTTACACTAATGCGTGCATCGCGGTTTGAATTCTTAAGATCAAATATTAATTGTGCCAGGTCTTCAATGGAATAAATATCATGGTGCGGAGGGGGTGAGATCAAACCAACCCCGGGAGTGGCATGACGTACCCTTCCGATCCAGTCATCTACTTTATGACCCGGCAACTGGCCACCTTCTCCGGGTTTTGCACCCTGCGCCATTTTTATCTGCAATTCATTGGCTTCAGTAAGATATAAACTCGTTACACCAAACCTTGCACTCGCCACTTGTTTGATAGCGCTGCGCATGGAGTCACCATTGGGTAATAGCTCATATCTTTTTTCATCTTCACCTCCTTCGCCGGTATTGCTTTTTGCACCCAGGCGGTTCATCGCAATCGCCAGGGTTGTATGGGCTTCCCAGGAAATAGATCCAAAGCTCATGGCGCCGGTGGCAAAACGTTTATAGATGCTTTCTGCAGGTTCCACTTCATCAATAGAAATAGCGGGCCTGGTTGTTTTAAATTGGAACAAGCTGCGAAGTGTGCAGGCTTTTTCGCTCTGGTCATTGACCAGCTTAGAATATTTTTTGAATGTATTGTAATCGTTCTTCTTTGTTGAATCCTGCAGTAAATGGATCGTTTGCGGGTTAAACAAGTGAAACTCGCCTTTTCTTTTCCATTGGTAAACACCACCAACGGGTAAACGGTCAACCGGGATATCTTTCCTGCTGAAAGAAAAAAGGTGTTTGGCTAATGTTTCTTTTGCTATTTCATCCAGTCCCATACCCTGTATGCGGGATGTAGCACCTGTAAAATACCTGTCCACAACGTCTTTATCCAGCCCAAGTATCTCGAATATCTGCGCACCCTGGTAAGACTGTAATGTGGAGATTCCCATTTTGGAGAATACTTTCAGCAAACCATCATTCACCGCTTTGATATAATTTTTCTTTAACTGGTCCTCATGCAGGTCGGTTTTCAATTTGCCCATTTCTTTCAGGTCGCGGATAGAAGAAAGGGCTAAATAGGGATTGATAGCCGTGGCTCCAAAACCAATAAGACAAGCGAAGTGATGCACTTCCCATACATCGCCTGCTTCTACAACGATACCAACTTGTCCACGCATTCCTTTGCGAATAAGATGGTGGTGTATAGCCGCGGTTGCCAATAATGAAGGAATAGGAGCATGGTCTGAGTCAATAGCACGATCCTGCAATATCAGCACTTCGAAACCATCATCTGCTGCATCCACCGCATAACGGCAGATACGATCCAAAGCTGCTTTCAGTGTACCCGGTTTGCCATCTGCCCTGAAATAGCATTGTAAAGTCTTGGCCTGGAAAATACCCGTATCAATACTCCTGATCTTTTCCAGTTCATGATTGGTAAGAATGGGATGTTTTAGCGCCACACTATGACAGGTAAGCGGGTCTTCTTCTAATAAATTCCCGTTATTGCCAACAAAACTTGCCAATGACATCACCAATCTTTCCCGTATCGGGTCGATCGGCGGATTAGTTACCTGTGCAAATAACTGTTTGAAATAACTGCTGAGGTGTTGCGGCTGGTCACTAAGTATCGCCAATGGCGTATCTGTTCCCATTGAGCCTATCGGCTCTTTGCCTTCCAGCGCCATAGGCGCAATGATCGATTCGAGGTCTTCAGTAGAATATCCAAACGCCTTCTGATATTTGAAAACCTGGTCATGCTCCAGGTGAGTGAACATGATGCGTGGCTCCGGCAATTCTTCCAACCGGATCTTATATTTATTCAGCCATTCAGCATAAGGTTTTTGGGAACAGATCTGTTTTTTTAGTTCTTCATCACTGATGATCTTTCCCTGTTCCATATCCACTACGAACATTTTACCCGGCTGCAACCTTCCTTTTTCTTTGATGGTAGCCGGATCAACAGGTAATACGCCTGTTTCTGAAGCCATGATCACACGATCATCGGTAGTTACACAATACCTTGACGGACGCAGGCCATTCCTGTCCAATGTAGCACCGATCACTTTTCCATCCGTAAAAGAAATAGATGCAGGGCCGTCCCATGGCTCCATGAAGGATGAATGAAATTCATAGAATGCCTTTTTTACAGGATCCATATGGTCATTGCCATCCCATGCTTCAGGGATCAGCATCATCATGACATGTGGCAATGAACGGCCGGTAAGTGTAAGCAGTTCAATGATATTGTCCAGACAGGCTGAATCGCTTTGTCCCTCTGTGATAACGGGGAGCAGCATATCCATTTCTTCTTTGGAAAAATAAGGAGAAGTAAATCCCTTTTCACTTGTCTTCAGCCAGTTCAAATTTCCCTGTAATGTATTGATCTCTCCATTGTGCGCTATGAACCGGAATGGCTGGGCCAGTTTCCAGGAAGGGAAAGTATTGGTTGCAAAACGGGAGTGAACCAGTCCGAATGCACTTACTACTCTTTTGTTACTGAGATCAGGGAAGTAGCCGCGAACCTGCATACTGGTCAGCTGGCCTTTGTAAACAATGACTTTATAAGAAAGCGATGCGATATAAAAACCAATCGCATCTTTTTTTACTGTCTGATTGATAGTGTGTGTAGCGTAATTGCGGAGAATGAATAACTTTCTTTCAAAATCATCAGGGTTGGTGATATGATCCGGGCAGGCAATGAACACATGCTCCATCTCCGGCTCTACTGTTAATGCTGTATAGCCAATGCCATCAGCGTTAACAGGAACCTTGCGATAAGCCAATACTTCAAGCCCCAGCTTTTCAGCCGAACGGTTGAAGATGTCACGGCATTCCTCCCGTAATCTAATTTCCCTGGGAAAAAAGATAGGTCCTACACCATATTTGCCAAACGACGGAAGATGTACTCCCAATCGCTGGCATTCATCAAAGAAGAATTCGTGGGGCATCTGTATCATGATGCCGGCGCCATCGCCGGTGTTGTTTTCACAACCACATGCGCCACGGTGCTCCATATTCTCCAATACCGTCAATGCATCGGAAATAATGGGATGCGACTTGCTTCCTTTGATATTGGCTACGAAACCAATACCGCAGGCATCATGCTCATACGAAGGGTGATACAAACCAGTGTTGCTCGCCATACTCAGTTATGTTGTTTTATAAAATATATGTTACAGAACCGGCAGCGCCGGTATCGGCCAAAGGCAAGCAATACGTTCAATATACTAAATCGTGGCGGCTTTCAGAGGTACATGATCTTTAATTTTCCCACACAAATCCCACATCACACCAGGTAACCGAACAGCGTATCATTTTTGTTCAGCTCTGTATAGTTGATCCTAAATGACTGCATTTTTTGTAACAGCAGTTCATAATCGTTTTTCGATTGTAATTCTATCCCTACCAGGGCAGGCCCGTTCTCCTTATTGGTCTTTTGCATGTATTCGAAACGGGTTATATCATCTGTTGGTCCCAGTACATTATTGACAAATTCCTTTAATGCTCCTGGTCTTTGGGCGAAATTGATCAGGAAATAATGCTTTAATCCTTCATATTGCAATGCACGTTCCTTGATCTCCTGCATCCTGTCGATATCATTATTGCTTCCGCTAATGACACAGACAATATTCTTTCCTTTTATTTCATCAGCGAAATCATCCAACGCGGCAATAGATAATGCACCTGCAGGTTCAACGACAATAGCGTCTTCATTATATAGTTTTAGTATCGTCGTGCATACTTTTCCTTCGGGAACCAGCCGCATATCATCCAGCACCTCTTTGCAAATGGAAAAAGTAAGACTGCCTACCTGTTTTACCGCAGCGCCATCCACAAAGCGGTCTATACTTTCCAGGCAAACCGGTTTGCCTGCTTTTAAAGCTTCATACATGGATGGGGCGCCTTCGGGCTCCAGCCCTATGATCTTTGTCTTCGGAGAAAATATTTTGAAATAAGAGCCAACACCGGCACTTAATCCGCCGCCGCCAACCGGAACGAATACATAATCAATTCCCGGTTTATCAGCCAATATTTCCACAGCAACCGTTCCCTGCCCTTCAATGATACGATGATCGTCAAATGGAGGGATAAAGGTCATTGCATTTTCCTCCGTGTATTGCCTGGCAGCAACTGAGCAATCATCATAGGTGTCACCTACCAGCCTGATCTCAATATTATTCTCACCAAACATTTTTGTCTGGTTGACCTTTTGTTTGGGGGTAATGATCGGCATAAAGACCACACCTTTTACTCCCAGTTTTTTACAACTGTAAGCAAAACCCTGTGCATGGTTGCCGGCACTGGCGCAAACCACTCCTTTCTGCAGTTGCTCTTTTGGCAAACTGCTCATCATGTTATAGGCACCTCGCAGTTTGTAAGAGCGTACCACCTGCAGGTCCTCTCTTTTCAAATACACATTACATTGGTATTTCCGGGAAAGGTTTGCATTCAGCTGAAGCGGTGTCCGGTTCACAATTCCATGCAAACGTTCAGCCGCTTCAGCAAAATGTAATGTGATAGTATTTGTTGCCAGTTGTTCCATTACTCTTTTCTCCTTTTCTATTTTTAGACGCTTAGCCTATGGATTCACTTTTCAATGCCTGCTTCCTGAAAACTTCGTAGGTGGTTGAAGGGTTTTCAGTAAGAACACCTGCTTTCTGGTTTTCGGGTCTTAAACTTCTTACTGTTTTGCCAGCCTGCCACAGTTCACTTTCACGCAGTTCTTTCAATTCTTCTTCCAGTTTTTCACGATAGTCAGGTTGTGAATTGGAATCTATTGAACGCTGTGATTCCTTACCTGCTGCCACGCTTTCATACAATTCAGTGAATACAGGTTTTGTAGCATCACGGAATTTTTTCCACCAGTCCAACGCACCGCGTTGTGCAGTGGTAGAGCAGTTGCCATACATCCAGTCCATGCCATTCTCAGCCACCAGGGGCATTAATGATTGTGTTAATTCTTCTACGGTTTCGTTGAATGCTTCAGAAGGGGTGTGGCCTTTTGCACGTAATACTTCATATTGCGCAGCAAAAATGCCTTGTATCGCACCCATCAGTGTTCCTCTTTCGCCGGTAAGATCAGAATACACTTCTTTCTTGAAATCTGTTTCAAACAAATAACCACTTCCGACAGCAATACCTAAGGCAACCACTCTTTCAAATGCTTTTCCCGTTGCATCCTGGAAGATGGCATATGAACTGTTTAAACCACGTCCCTGCAGAAACATCCTTCTTAAAGAAGTGCCTGAGCCTTTTGGGGCAACTAAGAATACATCCACATCTTTCGGGGGAACGATACCTGTTTGTTCATTGAAAGTGATGCCAAAACCATGAGAAAAATATAATGCTTTACCGGGTGTGAGATGCTTTTTGACCGTTGGCCACAATGCGATCTGTGCGGCATCACTCAGCAAATAGCAGATGATGGTTCCTCTTTGCAAAGCCTCTTCAATTTCAAAAAGCGTTTCGCCGGGTACAAATCCATCACGGATAGCTTTATCCCAGGTCTTTGAATTTTTACGCTGACCTACGATGACATTGATGCCATTATCTCTCTGGTTCAATGCCTGGCCGGGGCCCTGCACGCCATAACCGATCACGGCTACTGTTTCATTTTTCAATACCTGTTGTGCTTTGCTGAGTGGGAATTCTTCTCTTGTCACAACGTTTTCTTCCACTCCGCCGAAATTTAGCTTTGCCATTTTAGATGTGTTTTAGATTTTATTGTTTTTATTTTATGTTACCAGCGACATCAACTTTACTCGTCTTCTGTTCCGCCGACTTGCGGACTCTTCATCTTTCTGTTCGGTTATCATCAGGCCCACCCCGGTCGTTTATATTCCAATATTCACTTAGTTCACCCCTCCGGAGGAGGGGATGAGCCCTTAATTCATCAATAAAGATTCTCCAAAGAACTAAAGTTTACCCGATCTAAGTTCCCCTTTAGGGGACAGGGGTTTACATACTGAACACTTTCTCATTCTCACTCAGAAACTCATTCTCTGATGCATCTTCACCCGGTTCAAGCTGTTCGAATTCCTTTAGCTTTTCATGGAAGCCGTCGCTGTCTTTTATGATCGCTACCCTTGCACTGCGAACGAATTCGATCAGTCCATAAGGTTCCAGCACTTTGATCAGGTTGTCGGTTTCTTCCCGGTGCCCTGCCACTTCAAATACGGTGTAGTCTTTTCTTATCACTATGGCCTTGGCTCCATATTCACGTAATAACCTTTCTACTTTTACTTCTTCCGCAATGATATCAGTAGGTACTTTGTATAAAGCCAGTTCTTGCCATACGATCTCGTCCTGCGTATTGAAGTATGCTTTTAATACTTCCACCTGTTTCTCGATCTGGCGGCAAAGTTTTCTTACCACTTCTTCGGTTTCGTTGATAACGATAGTAAACCGGTGAACACTGTCCACTTCAGAAGGAGAGGTGTTCAGGCTTTCAATATTGATCTTTCTCCGGGAGAAGATGATCGCAATACGGTTCAGCAAACCGATCTGGTTTTCTGTGTACACCGTGATTGTATATTCCTGCTTGATCATAAAATAATTTAAAAAATTCGTTTATAATGTTCAACCACCGGGAATGGATCATAAAAATGATGCAATAGTTTTTTCCATTCCTGATATCCTGCACTTTCCCTGAAACCAGTCGTATGATCTTCTATTGTTTTCCAGCGAACAGTCAATAAGTATTTGTCGTCTTGTTCCAGGCATTGCTGCAATTCGTGCTGTATATACCCTCTTGCCGCCTCAATTATCGGCTGTGCTTTAATAAAAGCTTCTTCGAATGCGGCTGATTGTCCTTTCCTGATCGTTAAAAGAGCTATTTCTGTTATCATTTTTGTGTTATTGTCCTTTTCATAGCCCACGGTTTAAACCGTGGGCTATGAAAAATATTCTATAGGTCCTCCTTGCACAAAATTATCTCCGCTACTCCTCGTCCCTGCGGCACCATCGGGAATACATTATTTTCTTTGCCTACCATTACCTCTAATAAATAACTGCCATCATTATCCAGCATTTCTTTCAGCGTACGCTGAAGGTCTTCTCTTTTCGAAATACTTTTGCCCGGGATGCCAAAGCCTTTTGCTACCTGTACAAAATCAGGACTCGTGATGTCAACAAATGAATACCTCTTTTCATGGAATAACTGCTGCCACTGGCGTACCATCCCGAGGAATTGATTATTGAGGATGATGATCTTTACATTGGGTTTGAACTGCATGATCGTTCCCAGTTCCTGCAATGTCATCTGGAAACCGCCATCGCCAATGATGGCCACCGTTGTTCTGGAAGGATCGCCATATGCTGTACCTATTGCTGCGGGTAATGCAAAACCCATCGTTCCCAATCCACCGCTGGTGATATTGCTTTTTGTTTTATTGAACTTAGTATAGCGGCAGGCCACCATCTGGTGCTGCCCTACATCCGTTACAATAATGGCATCACCTTTGGTTAGATCATTCAATTCCTTTATCACTTCAGCCATGGTCAATATTTCAGATGTTGGGTTCATTTCATCTTTTATAACCTTATCTTCTTCTTTCTGCTGAAAATCTTTGAAGCGCTGCAGCCATTGCGGGTATACTTTCTGTTCGACCAGTTCGGTAAGCAATGGCAGTGTTTCCTTACAATCACCCCATACAGGCACCGCTGATTTTACGTTCTTATCTATTTCCGCAGGATCAATATCAAGATGAATGACCTTTGCTTGTTTGGCATATTTGTCCAAACGACCGGTTACACGATCATCGAAGCGCATACCAACAGCGATCAGTACATCACATTCATTGGTCAGTACGTTCGGTCCATAATTCCCATGCATGCCCAACATACCTACTGCCAAAGGATGATCAGTGGGTATCCCGCTCATGCCAAGAATTGTCCATGCTGCAGGAATACCTGCTTTCTCTATAAATTTTTTAAATTCTGTTTCAGCCTGGCCTAATATTACCCCCTGCCCGAATATCACAAAGGGTCTTTCCGCCGCATTGATCAGCTTCGCTGCTTCTTCCACATATTTTTTCCTTACGATCGGTTTGGGACGATAGCTTCTTATATGTTCACATTTCTTATATCCCGGGTAATCGAACATTTGTAATTGTGCATTTTTTGTAATGTCGATCACTACCGGTCCGGGTCTTCCGCTTTTGGCGATATAAAATGCTTTGGCTAATACGGAAGGTATCTCTGTTGCATCTGTTACCTGGTAATTCCATTTGGTAACAGGCGTCGTAATATTGATCACATCTGTTTCCTGGAAAGCATCAGTGCCTAACAGGTGGGCAAATACCTGCCCGGTGATGCATACAACAGGAGTGGAGTCGATCATAGCATCCGCCAAACCTGTAACTAAATTAGTGGCGCCGGGACCACTGGTGGCAAATACAACACCCACCTTCCCGGATACTCTTGCAAATCCCTGTGCTGCATGTATGGCGCCCTGCTCATGGCGGACTAAAATATGTTTCAGCCGGTCATTATAATCATACAACGCATCGTAAATCGGCATAATGGCACCGCCGGGATAACCAAAAATGGTTTCTACACCTTCAGCTATGAAAGCTTCCAATACTGCAACAGAACCTGAAACAGAAACCGGCGTTGCTGGTGTTTCTTTCTTAACTGCTTTTTCCTTTATTGTAAGAGTTGCCATGATTATTTTATTTATTCCAGAAAAATGTTGACAGGTCCATTGAACTTAAATCAGTAAAACCAACCTGCCTGAGCATTGTTACTATTTGCCCCCTGTGATAAGTCGAATGATTGAGCACATGAGCAAATATTTGGTAATGTTCAAGTTCATATATATTACCGTTAGGGCGCCTGAAACTTACATTGTCCTGCATTTTTGTTTCATCAAAATTTTCAATAAATGATTTCAGACCCAGCGATGTTTTCTTCCATATTTCTATTGCTTCCTGTTTTGTACCTTTGAACACAGAAGTCAGAAACACCGGCATCTCCACATTATTCAACCTCTCCAGCCAGATCTTTTCAGCTCCTGCCGTATGTACAGTTGTTTCTGCGATATTTTTAAAACTGCTGACAATCGGCTGCTCCCACTGTTCATCTGTTATTTTTCCAAGCCATGAATGAATAATATTATTTGCCCAGATATTGTAATCAGCCAGTTGTATAAAATAGTTCTTCGTCATGATTCATCCTTTGCTTAGCATTCATCCGTTACACATCCTTCGTCTGCGGATTTCACACATTGCGCATATTTAAATAAGATCCCTTTTGTCGCTTTCAATGCCGGTTGTTTCCATTTCTTTTTCCTCTTTTCAATTTCTTTGTCGCTCACTTTTAAAACCAGCTTATTTTTTTTGATATCAATTTTAATAATGTCATCATCTTTTACCAGCGCAATAAGACCCCCTTCAAAAGCTTCTGGTGTGATGTGTCCGACTACAAATCCATGTGTGCCGCCGCTGAATCTTCCGTCAGTGATCAATGCCACAGATTTACCTAATCCTGCACCAATGATAGCGGATGTTGGCTTCAGCATTTCCGGCATGCCAGGTGCGCCTTTCGGCCCTACATGACGGATCACTACCACATCTCCCGGTTGTATCTTACCGGTATTGATACCTTTTATTAATTCGAACTCGCCGTCAAATACTCTTGCAGGGCCTTCAAACTTTTCACCTTCTTTACCGCTGATCTTTGCCACACTTCCTTTTTCAGCCAGATTTCCATACAGAATTTGCAGGTGCCCCGTTTTTTTGATTGGTTGCTCAAGGGGGTAAATAATTTTCTGTTTGTTAAAGTCCAGTTCTGGGACACCTGCTAAATTTTCTGCTACCGTTTTTCCGGTTACTGTCAAACAATCGCCATGAAGCAAACCTTTTTGTAATAAGTATTTCATTACAGCAGGTATACCGCCATGTTCATGCAGGTCCTGCATGAGGTATTTTCCAGAGGGTTTGAAATCTGCAAGCACAGGAATCTCATTACTGATTTCCTGGAAATCATCTTGTGTCAGTTTAACATTCACGCTTTTTGCCATGGCGATCAGGTGCAATACAGCGTTGGTGCTTCCGCCTAATACCATGATAACAGTGATCGCATTCTCAAATGCTTTCCTGGTCATGATATCGGATGGTTTTATATCTTTTTCCAGCAACAGGCGGATCGCTTTACCGGCTGCTGCACATTCTTTTTGCTTGTCTTCACTCAACGCAGGGTTTGAGGAAGAGTAGGGAAGGCTCATGCCCAATGCTTCGATGGCAGATGACATGGTATTGGCTGTATACATACCACCACAGGCGCCGGCGCCGGGACAACTGTTCATCACGATCCCTTTAAAATCTTCGTCGTTCAACTGGCCTGCTATCTTTTTTCCCAATGCTTCAAACGATGAAACAATATTCAGGGCTTCACCTTTATAATGACCAGGAGCAATGGTGCCGCCATATACCATGATGGCAGGGCGGTTCAATCTTCCCATGGCGATCAAAGAACCCGGCATATTCTTATCACAACCGGGAACAGCGATCAATGCATCATAATATTGTGCCCCGCAAACAGCTTCAATAGAATCAGCAATTATATCACGGCTTACCAATGAGTAACGCATACCATCGGTTCCGTTGCTGATACCATCGCTGACACCAATGGTGTTAAATATTAAGCCGACAAGATCATTGTCCCATACACCCTGTTTAATGATCCTTGCAAGTTCATTCAGGTGCATGTTACAAGTGTTGCCATCATAACCCATGCTTACAATACCTACCTGTGCTTTCTTCAGATCCTCATCTGTCAATCCTATCCCGTACAACATGGCCTGTGCAGCCGGTTGTGTCGGGTCTTGTGTGATCGTCTTTGAATATTTATTAAGTTCTGTCATTTTTATTTCATATTCTCAGTTGTGAGTTGTCAGGTGTCGGTTGTGAGGCTCAGTCCACTCACAATTCACCATTTATCACTCACGCAAGTTCTAATGATGGTTTATATTCTTTTTCTATTACCCTATGTTTGTATGCGTTCTGGATCGTTCTGCTTAATGTTTCATTCCATGGCTTTGAAAACTTTATATCATCCAGGCTTTCCCAACCTATCACTTCTGCTGCAGTACCACAATAGAAAACAGCATCAGCCTGTTTCAATTCATCCGTAGTAAATAGTTTTTCTTCGATATGGATTCCCAACTCTTCACATATTTCTAAAACAGTAGCTCTTGTTATGCCGGGCAGGATATTTCCCAATGCCGGCGTAAACAGTTTTCCATCTTTCTCAAAAAACACATTAGCTCCCGGTCCTTCTGCTACATAACCATTTATGTCCAGTAAAAGCGCTTCATCAAATCCATTCGTTTTGGCTTCCTGGCTGGCGAGGATCGAATTGACATAATGCCCAGTAGCTTTTGCATATATCTTAAAGGCTTTTGGGTTGGGTCGTTCAAATGAACTTGTCATTATTCTTAATAATTTATCACCCAGGAAGGGCTGCATTTCCCACACTTCGATCGTGATAAATGATTCCGTGTTCCTGTTAAAGCTCATATTAGCCGGCGCAAATACTACAGGACGGATATAAGCATCCTGCAGTTCATTTCTCCTTAATACCTCGTAGGTAGTTTCAATCAATTCATTTGTTGTCCATTTGTACGGCATATTCAGCGCAAGAGCTGATTGGTTCAGTCTTTCAAAATGTTCAGCAGCTTTGAATATCCTTGTTTCGCCACTTACCGTTTTATACGAACGGATACCTTCAAACACGGAATAGCCATAGTGAAGCGATTGGCTATAGAGATCCATCTTCGCTTCGGACGCTTTTACGAATTCACCATTCAGGAATAAAACTGTTTTATCGTTGTAGTATGCCATTTTGAGTATTTACCGGGTTGTATAAAAAAACAACCCGCCTTTTTTGGAGGCGGGTTGCTGTATATTGTTTGTTTATTGTAAACTTATGCACCACCTCCATTTGAAGAAGATATAATAATGACCACCACAATAATAATTCTGGCTACCAGGGAGATCACATTATATGTTTTGTTCTTCGACATAGAGTGTATGCACTACGAATATACACCCGCCAACTGAAAAAAGAGCTAGGGCAAGCAATTATTTTTGTCTGAACCTTGATTTATAGGATTAATAGATTCTTAGGATATGGATTGATACGATCAAATTGAACAAACACCGCCCCATAATTTCCTCATCATCTTTCTAATCCACCCAAATCCTGGTTCTGACTATATGATCGTTGATTTTCTCAACTCGATATTCTCTTTCTTTAAAGATCCCGGAATTTTACCTGATACATAATCGCTTATCAGTTCACCGATCGTTGAGGTGAAGTAAAAATTCACCGGGTCAATATCCTTGGTCACAAAACTGTTTTCGAGGGTCCAGTTCACTGCTTCACGGACAAGCGCTGCTTCCTGGGTCATTCCCAGGTATTCCAGCATCATGGCAGCCGATAAAATAGAGCCACAGGGATTAGCGATATCCTTACCGGCAGCCTGCGGGTAAGAGCCGTGTATGGGTTCAAATAGTACAGTACCTTTTCCAACCGATGCGGATGGCATCAAACCAAGTGAGCCGCTGAGGACACTGGCTTCATCACTGATGATATCGCCAAACATATTTTCGGTAAGGATGATGTCAAACTGTTTGGGGTTGAGAATGATCTGCATGGCAGCATTATCCACAAACATATATTCAACAGTAACATCAGGATATTCCGGGGCAATTTGCTGCACTACTTTTCTCCAGAGCCTGGATGTTTCCAGTACGTTGGCCTTATCAACAAGGGTCAGCTTTTTCCTGCGTTCCGGTTTTTGAGCAAATTGAAAAGCAAGGCGGGCTATTCTTTCTATTTCTTCTTTTGTATAAACACAGTCATCCGATGCCTGCGTCCCTTCAGCATTGATCTCTTTCTTGCCAAAATAAATACCCCCTGTCAGCTCACGAAAAATGATAAAATCAACTCCTTCGAGTTGCTTGCTTTTTAATGGAGATAAATGTTGCAAGGATGCGTACGTACTGATTGGGCGGATATTAGCATACAACTGCAATGATTTCCTGAGTTTAAGCAAACCCTGTTCGGGTCTTACTTTGGCTGTAGGGTCATTATCATATTTAGGATGCCCTATTGCGCCAAATAATACGGCGTCACTGTTCAGGCAGGCTTCAATGGTTTCATCAGGAAGCGGGTTGCCGGTTTTGTCAATGGCAACGGCCCCCATCAGGTGATAGGTGTAATCAAATTCATGACCAAAACGTTCTGCTACGGCATTCAGGACCTTTACTGATTGCCTTGTTACTTCCGGCCCGATACCATCACCTTCTATTACTGTTATTTGTTTATTCATAATACCCCAAATCCGCCTCAGGCGGACTTATAGTTTTAAAATTTAAAAAGTTCTTTCTGTTTCGTATTTATTTATATCTTCTTTCATGCTTAACAAGTAATCAATATCATCATACCCGTTCAGCAGGCAGGTCTTTTTATAATTATTGATATCAAAATGTTCCTGTTCCCCGGTTGATACGATCTTAATGTATTGCTCGGGTAAATTCACTTCCAGTTCTTCAGCCGGGTTTTTATCTACCGCTGTAAATATTTTCTGCAAAAAGTCGTCACTCACTGTTACTGGCAATAAGAAATTATTCAGCGAGTTGTTTTTAAATATATCGGCAAAAAAGCTGCTGACCACTACATCAAACCCTGCGTCTTTGATGGCCCATGCGGCATGTTCCCTGGAAGATCCGCAACCAAAATTTTTGGCAGCAACCAATATGCTTCCCCGGTAAGCCGGGTTATTTAATGCAAAATCCTTTTTTGGTTTTGATTCATCATCATTCTCATATCTCCAGTCCCTGAAAAGGTTCTTTCCAAAACCATCCCTGCTGGTTGCTTTCAGAAAGCGGGCCGGAATGATCTGGTCAGTGTCCACGTTCTCCATATTCAATGGAACAACTGTTGATCTTACTATATTTACCTGTTTATTCATTTACGGGGAGAATCAATTATTAACTAATTCACTTTTGTTGTAATGTTCACGGATATCACCGACTTTTCCGGTAATGGCCGCCAATGCTGCCGTTAAAGGACTGGCCAGGAAAGTTCTCGCATTAGGTCCCTGTCTTCCTTCAAAGTTCCTGTTGGAAGTAGAGATGCAATATTTACCGGCGGGAATTTTATCTTCATTCATACCCAGGCAAGCGCTGCAGCCGGGCTGCCGAAGCACAAAACCGGCCGCAGCAAATATTTTATCAATGCCTTCTTCAATGGCCTGTTTTTCTACCTGCTTGCTTCCCGGAACCACCCATACTTCCACATCATCGGCTTTATGTTTGCCTTTTACAAAGGATGCAACCATGCGAAGGTCTTCAATCCGGCTATTAGTGCAACTGCCGATGAATACATAATCAACTTTCTTACCTTTTATATTTGAACCCGGCTGCAATCCCATATAGGCAAGCGATTTTTCAAAAGAAGGTTTTTCTTTTTCATCCACTTCATTCAATGCAGGAACATGGCCGCTTACGCCAATACCCATCCCGGGATTGGTGCCATAAGTGATCATCGGTTCAATATCTTCCGCTTTGATATTTATTTCTTTGTCGAATACAGCATCAGCATCGCTATGCAAAGTTTTCCAGTAAGCCAGTTTCTTTTCCCATTCCAGGCCGGCAGGCGCAAACTTTCTTCCTTTTATATAATTGAAAGTTGTTTCATCAGGAGCTATCATACCGCAACGAGCACCCATCTCGATGCTCATGTTGCAAATGGTCATTCTTGCTTCCATGGAAAGTGAACGGATAGCAGAACCGGCAAACTCAACGGCATAACCGGTAGCACCACTGGCTGTGATCTGTGATAAAATATACAGGACGATATCTTTACTTACTACACCTCTATTTAGTTTCCCATCAATGCTGATACGCATCAGTTTGGGCTTGCTTTGCATCAAACATTGCGTGGCCAATACCATTTCGACCTCGCTGGTGCCGATACCAAATGCTATGTTGCCAAAAGCGCCATGTGTAGAAGTGTGGCTATCGCCGCAAACAATGGTCATACCGGGCTGGGTGATACCTAACTCAGGTCCTATAACATGAACAATGCCCTGGAACGGGTGTCCAAGGCCATACAATTCGATACCATGTTCGGCGCAGTTCTTCTTTAATGCTTCTACCTGCAGCCTCGATAGTTCTTCTTTGATGGGCAAATGCTGGTTAAGTGTCGGTACATTATGGTCAGCTGTAGCTACTACCTGCTGGGGACGCAAAACTTTAATACCCCTTTTGTTCAAACCATTAAAAGCCTGCGGGCTGGTCACTTCATGAATAAAATGTGTATCAATGTAAAAAACAGAAGGACCCCCGTCAATTGTTTTGACAACATGCTTATCCCATATCTTTTCAAATAATGTTTGTCCCATTGTTGTTTTTTAAAAATAGCATGATGTAGAAACATCACGCTTTTCCAAAACTATCTGCTTAAGAGAAAATCTTTATGTTGTTACAACTATTGATTCAAAATTTTTTGCCATTACCTGCAGGTCCGCATCTTCCACTTCTTTCTTTTTATCAGCCACTTTCAGGAACTCTGCATATAGTGTGTCAATATCATTTCTTGTGAACTGGTGTCCCAATTTCTGAAAACGGTGAGCCAACGCTGACCGGCCGCTTCTTGCAGTCAGCACGATCTTAGAACCATCAGCACCTACTTCTTCCGGGGCAATGATCTCGTAAGTCTGGGCATTTTTTAAAAATCCATCCTGGTGAATACCGGAAGAATGAGAGAAAGCGTTGCTGCCGACGATCGCTTTATTTGCCTGCACCGGCATCCGCATGGTATCGGATACCAACCTGCTCATCGGGTTCAGCTGTTGTGTTTTGATATTGGTATAATAGCCAAGCGTATGATGTTGTTTCAGGATCATCACCACTTCTTCCAAAGAGGTATTACCTGCTCTTTCACCAAGACCGTTGATCGTGCACTCAATTTGCCTGGCGCCATTCAGTACACCAGAAATAGAATTAGCGGTCGCTAAGCCAAGATCGTTATGGCAATGACAGCTTATGACGGCTTTGTCAATATTTGGAACATTATTGATAAGGTAAGCGATCTTTTCGCCATATTGATGCGGCAAACAATAACCGGTTGTATCGGGGATATTGACAACAGTAGCGCCGGCTTTGATAACAGCTTCAATGACCCTTGCGAGGTAGTCATTATCTGTACGACCGGCATCTTCAGCATAAAACTCAACATCATCTACAAAATTCTTCGCCCATTTTACACATTGGATAGCTCTTCCCAGGATTTCTTCCCTGGTGGCATTAAATTTTGCTTTTATGTGAGAATCAGAAGTGCCAATGCCTGTATGAATGCGGGGCCGGACAGCGCCTTTTAGTGCGGCGGCTGCAGTTTCGATATCTTTTTCAACAGCACGGCTGAGACCGCAAACAGAAGAGTTCTTTATGACTTTTGCAATTTCCTGTACCGATGCGAAATCGCCGGGGGAAGAAATGGGAAAACCGGCTTCAATAATGTCAACACCCAGGTCTTCGAGAGCAAGTGCCAGTTCAATTTTTTCACTGGCATTTAGTTTGCACCCCGGCACCTGTTCACCATCCCGCAGGGTGGTATCAAAGATGTTGATTTTTTTATCGGCCATAATTAATTGATATATTGGGTTAGAAAGCAGGCTGCTTATTTTTGTATTGCTTGCTATGGAAAAAAATTGATAAACAACCTGCCCAACTAAGATACCGTTGTTCGGGGGGGTGGTAAAACTAAAATGGCCCGGGTTTTACAGGGTTTAAAGGAGTTAAATTGCCCTGGAAGCCTTTACTGGCAAGGATTTTAAATAACTAGAATTACGATGCCCAACCGCTCAACAGATGCTTTATTTCAATTGGTAAAATCGCTGGAAAAGTCAGAAAAGCGGAATTTTAAGCTTTTCGTGAAGCGAAATTCGGCCAGCGAAGACCTGAAGATCATCCAGCTTTTTGATGCCCTGGACAAAATGAATGAGTATGACGAGGTGGTACTGCTCCGGAAAAACAAGTCCATCAGCAAGCAGCAATTATCGAATATTAAAGCCCATTTGTATAAGCAGATACTTTCCAGCCTGCGTATCATAAAGGATGAGGATAATATTGATATTCAATTACATGAACAGATGGATCATGCCCGGATATTGTATAATAAAGGGCTATACCATCAAACCCTGAGGGTATTGGACAGAATGAAAGAACTGGCAAAGGCACATAACCAGCTTACCTACCTTCAGCAGGTCCTTTTCTTTGAAAAGAAGATCGAAGCCCTGTTCATTACCCGTAGTATGCAAAACCGGGCCGACCAGCTTTCAGCTGATTCGTTGGCCGTAAATACCCAGCTTTCTCTCGTCACCCGGTTATCTAATCTCTCATTACAACTTTATAGCTGGTATATACAACATGGACATGCCCGCAACAGGAAAGATGAGAATGACCTGAAAGAATACCTGGCAGCTCATTTGCCGGATGAGGCAAAAACGGCAAAAGGTTTTTATGAAAGATTATATCTCTACCAGAGCTATTGCTGGTATATGTTTATCCGGCAGGATTTCCTGCAGTATTACCGCTATACCCAAAAATGGGTCGATCTTTTCGAGCAGCAGCCGGCTATGATAGAAGTGGAAACAGGAAATTATATAAAGGGTATGCATAACCTGATGGGTGCCCATTTTGATTTGCTGAATCCAAGGAAACTGGCAGAAACCATTGAGCAGTTTGAAAAATTTGCCCATAGGAAACTGGTAACGCAAAATGAGAATAACCGCATTCTTGTTTTTATTTACCTCTACACATCAAAGATCAACCTGTATTTTCTCGAAGGCAGGTTTACAGAAGGGCTGAAGCTGGTTCCGTATATTGAAGAAAAACTTAAAGAGTATGAGCTCTTTCTTGATGGCCACAGGGTCCTGGTATTCTATTATAAGATCGCCTGTTTATATTTCGGAAGCGGGAATAATGAAAAGACCATTGTTTACCTGAATAAGATCATCAACCAGAAGACGAACCTGCGCACAGACCTGCAATGTTATGCCCGCCTGCTTCACCTGATCGCACATTATGAACTGGGAAATTTTGAATTACTGGAATACCTGACCAAATCTGTTTACCGCTTCATGGCAAAATTGGATAGCTTAAGCCAGGTGGAGGAGGAGATGTTCAAATTCCTGCGCCGGTCTTTTGCTGTTGGCGCCAGAACACTGAAGCCGGAGTTTGAGAAATTGCTGGCCAAGCTCAGGCAATTTGAAGCAAACCCGCTGGAGACAAGGGCCTTTGCCTACCTGGATGTGATCTCCTGGCTGGAAAGCAAGATCAATGGCGTGCATGTGCAGGATGTGATCAGGGAAAAATATAAAAGGACAAGGAAGAACACAGTGCCGGAAGAATAGAAAAGGAAGGGACGTATTATCCGGGTGCTTTAGATATTATAAAAATCCATCTGGCCAGGCACATTTTTTTAGTATGTGGAAATCCTTTACCGGTTTGTGAAATATTTCTGGCTGCCAGCAACATTTTACTCCCTACTTTTGCGCAATTTGTTTTAAAAGCAGAACATCTACACCCATGACAGAAAAGCAAGTCCCCGCCGTTTTATTACTCGCAGATGGTACAGTTTGTCACGGTAAGGCCTTTGGCGCTATTGGCACAGCTACCGGCGAAATTTGTTTTAATACCGGCATGACGGGTTACCAGGAAGTATTTACCGACCCGAGCTATTACGGCCAGATACTCATCATGAACACGGTGCATGTAGGAAACTATGGCGTAAAAGATGATGAAGTGGAATCCAGCAACGTTAAGATCCGGGGCCTGATAGGCCGGAACCTCGAAGACCAGTATTCAAGAAAACTGGCGCAGGGCTCTTTGGAAAATTACCTGAAGGCAAATAATATTGTTTCAATAGAAGGGGTGGACACCAGGGCGCTGGTTGCACATATTCGAACCAAAGGAGCCATGAACTGTATCATTTCTTCGGATACTACAGACGTAGGAGTTTTAAAAAAGAAGCTGGCTGAAGTACCTGATATGAATGGACTGGAACTGGCTTCATATGTCAGTACAAAGCAGCCGTATGAAATGGGTGATGCCGGTTCAAAAGTGCGGATCGCGGTAATGGATTATGGCGTGAAGCAACATATACTTCATTGCATGGTGGACAGGGGGGCTTTCGTAAAAGTATTTCCTGCCAAAACAAAACTGGAAGAAGTAAAACAGTTCAAACCCGATGGTTATTTTATTTCCAATGGTCCCGGCGATCCTGCCGCAATGGATTATGCCATAGCTACTGTAAAAGATATCATGAAAGAAAATAAGCCGGTATTCGGAATTTGTCTTGGGCACCAGTTGCTGGCGCTGGCAAATGATATTCCTACTTTCAAATTACATCATGGTCACCGCGGACTCAATCACCCTGTAAAAAATCTTGTTACAGGCAAATGCGAGATCACCACGCAGAACCATGGTTTTGGCATTGACCCGGATGCAGCAAAAAAAGCAGCACATATCGAAGTGACGCATGTGAACCTGAATGACCAGTCAGTAGAAGGTATACGGATAAAAAACAAACCTGCTTTTTCTGTGCAATACCACCCGGAAAGTACACCTGGTCCGCATGATTCAAGATACCTGTTTGATGAATTTATTAAACTAATAGCAGAACAGAAGAACTAAATGAATAGCCGCTTTAACAAGCGGCTTTTTATGGTCCATTAATCAGGGGCTCCGGATCCTTAGTTTATTTTGTCAGGCAAATAGGTAGCTGAATTACTGTAAATTCGCTGTCATGAAAATAGCCATCATTAACGGGCCTAATCTTAATCTTCTCGGCAAAAGGGAAACCGATATTTATGGCAATATGCCATTTGAAAAATTCCTGGAACAATTGAAAGCAAAATTCCCGCAGGTCTCATTCTCCTATTATCAAAGCAACCTGGAAGGCGAACTTGTTAACGAACTGCAGCGGGCAGGGTATGATCATGATGGCATAGTGCTGAACCCGGCAGGCTATACGCATACGTCAGTAGCGATAGGCGATGCAATTGCCGCTATTAAGGCCCCGGTGGTAGAAGTGCATATCTCCAACGTACATGCACGGGAAGATTTCAGGAAATTATCACATGTGTCGGGTAAATCGGTTGGCAGCATTTTTGGCTTGGGATTAAAGGGGTATGAACTCGCCATAGAGTATTTACTATCAGCTAAAACCTCCTGAAACGGTACAGGATTGGCTTCAATTTTGCGCATAAATCACCGGTCTTTTCCGTTTTATCTGTACTTATAAATAATTGTATATGCGTTTTACTTTTTGCTTGCTGCTACTGGTTTCACTGAATAGTTCCGGCCAATGGAAAGACTTTACCATCAGTGTAAAAGGCGATACGCTTAACCGGGTGGATTTGAAAGGGCAGAAGCAGGGGCCCTGGGTTATCCAGGTGCCAGATCTGCGGGGGGAAAGAGGTTATGAAGAAGAAGGTTATTTCGAGAACGGGCAAAAGGAGGGATTGTGGAAGCGATATTCACTGCAGGGGATCAAGATCGCAGAAGAAAGTTATCGTTGGGGGAAAATGGATGGCAGGTGCAGGTACTTTACGTATAATGGCGGTTTGTTACGGGAAGAGAACTGGCGGGCTATGGATCCTTCCAGGCTATATGATACCGTCCCTGTTTACGACATAAAAGATCCTTCGAAACTGGTGGATATGGTGGTGGTTAAAAATGAAGGAATGTCCATGAAACACGGAACATGGAATTATTATGATCCTGCTGAAGGTGTAATTGTCCAAACAGAAAAATACCGGTTGAATAAACTGGTAACAGATGATGGCGAAATAATAGATGATGAATTAAAGCCAATGGGCCTTACCAGGGCTGCCTCCGACACAGCCGGCAAAAAAGGATTGACCAAACCACAGGCTATACTGGATTATGAAAAAAAGAATTCAGGCAAAAAGAAAACGAAAGTGAGAGACGGCAGCACGGGAGGGAATTAAATTTCCTGACTGTAATACTCACTTTCCCCTGTCAAAGTAATTTCTGAAAAAAAGCAGCTGATACTTCACAGCATTGGCCCAGTAATTCCAGTCATGCTTCCCGGGCCGTTCAATGTAGTCATGCGGTATTTTTAATCTCAGCATTTTCTCATGCAGGGCATGATTGATCGTATAAAAGAAATCCTCTGTGCCGCAGTCAATGATTATAGCTAATGAATCTTTGGGATATTTTTCTATTACGTTTATTACCGAATAGTTTTTCCAGTTATCAGCATACTGAATGGTGTCGCCAATCCTTTTGATAATATCAAACCTTTGTCGGGAGGAGTAAAGTTCAACTCCGCCGCTCATGCTGCCGCTTCCCCCAAATGTATCTGCATGACGGAAGCCAAGAAATAAACCGCCGTGTCCGCCCATACTAAGCCCGGTAATGGCCCTTGCTTTTCGATCCTTAATAGTGGGGTAGTGGGCATCAATATATTCAGGCACTTCTTTACTTATATAAGTTTCATAACGCATGGAAGGATCAATGGGGCTGTCAAAATACCAACTGCTGTAATGGCCATCAGGACAAACGATCATCAGCCTGTACTCGTCTGCATATCTTTTTAGTTCAGGCACTTTTGTTATCCAATTACTGAAATTGCCACTCCAGCCATGCAGTAAATAAACAACAGGCAAAGGAACAGGCTTCTCCTGCAGCATCTCTGGCTTTATCACTACACATTTAATGTCCTTTTTCATTGCCTGGCTGTAAATAACAACTGTATCAACGGTAGCTGCCTGAAGTGTTGAGTAACAAACTATTGAAAGCCAAAGGGAAATGATCAAACGGTTCATGCAGAATTTTTTTTTTGGAAAATCAAGATACCTAATATAATTTTGATATCAAATTGATATCAAACAATTTTAAGAATATGGAAAAGATCATCAAACCAACATCAGGATTTTTGGTCCTGGTTCTATCATTTGTGGGTATAGGAGTGAGCATTTGGCTTATAGTTAATGCAACCCATAACGAAATTGTCGAAACCGGGCTTCTCTGGCCTGGAATAGTTTTGCTGGTATTATCAATCCTTTTTTTTACTGGTCTTACCGTTGTTAACCCCAACCAGGCCCGGGTGTGTACATTTTTTGGCAAATACACCGGAACCATAAAAGAAAACGGGCTCTTATTTGTAAATCCGTTTTATAAAAAGCATAAGATCTCTTTGCGGGCAAATAATTTCGAAAGCACCAGGTTAAAAGTAAATGATAAAATGGGCAATCCTGTAGACATCGCAGCCGTGATTGTATGGCAGGTCAGCGATACTTACAAGGCGATCTTTGAAATATCCGATTATGAACAGTATGTAAAAATTCAGAGTGAATCAGCTATCAGGCATCTGGCGACCAGTTGTCCGTACGATGAGATGGAAGATTCAAATGCTGAAGTGACTTTAAGAAACGGGGGAGAAAAAGTGATAGAAATGCTGGAGCTTGAATTAAGCGAAAGATTATTTGCAGCAGGTATTATCATTAAAGAGGCAAGAATAACTCACCTTGCCTATGCACCAGAAATTGCAGGCGATATGCTGAGAAGGCAGCAGGCTACTGCTATTGTTGCTGCAAGATTCAAAATTGTGGAAGGAGCTGTGGGTATGGTAGAACTGGCTTTGGAAATGTTGTCCAAAAAGGAGATCGTGGTATTGGATGAGGAAAAGAAAGCGGCTATGGTGAGTAACCTGATGGTTGTGCTTTGCGGTGAACGTAGTGCCCAGCCTGTGCTGAATACAGGAACCTTGTATCAATAATGCTAATCTTAAATCCAGTTTGTGGGCGACAAGAAATCATTTGTACTAAGAATTGACAATGAAACATACAAGGCCCTTGAAAAATGGGCTGCGGATGAGTTTCGCAGCGTCAACGGTCAGATCGAATGGTTATTGTCGCAAAAATTAAGAGAGGCAGGACGTATAAAAGATACTGCCTCCAAATCATCAAAGACAGACAATAAGAACAATCAGTAACCCTCGCAAATAATTCCCGAATAACAAAGGCATTTCAATTATTGAAATGCCTTTGTTATAATGATATTTATAATAAATGAAATTATCATACAGGGAAACCAGCAACCAGTATCCAGTAACCAGCATCCTGCATCCAGGCATCATTCTTCCATTTCTTCCCGTAGCTCCGCACTTATTTTCACCAGTACTTTATCTATTCGATGCCCGTCCATATCTATTATTTCAAAGGAAAAATCTTTCCAGTCAAGCTTGTCTCCTGTATGCGGAATACGTTCCAGCCTGTGCAGGATGAAGCCGGCCAGTGTATCAAAATCCTGTTCACCTTCATGCATCCATTCTGCTTTTTCAAATTTTGTCAGAAAATCATAAAAGGGTATCTGTGCATCCACCAGGAAACTTCCGTCTTCTCTTTCCTTCACCTCGTAGTCCTCTATATCGGGCTGGGGTATTTCACCAATGATCGCTTCAAGGATATCGTTGAGAGTGACCATCCCAAGAATGCTTCCGTATTCATCTACAATAAAGCAGGAGTGGATCTTGGATTCCCTGAATTGTTCCATTACCTGGAAGGGAGTATTATTTTCAGGGATGAACAAGGCAGGTTTCATCAGGTCCCGGAATAAAACACTGTCGGGGCTTACGTAGAGATCTTTGATAGAAACAACTCCTTTGATCTCATCAATATGCCCGTCGCAGATAGGATAAACGGAATGAGGTTCAGCTGTTATCTTTTCCTTTATCTTTTCTTCATTATCATTCAGGTTGAACCAGATGATATCACTGCGATGTGTCATCAATGAAGTGATATTGCGGTCGCCGAGGTGAAAGACACGGTTAATGATGGTCTGTTCCGTTTCATCGATCGTTCCCGCTTCTGCACCTTCGGTTATCATTGTTTTGATCTCTTCTTCCGTTACGGCGTCATCTTTACCACGCTTAATATTAAAGATGCTGAAAAAGAGGTTACTTACTTTATTCAACAGCCATACAAAGGGATGGGTGATCTTTGCAAAGACATTAACCGGAACAGCTACAAGTTTTGCGATCTTTTCAGCTCTCAGCAGGCCTATGCGTTTAGGTATCAGCTCACCAAAAATGATGGAAAGAAAAGTGACAATGATAACGATAATAGTAGTAGCTATCGTATCTGCATATTCTTTCAGGAAATCTACCCTTTCAATATAAGGCTGAAGGTCCCGGCCAAACCGCTCGCCGGAATACACACCCGTAAGAATAGAGATAAGGGTGATACCTATTTGTACAGCGGACAGAAATAATTCAGGATTATTGGAAAGCTCGAGTGCTTTCCTGGCATTGATATCTCCTTTTTCAGCCTGGCTTTCCAGCCTGGCTTTCCTGGCAGAAACAAGGGCAATTTCTGCCATGGTAAATAATGCATTGATAAAAATGAGAAAACCCAGTATGATTATGTCCATTAAGAGGATATCGTTGGTTGGTTATCGAAGATAGTAAATCCGTAGCGCTTATTGAATAGTTTGCCGGTTAATGTGCCTGCCAGCAAACCGATCAAAGTACCTGCAAGTATATCTGACGGATAATGAACGCCTACATATACCTGGGCATAAGAAATTAAACCTGCCCACAGCAATGCTGCCCATGCCCATTTTTTTATAACAGGATAAAATGTAATAAAAAAGAAGGTGGCCATGCCAAAATGATTAGCCGCATGATTGGAAGTAAAACTATAGCCGCCTGAACATTGATTGACCAGCAGCCTTACATGAAAATAGAAATCGGGATCACGGCAGGGGCGGAGCCTTTCGAAATTATGTTTAACAAGATAGGTACCGGTCATATCAGTCAAAGCAATAGTGGCCATAAAGAATAATATCCACCAGCCGCCTTTGCTTTTGAAATTGATAAGAACAAAAACTGCTAAAAACAAATACAAAGGGGCCCAATTCGTTCCGTTTCGTAAAAAAGGCATCAGGCTGTCAAAAAGCGGATTGACCAGGACGCTGTTCAGTTTAATGAAAAGCCACTGGTCCCACTCTTCCAGTTTTTGCAGGAATGATAGTTGTAAAAAAGGAAACATATGTTGCAAAAGTACCACTTGAAATATTAATGGGTGCTGGAGAGGAACATTAACAGGGGGCAGTTGTTAAACCGCCATAAATTTTCTTCTTTTGTAGTCCTTTTATAAGAAGGTATATTAGTCATAGCAATGTTCTTAAAGTATAAGATCCCAAAAACCATTTTATGGGTGATCAACCTGCTGCTGATCTTCCTGCTGATCTTTACCCTGTTCAGGGTAGTGACCTATTTTGCTTTTAAACCAAAGGGATTGTCTTTTATTGAACTTATTCCCTCATTCCTGATGGGTATCCAGTACGACCTGCGGTGGATCGCCATCATCCTGCTTCCCATTATCCTTGTTAGCATGGTCCCGCAACTATCGCCTTTTTATGCAGCCCGCAATAAAAAATGGTGGACATGGTACCTTGCCGTTGTTACTTTTGTGGTATTTGTCTTTTTTGCTGCTGACTTCGGAAGTTTTTCTTATAACCAGACAAGGGTAGATGCCGGCGCTATGAACTTTGCAGAAGATTTTGGCATCTCCTGGCAGATGATGTGGCAGACATACCCGATGGTTTGGATGCTGCTTGGATTGTTAGTGGCTGTCATCCTCTTTCGCTGGATGTATCACAAAAGTCACTGGCGGGTGATCAACCAGACAGATGGGTTACGCATTCCTTACAGCCGGAAATTTTTTTTGATCGCCGCTTTGGTACTAGGCCTTTTCATCTATGGACGCTTAGCATGGACGCCACTTACATGGAAGCATTGTTTTGTTTTCAGGGATAATTTTAAATCATACCTCGCATTAAATCCTTTGCAGAATTTTTTTGCCACCCTGCGGCTCCGTGCCCCGGAGTATAATGTGCAAAAGGCAAGGGAAGCATTTCCTTTGATCGCGGAATGGATGCCGTTACCGGATAAGAATACATTTTCTTACCGGAGGATTATTTCACCCGGAAGCCATGCGCTGGAAAGCCGTCCGAATATCGTGCTGGTGATGTGTGAATCATTCAGCATGTACAAAAGCAGTATGAGCGGAAATCCATTGAACACAACACCTTATTTCAATTCCCTTACAGAAAAAGGTATCTTCTTTGAGCGCTGTTTCTCCCCGCATTTTTCTACTGCCCGGGGATTGTTTGCTATTGTGACCGGTATACCCGACGCACAGTTGTTTAAATTCTCTACCCGAAACCCGTTAGCGCTGACTCAGCATACCATTATTGATAATTTTGAAGGGTATAATAAACACTATTTTCTCGGGGGCAATCCTGAATTCAACAATTTTGAAGGGCTATTAAAGAATGTTGACGGCTTGCAGATGCATACCGAAGGAAGTTCTTCTTCTCCAAAAATAAATGTATGGGGCATTAGTGATAAAGATCTCTTCCTGCAGGCCAATGATGTATTTAAAAAAGAAAACAACCCGTTCTTTGCTATCGTGCAGACTTCAGACAATCACCGGCCATACATGATACCTGAGCATGACACAGATTTTGTGAAAGTAGAGGTAAACAATGAACTGCTGCAGAAATACGGCTTTGAATCACTGAACGAGTACAATACGTTCCGGTATTCTGATTACTGCTTTAAGAAATTCATGGAAGCTGCGGAAAAGGAGAAGTATTTCCATAATACCATTTTTGTATTTATCGGCGACCACGGTGTTGCCGGTAATGCAGAAGCTATATACCCGCCTGCCTGGACAGAACACCGGCTTACCGATGAACATGTGCCTTTGTTATTTTATGCACCTTACCTGCTGACGCAGCAAAAAAGAAGTGAAGTGGTATCGCAGATCGATATATTACCGACCATTGCGGGTATGGTTCAGCAGCCATACGTGAATACTACCCTGGGGCGTGACCTGCTTGACCCGGATAAAAAAAATAATTTTGCCTTTATTACCAATACTGCCGGTAAGATCGGGATGGTGACAGATGATTTTTATTTTACCAAGAATCTCAACTTCCCGGATGAACAACTGGTGCCCGTAAAGCACAATGCACCCCCCTATACCAGAGCGCAAAGAGATTCAGTTCAGCAAAGATTATCTGAATTCACTTCCGCTTTTTTTGAAACAGCCAAGTACATGCTGATGAATAATAAGTAGGGTCCGGAGGACGTAAATATTTAATCAGTATGTTGCCTGACAGTCTTTTTTCCCGCAACGACTATTAACCTTGGAGTTTTCTTTACATCATAGCCATCCAGTTTGTAATTACCAAACACTTCCTGCACCTGCATGTCCTGGTAACTTAACATATCTGTGAAATCACCTAAAGAAAACTTGGCTACTTTTTCTGTGTACTCAATTGGCTTAGTCAATAAAGCGTCAGTTACTTTGATGGTTTTATAAAAATGCGTATCGTCCTGCCATCTTTTAATGGCATAAGTGGTTCCGTTAAGTTGCTTGGTTTCTTTTGCCACCAGGTGATCCTCCGAGTAATGTACATTCAAATAGTCAATAACAAATATGCCACCCGGTTTCAAACTGCGGGCAATAGTGCGGATGGCTGCATCATGTTCCCTCCGTGTTCTGAAGTAACCGAAACTGGTAAAGAAATTAAATGCATGATCAAAATAATTTCCCCAGAACGGCAAACGCATATCATGCACAAAAAAATGAAGATTATCAGCCTCAGATCGTTTAGCGGTTTCTATACTTGCCGGTGAAATATCTATGCCAGTAACATCAAGACCCAGGCCAGCCAGTGTTTTGCTGTGCCTTCCTTTGCCGCAGGCTACATCCAGCACCCTGCTGCCCGGTTTTAAATACAGGTGACCAGCCAGTCTCAGGATAAAGGCTTCTGCTTCTTTTTCATCCCGCTCAAAATAAAGTTTATGATAAAAAGGGGAATTGAACCATTCTTCATACCATTGAGCCTGAGCCATAAAACCGTTCTTTCAGCAAATGTAACGGGTAAATTGTTTATCCCCACAGGCTGGTGCGGGAAGGTGGGTGCAACTGAAAACCGTATTTTTGCTATCCGAACAAAAACAACCACCTGTGGCACTGATCAAGAGTATATCCGGTATCCGGGGAACGATAGGAGGCATACCCGGCGAAACATTATCCCCTGTAGATATTGTAAAATTTTCGGCTGCATACGGCAGCATGATTGCAAAGAGCAAACATACCAAAATAATCATTGGCCGCGATGGTCGCATAAGCGGCTCCATGGTACGTGACCTGGTCGCCAGTACATTGACCGCCCTGGGTATTGATGTGATCGACCTGGGTCTTTCCACTACGCCGACTGTTGAGTTGGCAGTAAAAATGGAAAATGCCGATGGGGGTATCATTCTTACAGCCAGTCATAATCCCAAAGAGTGGAATGCACTGAAACTGCTGAACAGCGAAGGTGAATTTATTTCGGCAGAGATAGGTGTACAGGTGTTGAAAAGAGCAGCGGCTGAAGATTTTGTTTTTGCCGGTGTAGATAAACTCGGAGCGATAACGATAGACAATAGTTACCTGCAAAAGCATGTTGATGCCGTGGTGAAATATCCATTGGTGGATGCAAAAGCCGTCGCTAAACAAGGCTATAAAGTGGTAGTGGATGCGGTCAATTCTACCGGTGCTACCTATGTTCCCGCCTTGCTAAAAGCATTGGGTGTAGAGGAAGTGATCGTACTGAACGGAGAGGTGAATGGAAAATTTGCTCATAATCCTGAGCCATTGCCCGAACACCTTACGCAACTGAGCAACGAAGTAGTAAAACAAAAAGCAGATCTCGGTATTGCCGTTGACCCGGACGTGGACCGTTTGTGTTTTGTCTGTGAAGATGGCAGCATGTTTGGGGAAGAATATACATTGGTAGCTATTGCTGATTATGTGTTAGGTAAAAGAAAGGGGAATACGGTCAGCAATATGAGCAGCACCAAGGCATTGAAAGAAATTACCATCAAACGTGGCGGCGAATATTTTCCTTCAGCAGTGGGAGAGGTGAACGTGGTGAAAAAAATGAAAGAGGCCAATGCTGTAATAGGTGGTGAAGGCAATGGCGGCATCATCGTTCCTGACTTTCATTATGGCCGCGATGCACTGATCGGCATCGGTTTATTCTTAACCCACCTGGCTAATTATGGCCGCGGTATCAAAGCGCTTCGCGGTACGTACCCGGATTATTTTATTTCAAAGAATAAGATAGAACTACAAAATGGGTTTGATCTTACCACCATTTTTGACAGCATCAAAAAGAAATACAAGAACAACCCGGTCAATACAGAAGACGGATTGAAGATCGAGTTTGATACCGACTGGGTACATCTCCGTTCTTCCAATACAGAGCCCATCATCCGCATTTATGCGGAAAGCGATTTTGAATCAAAAGCAAATAATATTGCGTTGAGGCTGATGCAGGATATTAAGGAGTTTATGTAGATTGGTTGACAAGTGAACAAGATGACAAGTTGATAAGTAAGCTTCGCCATCCTTGTCAACAAAATAACTTATTAACCAATCAACTTATCAGGCGTTATCGGCAATTCCCTTACTCTTTTCCCCGTCGCATGATAAACAGCATTGGCCAGTGCCGCTGCAAAGCCCACCATCCCCACTTCTCCCATTCCTTTTGATCCGATCGGGTTAAGTACCGGGTCGGGCTTATTGACAAATATTACTTCTACATGCGGCACATCTGCATTCACCGCTACATGATAATCCGCGAAATTATTATTCACCCACCGGCCATAACGGTGATCAATGACCCCTTCTTCCATCAGTGACATACTGATTCCCCCGACTACGGAACCGATGATCTGGCTTTCGGCAGTTAACTCGTTTACAATTTTCCCGGCATCAATGGCTGATACAGCCCTCACTACTTTCACTACCCCGGTTGTTTCATGCACCATCACTTTTACAAAATGAACGGCGTAAGAAAAAGCAGCATGATTAGCCATGGGGTTACCTTTTGATTCTTCCAGTATCTCAATCTGTTGCAGGCCCGCATTCCTGATGGCATCCGCATAGCTTATTTTCTTTGTGCGGTCAGAAGCCAGCAGCATATAACCGTCTTCAAACAAAAGGTCTTCCATTTTTACTGTATGTATCGTAGCCGTATGAAAGACCGCATTATCTTTTACCAGTTCTGCCAGTTTCTTTTTCATGCTCACACAAACATTGTTCACGGCGGTACCCAATGTAGAAGTGGTTCCCGATCCACCCTGCATAGGGCCGGGTGGAAGATTAGTGTCTCCCATTTCAAATTTGATATTCTTTGGAGACAGACCAAGAGTATCAGAAGCGAGTTTAGTCATTGCGGTGGCCGTGCCCGGTCCCATATCAGTAACTCCTGTTTGCAGTATAAATGAACCGTCCGGTAAAAATCGGGCTGCTACTTTTGCTTCACCTCTCCAGGCGGAAAATATGCCGCTACCTGTTCCATAACCGATCCACCATTCACCTTCTTTGGTTGATCGTGGTGCAGGATTACGTTCATTCCATTTTATTTTTTCGGATCCTAGTTGGTAACACTCTTTTAAAAATTTACTGGAGTAAGGCTTGTTCCTTTCCAGGTCGGTTTCTGCATAGTTGCGGATACGTAATTCAAGGGGATCAATACCCACAGCATAGGCCAGTTCATCCATCGCACATTCCAGTGCATAAGCGCCGGTTGTTTCACCGGGGCCCCGCATCCAGGTAGGCTGACTAAGATCCAATGGATAAACTTTATAGCTTGTATTTACATTCGGGCAGGCATATAATGATCTTGAGCCATTGACGATTCCTTCTGTGAACTCATTGTATGAGGCTGTCATCGCTATCGCCTCATGAGTGATACCGGTCAGTTTACCATCTTTGGATGCACCCATGCTCATCTTTTGTATCGCCTGCGGACGATAACCAACTAAATTGAACATCTGGTTTCTTGTCAGCATCACTTTTACAGGTTTGCCCACTTTTCTTCCACCGATCAATGCCGCCATTGAGTGTGGCCATGTATTGAACGCCGAACCAAATGCCCCGCCGATGAATTGCGTGATGATCCTTACATTCTCTTCTTTTAACCCAAACGTACGCATGATATTCTGCTGGGTACTTCTCAATGCCTGTGTCTTTTCATACATCGTCACTTTGTCGGGTCCTTCCCAAACAACAGTGATGCCATGTATTTCCATCGGGCTGTGTACTTCGATGGGCATGGTATATTCCGCTTCTATTTTTACTTCCGCATTCTTCCAGGCATTCGCTTCTCCCCGGACATACTCTTTGTAAGCATTTCCTTCGAGGGCTTTCCCGGTTTTGATGGCAGCATCAAGATCAGTGTTATACTTTTCTTCTTTATAGGTTGCCTTTACCAGCGATGCGGCGTAGACTGCTCTTTCATACGTATCAGCGATCACTATGGCAACAGGTTGCCCGCTGAAACGGATAATATTATCACTGAACACACGGTAACCTTTACGGATTTCCGGCGCATTGTTTTGCTCCGGCGTTCTTTTATATCCCGGTACTTCGGGGCAATTCAAATGAGTGATCACTGTTATTACGCCCGGTGCACTCTCCGCTGCTTTTGTATCCATAGCAGTAATAGTGCCTTTGGCAATAGTGCTTACGGCCAGTACTCCGTACACAAGGCCGGGAAGATCATATTCGGCTGAATACTTTGCTTTACCTGTTACTTTTTGCACGCCATCCACACGGTCTAAAAATTCAGGCACTTGGTTGATTAATGTTTTGTCCATAGAAATGATTTTATATAGTGCCTGCTGCCTTCGTTAATGCCTCTGCGATGGCCGCCGGTCCCATTTTCAATTTGAAATTATTATACCCGTAGCCTTTTGCTCCTTTCATGGCGAGTTCTGCTGCTTTGGTAAAATTTTCTTTTGTTGCCTGTTTGCCGGTTAAAAACTTTTCCGTTTCAGTCAATCGCCATGGTTTATGCGCTACACCACCCATGGCCAGTCTTGCATTCTTTATAGTAGTACCATTTAACTCCAATGCAGCAGCTACAGATACCAGCGCAAATGCGTAGGAAGCCCGGTCACGTATCTTTAAATAATAAACGTTTTTAGTAAAATTGTTTTTAGGAACAGTAATGCCGGTCACCAGTTCCCCTTTCAATAATGTATTATCTCTTTCCGGGTTATTACCGGGCAAACGATGAAAATCTGTAAAAAGAATTTTCCTTTCACCTTTTGGCCCGCTCACAGTGACAGTTGCATTCAGTGCAGCTAATGCCACACACATATCACTGGGGTGAACAGCAATGCACTTATCGCTTGCGCCAAAAATGGCATGCATCCGGTTGTATCCCTGCAAAGCGCCGCACCCGCTTCCGGGCTGACGTTTATTACAGGGCATGGCTGTATCATAGAAATAAGTGCATCTTGTTCTTTGCATAATATTACCGCCAACAGTTGCCATATTTCTCAACTGTGCAGAAGCCCCTGCCTTTAATGCCATTGCCAGCAATGGGTAGCTCTTTTTTACAAGCTCGTTTTCCGACAAGTCACTGTTGATCGCCAGTGCGCCGATCTTTAACCCGGTGGGAGTTTCAGTAATACTTTTTAATGGCAGGTTATTGATATCAATTAAACGGGTTGGGGCTGTCACTCCTTTTTTCATCAGGTCAACTAAGTTGGTGCCGCCTGCAATAAATCCGCCTGTTGGGTTCTTTGCCAATGCATCTACTGCCGCTTTTACAGAAGATACTCTTGTATATTCAAAGTTGATCATGATTATTGCCCTCCTTTTTTAACATCCATGATTGCATCTACTATATT
>DATDIX010000265.1:0-2612 GCA_036520835.1 Chitinophagaceae bacterium | reverse complement strand
TATCCAAAGTAGCCTCGTATTCGCCGAGAAACCTTATCATTATCAGGGAATTGAATCAATTTTTCCAGTAATTCCCACAAAATAACACTTTTCTACATTTATGAACCAAATTTTTTTGACTTTTCTTTTTTCCACAGCCCTGATTTGGCTGAATCGCCCTACTGTAAAGGGTTTCATTGATTCCTGTCAATATGGAAGCGAAACACCGGTTAATTGACTGTGGATTGACGTGGATAAGCTGTGGATTTCCCAGAAAACTGCACAATTCCGCTATATACCCATCTATTGCAGGTATTCATTTACGCTTACTTTGTATAATGGCTACAGCAGGTTATTCAGGAACCCCGCTTATAAAAAAACTGGGAATTAAACCCGGATCAAAAGTTTTACTGATCAATCACCCGGGTGATTACTTTGATCTGTTAGAAACTGATATCAGTGATCAGCTTTGTAAAAAGAATGATATACCTGGTCTTATTCATTTATTCGTTGTTACCAATAAAGAGTTTGAAAATGAAATGAAGAAGCTGAAAACAGTTTGCAAAAAGAATCCAAACATTTCTATATGGGTATCCTGGTATAAAAAATCCGCTAAGATCTCAACGGATATCACAGAAGATGTGATACGCAACTATGCACTGAAGAATGATCTCGTTGATATAAAAGTTTGTGCAGTGAGTGATATCTGGAGCGGATTAAAGTTAGTTGTGCCTGTAGCCAAACGATAGTATTTTTGTCACTCACCAAATGCGACAGTTGGTCGCAGCCCCATGCATCCGAAGAATATTTCCATAAAAGATTATACTTACCAGCTCCCTGAAGAAAAGATTGCCCGTTATCCATTAGCTGAAAGGGATGCTTCTAAATTGCTTATCTGGCAACAAGGAAATATTACTGAAGACCTTTACAGGAATATTGATCAGTATCTTCCCGAAAAAAGTCTGCTTATTTTTAATAATACCAAAGTAGTAGAAGCAAGACTGTTGTTTCAAAAGCCAACCGGCGGCGTTATTGAAATATTTTGCCTGGAGCCACATGAAAATTACACGGATATCACTACCGCCATGCTGCAACAGGAAAAAGTTTTATGGAAATGCCTGGTAGGCGGGGCTTCCAAATGGAAACGTGGCCAGGTATTAGAGAAAAAGATTATCGTTGCTGAAAAAAATATTCTGCTCCACGCTACTTATATAGAAAAAAGAACCGGTCATTTCATTATTGAACTTTCCTGGATCCCGGGAAATCTAAGTTTTGCAGAATTATTACACCATGCCGGCGCCATTCCCCTGCCGCCTTATATTAAAAGGGAAGCAGAGACAACGGATGCTGAACGTTACCAAACCATTTATGCGCATCATGACGGGTCGGTTGCAGCACCAACAGCCGGGCTGCATTTTACCGAACCGATCTTTGAAAACCTTGAAAAGAAAAATATTCAAACTGATTTCCTCATCCTCCATGTTGGAGCTGGCACATTTAAGCCGGTGAAAAGCGAAACCATGGAAGAGCATGAGATGCATGCGGAATTCATTGATGTTTCTGCCAGAACGATTGAAAACATTCTTGCTAATCTTGAAAATAGTATCATTGCTGTTGGCACTACTTCGTTAAGAACCATTGAAAGCTTATACTGGCTTGGAGTAAAATACGCAGCTGGCAATTGGCAAGCGGCAAAAGAGATCACCCAATGGGAAATATATGATGCACTCCCTCAAAATATACCTGCCGCTGAAGCTTTACAGTCCCTTTTGCTGTGGATGAAAGAAAATAATTCAGAAAGGTTAATAACCAAAACACAGATAATTATTGCCCCGGGTTACAAACCAAGGATCGTTAAAGGACTGATCACTAATTTTCACCAGCCAGGTTCTACTTTATTATTACTGGTTGCAGCACTTATCGGGGATGACTGGAAAAAAGTATATGAATATGCCCTCCAAAACGAATTTCGTTTTCTTAGCTATGGAGACGGCTGTTTATTGTGGGCAAAAACCTAAGCCTTCTTCAGCGGCAGGTCAATCGTGAAAGTGCTTCCCTTGCCTAATGTACTATCAGCTTTGATCTCTCCGTGATGCGCTTCGACCATTGTCTTTACATAACTCAACCCGAGGCCAAAGCCTTTTACATTGTGAATATTCCCGGTATGGGCACGGTAAAACCGTTCAAAAACCCTTTTTACCGTTTCCTTGTTCATACCAATGCCATTGTCCTCTACCCGTATGTTCAGGTTCTTTCCATTTGTTTGAGTGGTGATCTTTACAAATACGGGTGTATTCTCTTTAGCATACTTTATTGCATTATCAATCAGGTTATTGATAAGATTGGATAAATGTACTTCATCCGCATTGATAAGGTCATTCTCCGCATTCAGCAAAAGTTCGGCCCGGCCGTTCTTTTCCTGTAACTGCAAAGCAAAGTTATCAGCCACATCCTTTATTATCTCATGCACATGTGCCGGCTTAAGATTCAGTTCCACTTCCTGTTTTTCCAGTTGTGAGGCCTTTAGAATAGTTTCCACCTGCCGGTTCATCCGCTGGTTCTCTTCTTTGATGATCTTGCTAAAGTAAGTGATCTTTTCCCTGTCATGCAACACCTTTTCGTTCTTCATAGCA
>DATDIX010000264.1:0-2047 GCA_036520835.1 Chitinophagaceae bacterium | reverse complement strand
GTTCGTTGCGACCGTGTAGCGCAGGGTGTCATTGATGCTTACAAAAATCTCGGTAATATAAAAATCCCGATCATCGTTCGTTTGCAGGGTACCAATGCAGTAGAAGCCAAGAAACTGATAGATGAAAGCGGGCTGAAAGTGCAGTCGGCTATATTACTAAGCGAAGCGGCGGATCTGGTGAAGAAAGCAGTAGCGTAAACGAAATGTCACCCTGTCCCGATAGCTATCGGGATTATTGAAGGGTGATTCAGGATATTGAATCCCGGCTGAGAGGCCGGGATTTTTGTTTGGTTTTTTACACAGTTCATTTTAAGTGCAGCTTATAATTCCTTGCTTGATATTTCCATACCTGCAGCATGGGATTTACTTTCTAGTCCATTCATGTTTTCCTTTTCGACAAAAATTATATAAAAGGAATTATAATTTTCGGGCTTTGCTAATGATGTTTTTATAGTTAGCGCTATTCCTTTTAATTGGTTGACATTATCGTCCACATTGTCACCCGAGGGTACTTTATTACTATTTATTAAGCAAACAGTCAAACAAGAGTCGGTTGCATCATTTTCCTCCCAATTGTCATACTCAATGCTTTCGCAATTATATACTTTTTTTAAGCTGTCAACGGCTTTGCCATTGTCAACAAATTCAGGTTGCCCGATTTCTGCTACCTTTTTACTTTTTGTGTCATTATTAGAACAATTGCAAAAGCAAAGTGAAATAGTTAAAAGAAACAAAAGTCTAACAGTTAATTTCATAAAAAAAGGTTTGTTGTTAAGTTGCACATGACGGCGAGAACGTGGCGCTGTAGCGATATTCCGTGTTACGTCAGCCCAACCGCTGCTAGGTAAAGATAATTAAGTTGAAAATATATTCTATAGCCTTGCCCTATTCATCCACCTCAATACTTACCCTCAATGCCTTTAATCCTGTCACTCCCTGCAGTTCTTCCAGGTCAAGGAATTCTGTACCGGCGCTGAGTATCTTTTTGCTTTGCAGAAATTGTATATACTCCCCGTATTCCTGCGCTTCTTTTGGATTGGAATATACCAGTGCAATCTTGCCGGGTTGTGTCAGCCGTTCATTTGTATCCTTTATCCGCACTTTATCCAGTCTTTTTTTCATGATCTCGTAGCGGATATTGTAAGACCCTTCCACATCAAACCGCCTTTCATCTTTTCTGAAGCTGATGGAAATGGGCTGGTTATGCACCAGCAGCAATTGCGTGGTCTGTAAAGCAGCCGGTAAAGACGGAAGCAGCCGGTGTGTGATACGGGCTATCTCCGCCATGGATCTTAACTGCCATAAGCGGATATTCCGGAGGTACAGGGTATCAAACGGGTTGGCGGGTGCAATGGATTGCCCGATGTAAATATTGTATTCTACTCCATCGGTCCTGTATTTTTCAAAATAATGCGGGTACGATTGCTGCAATTTTTCTTCTTCTTCCTCCAGGTAAGCCAGTACCGCATTATTGATAGCCGCCAGCGCTGTTTCATACTCGTTGCGGTAACGGTGCAGGTAGCTGCTGCAATCATTTACCTGGTTAAAATAACTCTCCACCACTTCCTGTGTTTTCAGGTTGCATTTTTGCAAGTGTTGCAAAACGGGCCCCGCCTCATTCTCAAAAAAATCATTGATACGGACCTCATCCTCTGCATGCAGCGCTTCATTAATAGCCTGCCGCAAATTCTGGTTCTTGAACCGCAGCCCTTCCAGTAACGGCAATTGCACCATGCTCTGCAGTTTATCCAGCGTATCATCTATCAGGTCGAGCTGTGCTTTTGTATCCTTTTGTATCGCTGCACTCCTTTCCAATGAGGAGTTGCGGACATCAATGGCCCCGTACAGGGGATATACATTTTCAAAGGCCACATTCCCTGTTGAGACGGGCATACCGCTCCTGCTCTTTTGCATATATTCCCAGGCTACATTGGCAAATTTCCATTCGACAGAAGGCTGTAAGGCAGTGAATTTTTCTTTGATCGTTTTCTCTATACTGTCAGCAAAAGTGTCCCTGTTCTTCAGCAGGGCCAGCGACAATAAAGGC
>DATDIX010000263.1:0-14863 GCA_036520835.1 Chitinophagaceae bacterium | reverse complement strand
CCGGTTGCCATATCATTCTGCTCACTGAGTCCTGCGGACGGGCCATAATCAAAAACGGCGGTCGTCGTATCCCAGTTCTTTCTTCCGTCCTTCCACATATAGATGCCGCCATTGGCTACAACACTTCGCGGATGTTTCAGCCCGCTGAACCAATGCACCGTATCGATCTGGTGGCTCATCCATTGACCGGGCATACCGGATGAATAAGGCCAGAACAAACGGTACTCTAAATATTTTCGCGGGTCCCATGCTTCAAACGGACGGTTCATTAAAAATCGTTTCCAGTCGGTATCTTCCTCTTTGCATTTTGCCACCAGTGCTGGTCTTCTCCAGCGGCCGGGTTGGTTTACATTCCATGTCAATTCCACCATGGTGACAGCTCCAAACTTTCCTGACTGGATAAAATCTGCCGCCGCAGCATAATTACCCCCGCTTCTCCGTTGCGATCCGACCTGGATGATCCTGTCTGTAGCTTTGATCGCTTTTAATGCTGCCCTGTTATCTTCCATGGTCTCTGCAAAAGGTTTTTCCACATAGGCATCTTTACCGGCTTTCACGGCTTCGATCGAATGCAGTGCATGCTGGAAATCTGCGGTACTTATAATAACACCATCCAGATCTTTTATCTTGTACAACTCATCATTATTTACGCAGGCCTGCACATCATGTCCAAGTTTCTCTTTTAAAAAACCCTGTCCCTCCTCCCTGCGCAGTTTCCAGAGATCACTCACGGCCACTATATCAAAGTTCTGTTCCTTATAATGATTAAGGAAGGAAGGAAACAATGCCTGCCGGAAACGATCCGAAAAACCCACAACACCTATTCGTACCCGGTCATTGGCGCCAATGATATTCCCATAACTCTTGGCGCTGAAACCCATGGCGGCGGCATACACAGCAGCAGAAGCTTTCACTGACTGTTTGATAAAATGACGGCGTGAGGACATGATGTTTTATTTAATTATTAATAATATTTATGGCGTCGACTGTAGTGCTGTCCTGAGCTTATATCGAAGGATCATCGTCCCTTGTAAGTTTACCCGGAACAAAGCGAAGTCCACTCTTCGGCTATCTGTTCGCTATTCAGCAACCCACCCCAATCGTTTATAGTTTTATTATTCATTTAATTCGCCCCTCCGGAGGAGGGGATAAATCTTCAAATCGCAAAAGCCGTTTCACACTAAACAACTCTATCCCCACTCACCACTCACTATTCACCATTCACCACTTCAATTCCCTTACCTTAATACTCCTGAACGAAACATTGTTGCCGTGGTCCTGTAACAGGATATGACCCTTTGGCGCTTCCCCGAAATTTTTCCATTCAACATACTTACTGATCGCTACAAGATCCTTATATTCTTTCGAGCCCCTTATGTATTCCAACACTTTTACCCCATTCAGGTAATGTTCCACTTTATCATTCGGGTATACAATGATCCTTCCAAAATTCCATTGCCCGATAGGACGCAAAAATCTTTTTTGCTTCTCTGCTTTAATAAGATCATACAGTGAAGCTAATGTCCGGTTACCATTGCGGCCCATTTTAGCATCAGGGTGCAGCGTGTCATCCAATAGCTGGTATTCCAACCCGATGGCTGACCCGCTGCTTTGTTCTGCAAGTGTTACAAAATATTTTACGCCGCTATTAGCACCCGGGGTCAATTTAAATTCAAATGACAGGTCGAAAGCCGCAAACTGTTCATTAGTGACGATATCACCGCCGTTGGTCGACTCTTTTCCTTCTGCAGCCACAACTGAGAGAACACCGTTGCTGATCGTCCAGCCTTTTTCCGGGAAACTATTTGCTTTAGCACTTTTCCATCCCTTGTTTGTTTTACCATCAAATAGCAAACGCCAGCCATTTTGTTTTTCATAAGCGGCCAGATTATTCGGAATAAAATTGGCTACATATACACCGGGAGGAAAGGCGGTGGGCACCAGCCCGGTTGTTTTGATGCGGATATTCTTATAGCAAACTTTCTTCCCGGCATGATCCGGCGAATTGATGGAATGTACCTGCAGACCAATGAACCCTTTTGTATCAATGATGTCCACCACGTAAGCAGATGCTACTCCGTTCACCCATGTTCTCATCTCATAGCCGATACATTCTATTCTAAAATGATTATACTCCCCTTTTTTATAAGCATTTTGCGCCTGCCTGTTCAATTGCATGGGGTAAAGCCAGTCCCTTCTGCCTTCATCATAAATGCCGCCTGTCCACCGGCGGGGAGTCGGGTCAATCTCACATTGACGGCCATAGACCTTTCCTTCTCCGTTGAAAGCTGCAGGATCGAAATGGCTGCGGGTCTGGATACCTGCATTGCCTTCCTCATCCTCTACCCATACATCCGCTTCAAGAATAAAATCACCGTATTCTTTTTCTGTTACTAAAAATGTATTGCGGGAATTAACTACCGTCCTGCCGACAATAACGCCGTCCTCTACTTTGTAATCAGCCGAACCGGCCAGCCGTTTCCAGCCACTAAGGTCTTTCCCGTTAAACAGGCTTTGCCAGCCGCTGCCGGTTGATTGTGCAAGAACAGGAATAGTAAAAAAAAGTGCAGCGGCAAATAAAAAAATTTTTGATATCATAATAGCAGGTCAATAGTTAATTAATTCTTGCTAAATCTACTTTTTTCCCGGCACACTTGTATCAGTCGTCTAAAATTAATTACATCCGGGTCCTGTACATCTTACAATGTCCTGTGATCAATGCTTTGCCCGCATCGCTGTATCTCACTTTGCTTATACCCAATTTTTGCAAAGCAGCGCTATAACATTTAGCCAGCCATTCATCACTCACTACTGTTAATGGCGTTTTGATGGTTATTAACTCCTTTAATTCCGTCCCGATCAACAGGCCGCTGAGATAAAAATAATTTTGCTGTTTTGACAACTTGTCAAACAGGTCATTTGTTCTCACCAGGAATGAACTATGCAATAAATTAAACCGCAAACTATCAGTAACCCCCAGTTCAAAGCTTTCTACATTGCTGCCACCGGTTATATTCCTGCTCTCTTCCACCCCAGTTGAAAGAATACTTTTTTTTGACAATAACTCAAAAAACTCACCGGTCATGAAAGTGGTAACAGCAGCAGCCTTTCCGTTTTTTATGATAACATGCTTTGAATGTGTACCGGGGAAAATAAAAAGCTGGTCATCTTTATCATTATCCATACATCCGATCAACTGCGTCTCCTCTCCACGCATGGCATCATTATTAATTTTTACGCCGGAAATGATCAGTGTCCTGTGCCTGAAATCACTTGCCGCTTCTGTTATCTTCACATTCAGCTCATGTCCGTCAGTACACAATGGAGTTTCTGCATAAGGAAGTTCCATCATTCCTATATTGGATGATGCCATACCCGAAATGACCAATGGCATATCCTGTAATGAGCAATTCAACTGTTCTTCCAGCTTTCTTACCTGCCCGGTTAAAACAGATTGGTAAAAAGACAACCTTTCACTTTCGGGTTTCCCGCTTTGCTTCCATAAATTGAATGTACCGGAAATCCCCTGCTCACTCACTGCTTCTGCCAGCACAGCCATACTATCAATATCAACAACTCTCAGCCGTAAAGCAGATGTGCCCCAATCGCAACTGATAATTTTTTGCACCATAAGACTCTTTTAAATGTCTTTTTGTAAACTTTTGACCCGTTCTATTTTTCCTACCAGGAAAACATAACAGCAAACTCCCAGAACAGCCATCACACTTATAAAGATCAATGCCGGTTCGAAATCTCCTTTCCTGACCAACAGACCAATAATAAAAGGCACGGAGACGGAAGACAGGTTGCCAATGAAATTGAATGCGCCCCCGGTTACACCGATCAAATGCTTTGGCGCTAATAAAGAAACAAACACCCATGTAATAGAAGCCATCCCGTTTCCGAAAAAAGCAATGGCCATAAATAAAATGACAAAGGCCGGGCTGTCCACGTAATTAGCCCCGATGATCGCCACTGATAAAAGAAGCCCGGTTATTACAGGAACTTTTCTTGCTATACCTGCCGATACATTTCTCTTTACCAAATAATCAGATAAGAACCCTGATAACAAAATGCCTGCAAATGCAGCGAGGAATGGAACAGAAGCCCAAAAACCGGTTTTTATAAAATCAAATCCCCGGTATTTGACCAGGTAAGTAGGAAACCAGGTAAGAAAAAACCAAAGCGTTGATGTAATGGCAAACTGTCCCAGATAAATTCCCCATAATTTCCTGTGAGAAAATACTTCTTTAAGATTTTCCCGGGTGAACTTCGATGTACCGGCGTTTCCTTTTACTGCCCGGTAATCTGTTATTCCACCCCCTTTTTCAATATGACCAAGTTCTGCACGGCTGACCTCTTTGTGTTTTAACGGATCACGATAAAACAAATACCAAACTACTCCCCATATAATTCCTGCCGAACCTGTAATGATAAATAAACCTCTCCAGCCTGAATAATATTGGATAGCCGTCATCGCCGGTGTCAGCAATGCCAGGCCAATATACTGGCCTGATGTATATATGGCAATAGCCGAAGCTCTTTCATTATCCGGGAACCACCCGGTTACTACCCGGTTATTTATCGGGTAGGCCGGCGCTTCCAAAGCACCTGTCGCTAACCGGAGCCCGAACAACATAGCAAACCCGTTCACAAATCCCTGCAGCAGGGTAACAAATGACCAGCCAACTAAACTGATAGCATATAATAACCGCGGGCCAAGATGATCCGTTAATAAACCGCCGGGAATTTGCAAGGCTGCATAGGTCCAGCCAAAAGCAGAAAAAATAAGCCCCATTTGTACGGGCGATAAATTAAACTCATCCGTTAATGAAGTAGCCGCAATGGAAATATTGCTGCGGTCCATGTAATTGATGACGACGTTGACAAAAAGAAATGCAACTATCCTGTAGCGTATAAATCCCGGTCTTGTATTTTCTTTTATTTTCATTCAGGTTGAAAACCAGTTCAAATTCATTTACCATTCTGCCACACTGCCATCATCATGGCGCCATAATGGATTTTTCCAATTGTGCCCGATCGCTGCCATTTTTCTTACATGGGCTTCGTTTATTTCAATACCAAGTCCCGGGTTAGAAGGGATATTCACAAAACCATCCTCGTATTTAAATACATTTTTGTCAACAATATAATCAAGCAGGTCGCTTTCTTTATTGTAATGAATGCCCAAACTCTGTTCCTGGATAAAAACATTATGACAAGTTGCATCAACCTGCAAACAGGCGGCAAGGGCAATGGGTCCCAGCGGGCAATGCGGGGCAGCGGCCACATCAAATGCTTCTGCCATCGAAATGATTTTTTTGCATTCGGTAATTCCACCGGCATGTGAGAGATCCGGCTGAATGATGTCAACATAGCCACCTACGAGTAAATTTTTAAATTGCCATCTTGAGAACATTCTTTCACCTGTAGCGATCGGAATAGATGTATGCTGTGCTATTTCTTTCAGCGCTTCATTATTTTCAGGTAATACCGGTTCTTCAATAAACATGGGATGAAAAGGCTCCAGTTCTTTGGCCAGTACTTTTGCCATTGGTTTATGAACCCTTCCATGAAAATCAATACCGATACCCATACTGTTTCCGGCAGCTTCCCGAACGGCAGCTACCCTTTTAAGTGACTGGTCAATTTTTTCAAATGAATCTATATACTGCAGTTCTTCGGTAGCATTCATTTTAACAGCCATAAAACCTTTTGCTGCCATTTCCTTTGCAGCTTTACCCACATCAGCCGGACGATCGCCGCCGATCCATGAATAGACCTTGACCTTGTCCCTGCATTTACCTCCTAATAATTGGTATATGGGAGCATTATAAAATTTCCCTTTTATATCCCACAGCGCCTGGTCAATGCCAGCAATAGCACTCATCAGGATCGGCCCACCCCTGTAAAAGCCACTGCGGTACATCACATTCCAGTGATCCTCTATATTCATAGGGTCATTACCCATCAAATGCTCCATTAATTCATCTACAGCGGTTTTTACGGTTGCGGCTTTACCCTCGATCACCGGTTCGCCCCAGCCGCTTATACCCTGGTCTGTTTCTATTTTTAAGAATAACCACCGGGGCGGCACAAGAAATAGTTCATACCCTGTAATTTTCATGCTGTATATATTAAAGGTTAGCAACTGCCTGCACAAATCTTTGAGCCTTTTCGGTCAGTTGCTTTAAATATTCACCAGTTACTTTTTCTTTTGTATTCACCAGTGCAGTACCGATACCAAATGCAACGGCACCCGCTTTCTGAAATTCTCCAATATTCTCCAGCGATACTCCCCCCGTTGGCATTAACGGGATATGTGGTAATGGCGCACGGATATCTTTAATATAATTTACATTGGAGGAAGCCGGGAAAACCTTGATAATATCTCCCCCGCTGTTATAAGCATTTACAATTTCAGTTGCTGTATAAGCACCGGGGATGCTTACTGCACCCAATTCTTTGGTCGCTTGTATTGTCTCAACATTAAACGAAGGTGAAATGATAAATTTTGCACCTGCCGAAATAGCTTCCCGGGCTGTAGCTGCGTCCAGAACTGTTCCCATGCCGATCAATAATTCTTCCGGCATCTTCACTGAAAGATCTTTGACTACTGCTAAAGCATTGGGAGAATTGAACGTTACTTCCAGTATCCTGGTACCCCCCGCATACAGCGCTTTGGCTATTTCCAAAACATCGCCCGGGTCAGCCCCGCGGATGATAGCTACTATTTTGTGCTTAAGTATATGAGATAACCCAGTCATTATTTCTTTTTAAGGGCTTCAACGGTTGTAAGCGGCGTAGTTGTTTTTTGCGTAATGATTTCCACCGATGCTTCTTTAATACCCGGGGAAATTGCTTTTACACGAATACTGCCCGGTTTGCCATCCGGCTGAATAACTGCGAGAGCCAATCCATTAAATAATCGGCGCTGGCTGCTTTTCATAGAAGCAGAATCTCTTGGGTTACCATTATCAAAACCAATAAGCTTACCTGCCCCTTCTATAGTTAATTGTATAAGATTACTTGCGTCAGGTACTGCGTAACCATTTTCATCGGTTACCTCTACTTTGATATGTGCCACATCACCCGGCACTGCATTGATCATATTCCTGTCAACAGATAAACGGATAGCAGCAGGCGCCCCGGTTGTTTTTATTTCTTTTTCCGCTACCACTTTGCCTCCTTTTCTGCCAACGGCCTTTACTATTCCCGGCTCATAAGGCACATCCCAGTTAAGATGCAGATCACCGGTAGTAATACCTACCGGCGGAACATCATAGCGGTTCCATGCACCCGAATTTCCAGGCCTCGGAAATTGTACAGCTTTTGCACCGAATGATCTCCCGTTCAGAAAAAGTTCAACCGTATCACAATTGGTATAAGCCATCACAGAAATTACCTTTCCTTCTTTGCCCTTCCCCGCAGGGGTCTGCGACCAGTTCCAGTGAGGGAAAAGATGGATCATCGGTTTTGTTGTCCACTGGCTTTGATAAAAGTAATATCCATCTTTAGGAAAACCGCAAAGATCGATCACACCGGAACTGGCATTCTTATTCGGCCATCTTGCTTCGCCGAGATAGTCGATCCCGGTCCACATAAAATCGCCGATCACATAATCATGACCTGAAACATATTTCCAGAGTTGTTCTGCACGAATGACACTTTGCATATTGGCCGGCCTTATGACAGATGAATCAACAGGACCAAAACCTCCTCCTCCATAATAGTTGCCACGGACACCGGGTATTGAAACACTCTCTGTACCCACCATCTTCCATTCCGGGTGTGCTATTTTATCCGCGGTGTAAAAACCCTCTCTCCTTTCATGCCAGCGGTCAACATAGTTATACCCGACAATATCAAGCATATTCAAAAAAACAAGTTTGGCCGATCTTCCATCAGCCGCAATATGATCATTACCTGTGGTAACAGGACGTGTTGGATCTTCCCGGTGAAAGGTTTCGATCAATGGCCGGAGCACTTCATGTCCCCCCTCCACACTTTGCTCACCAATTTCATTTCCCGCACTCCACATTACCACGGAAGGATGATTGCGGTCACGATAGATAAAATTCACCAGGTCGTGTTGTGACCATTGGTTAAAATAATTGGAGTAATCATATTTTACCTTGCCTCCTTTCCATACATCAAAGATCTCATCCTGCACTAAAAATCCCATTTCGTCGCACAGATCTAAAAATTCGGGAGCAACAGGATTGTGCGAAGTGCGGATAGCATTACATCCCATTTCTTTTAATATTTGCAAACGGCGCACCCACATGGCTTCAGGTACTGCAGCGCCAACACTTCCTGCATCATGGTGCAAACAAACACCATTCATCTTAACCCGTTTTCCATTCAGTAAAAAGCCTTTTTGGGCATCGTAATGAATATTTCTTATTCCAAACGGAGAAAAAGTTTCATCAACTATTGTTTTTCCTTTACCAACAATTATCGATTGCAAACTGTACATGTTTGGTGTTTCCAGTGACCAAAGTGCAGGAGTTGCCACAGTGATCTTTTGTTCTATCTCAGCATTCTCTTTGGAACGAACTAAAAAAGAAGATTCATTTCTTGCTACTTCATTTCCTTTTGCATCAACAATGATTGAACGGAGAACCCCATCACGCTGAGTGGCACCGTTATTAGCAATTTTTGTTTTGATAACAACTATAGCAGAAGCTGAATCAGCCTGCGGTGTTGTGATATAAGTTCCCCATTGAGCCACATGCAAAGGATCGGCAATACTCAGCCACACATGACGATAAATTCCGGAACCTGAATACCATCTTGTATTTGGTTGCAAAGAATTATCAACCCGAACTGCAATAATGTTCTCTCCTTTTTTTATATATGGAGTGAGGTCATAATAGAAACTCATGTACCCGCTCGGGTAATGCCCGAGGTGATGCCCGTTTATCCATACATCACTGTTCTGATACACCCCGTCAAACTCCACCCAGATGTTTTTGGCTACCACAGATTTTGGAAGGACGAAATGTTTGCGGTACCAACCGACACCGGTTGGCAAATAACCACCACCGCCACCCGTTGGGGCAGTTTGCGTAAATGCATTTTCAATACTCCAGTCATGTGGCAGGTTCAGCGTTCTCCATTTGCTGTCATTAAAAGAAGCTTTGTCTCCCCCGGCAGTATCCGTTTGAGAGAACTTCCAGTTATCATCAATATTTATCTTTTTCCGGGGAGATGTTTGCCCGTAACAAACAGAAAAAGCAAAAAAGACCGGGGCGATAAGCAGGCAAGACCGACAGGATTGCATAACTAAATTTGTTGAAACAAGTTATTGAAAAATTATTTACTCTTTTGCAGACAGGTTGATTCCACACCCTATTCCATCCTCCATCAAACCGGCGGCCCTGAACGCTCCGCCCTTGCAGGTGTTCGCCGAAAGCAGCACGCCGTAGCGGGTGATTGCACCGGTAAAGAAACAATAATAAAAATAATTACATTTTTCCTGGTTCATCGAGTGCACTAAAAAGCAGGAAACACAGTAAAAAACGAAGGCCCTTCCTTCGGGAACAGTTTTCGCTGATGTCAATCACACCTGCATTTGACGGCGGTCATTGGATATACCTGCCATATAACCAACATTTGCTATAAATGATTGCCAAATGAGTGTTTTAATAAAAAAATTCAACGATATCAGCATTGCTGATATAAGCATGGTGGGTGGCAAAAACTCGTCCCTTGGAGAAATGTTTTCGCGGCTTTCTGTAAAAGGTATTAAAGTACCCGACGGTTTTGCAACTACTGCCCGGGCTTTTAACGATTTCCTTGATCAGAATAAACTGAAACAACCGCTGGCCCTTTTAATGCAGAACCTTGACAGGAAAGATTACTCCAACCTTAAAGAGACCGGGAAAAAAGCAAGAGAATTATTCCTCCAGGCCAGTCTTCCCGGCGAACTGGTTAAAGCAATTATTGAATCCTACAAAGAATTATGCAATGGCAATTATTCTGAAGTAGCCGTTCGCAGCAGCGCTACGGCAGAAGATCTTCCCCAGGCAAGCTTTGCCGGGCAGCATGAATCCTACCTCAATATCAAAGGCGAAAATGAATTACTGAAAGCGGTACTGGATTGTTTTGCTTCTTTATACACAGACAGGGCCATTAAATACCGTGAGGACAATGGTTTCAGGCATGAACAGGTATTGCTGTCTGTTGGCGTTCAAAAAATGGTTCGGTCGGACCTTGCTTGTGCAGGGGTTGGCTTTACTCTCGAACCTGAATCAGGGTTTCGTGATATCATTCACTTGAGCGGCGTGTGGGGGCTTGGTGAGAATATTGTACAGGGGACCGTGACACCGGATGAATTTTTTATTTTCAAACCCACATTAAGAAAGGGAAAGAATGCACTTATCCAGAAGAAACTCGGGGAGAAAGCAAAAACGATGATCTATGCAGCCGCTAAAAATAATTCATCTCCTGTTATCAATATTGAAACTCCGGTTGAAAAAAGAGAACAATTTGTACTGAATGATGAGGAGGTGAAACAACTGGCTGAATGGGCTTTGATCATTGAAGAGCATTATAAGAAACCCATGGATATTGAATGGGCCAAAGACGGGATCAGCGGTGAAATTTTCATCGTGCAGGCCAGGCCCGAGACGGTCCATTCGCAAAAGAATCCCTTTCAAATTAAAGAATATAAACTCCTGGAAAAAGGTGAATTGCTTGCAGAAGGAAATGCTGTAGGCTCGAAAGTTGTTTCCGGTATTGCCAGGATACTTCAATCGCCGATGGAAGCATCAAAACTGAACAAGGGGGAGATCGTAGTAACTGATATGACAAGCCCTGACTGGGACCCCGTGTTAAAAAACTCTGCAGCGATCGTTACCAATAAAGGAGGCAGAACAAGTCACGCATCAATAGTAGCAAGAGAACTGGGGGTGCCTGCTATCGTGGGATGCAATAATGCCACCCAAAAAATCAATGACGGTGAAATGATAACAGTATCCTGCTGTGAAGGCAAGACAGGCTATGTTTATAAAGGGAAACTGAAAATAAAGGAGGTGGACCTGGATTTTACCCATACAAAAAAACCGGCAGATACCGAAGTGATGATGATCGTTGGCGACCCCGACCAGGCATTCCGTCTTTCATTTTATCCCAATGACGGTGTGGGCCTGATGCGGATCGAATTTATCATTACCCATTTTATACAGGTGCACCCGATGGCTCTTGTCAAATTTGATGAGCTGAAAGATGTAACGGTTAAACAAAGGATCGAAGAATTGACACATCACTATCCTGACAAGCTTAATTACTTTATTGATAAGCTGGCGCAGGGCATTGCCACGATCGCTGCTGCATTTTATCCGAAAGACGTCATCGTCAGGATGAGTGATTTTAAAACCAATGAATACGCCAATCTTATCGGCGGAAAAGATTTTGAGCCCAAAGAAGAAAATCCTATGCTGGGATTTCGTGGCGCTTCCCGGTATTATAACGAGCTGTATAAAGATGGCTTCCGGCTGGAATGTGAAGCAGTTAAAAAAGTTCGCGGGGAAATGGGCTTGACAAATGTAAAAGTGATGATCCCGTTTTGCCGCACTGTGGAAGAAGGCAGGAAAGTAATTAAAGTAATGAGTGATAATGGTCTTGACCGCAATAAAGATAAAACACTGGAGATATATGTAATGGCGGAGATACCCAGTAATGTGCTGGATGCAGAAGAATTTGCAAAGGTCTTTGATGGTTTTTCCATCGGTTCCAATGATCTTACCCAACTCACACTTGGTATCGACCGGGATTCAGCCATTATCAGCAATTTATTCAGTGAACAGAACAAAAACGCCAAACAAATGATCTCGATGGTGATCCATAAAGCAAAAGAAGCGGGTGTAAAGATCGGGTTATGCGGGCAGGCGCCGAGTGATTTTCCTGAATTCGCAGCCTTCCTGGTAGAACAGGGAATTAACAGTATTTCTTTCAGCCCTGATGCGATACTAAAAGGAATTGAAAATATCTGCAAGGCTGAGTTAAGTACAACATTAAAAACCGGGTAAACCAAATACTATGGCAAGATTAAAAGATAAAGTTGCGATCATTACCGGGGCAGCCGGTGGCATGGGCGCTGCAGAAGCCAGGTTGTTTGCACAGGAAGGAGCTAAAGTAGTAGCTACCGATATGCAGGAAGAAAAATTGAAAGCCTGGGTACAAAAAGAGAAAGCAAACGGTCTGTCAATTGATCATATCATGCATGACGTGACCAGCGAAAGCGATTGGAACAAAGTAGTGGACAAAACTTTGTCATTATATGGGCGCATTGATATCCTGGTAAATAATGCTGGCATATTTCCCGGATTCATGAGTTGTGAGGAAACTACAAATGCGCAATGGGATAAGACCATTGCGATCAATCTCACGGGTCCTTTCCTGGGTTGCCGGGCCTGTGTCCCGCACATGAGAAAAGCAGGTGGTGGTTCAATTGTAAATATTGCATCCATTGCCGGTTTGGTCGGTGGAAATGGTGTAGCTTACTCATCATCAAAAGGTGGTTTACTGCTTTTGACCAAAGACCTTGCAGTGACATTGGCAAAAGATAAGATCCGGGTGAATGCTATCTGTCCCGGTGCTGTGCTGACACCCATGACAGATAACATCCTTGAACAACCTGAAATGAAAGAAACAATAAAAAATATGTCTCCGCAGGGTCGGATAGCTGATGCAATGGAAATTGCCTGGGGGGCATTATACCTCGCTTCTGATGAATCCTCCTTCATGACAGGCGCAGATATAACCATTGATGGGGGCGCTGTAGCAAGATAAAATTGAAAATAAAAATGCGGGGTATGAATAAATTTTATGTCGCAGATCATTACCATTACATTTAGCCCCTGCATAGATAAAAGCACTTCTGTTCCTGCACTGGTACCGGAAAAGAAATTGAAATGCGCAGCGCCAAAATTGGAACCGGGCGGCGGCGGCATCAACGTTGCAAGGGCCATTAAAAAATTAGGTGGCGAAGCAACCGCTATTTACCCCGCAGGCGGATACACAGGAAAATACTTTAATAAATTGATGGCTGACGAAGCTGTTCCTTCAATTATTATAGAAACAGAAAGTGAGAGCCGTGAAAATATTATTGTGCTGGAAGAATCAACTAACCGGCAATACCGCTTCGGGATGCCGGGAACTGAATTAAAAGAAACAGAGTGGAAACAACTGCTGGGAACAGTTGAAGAAATAAAGAATGTTGGATTTATCGTAGCCAGTGGCAGTCTGCCACCCGGGGTTCCTGTGGATATTTTTGCCCGTATAGGTGCAACAGCAAAAAAGAGAAATATTAAATTTATTGTTGACACTTCAGGAGACGCATTAAAATATGCTGCCGGTGAAGGGGTGTATTTATTGAAGCCAAATCTTGGTGAGTTGGGTTCATTGGTTGGCAAAACTTATTTAGCACCCGGGGAAGCAGCGCTTGCTGCAAAGCAGGTCATTGAAAAAGGGAACTGTGAAGTGGTGGTTGTTTCAATGGGAGATGCGGGGGCCCTGCTGGTGACAAAAGAAAAACTAATAAAATTTTCACCCCCTCCTGTCAAAAGAAAGAGTACTGTAGGCGCCGGGGATAGTATGGTAGCGGGGATCGTACTGAAATTATCAAAAGACATGAGCCTGGAGGAATCGGTTCAATATGGTGTAGCTTGTGGTACGGCCGCTACCATGAATGCCGGGACAGAACTTTGCAGGCTGCAGGACGTTGAAAAATTGTATAAAGCCATCACTATTGAAAAAATGAATCCCTGATAGTACAATGTTTCGGTGGAAAATCGTGAATTAAGGCATATCGTCCATTATTACTTTAAAAGGCTGAACAAAAATGCGGAACGAATGAAAAGAGACTTCAATGAAGAGGCCATTCATCTTTTCCGTGTTGATGTAAAAAAGCTCAGGGCATTTCTGCGGCTGATGAGGCCTGCAGCCAAAGAACCCGGCCAGCTCAAATTCCCCACCAAATTCAAAAAATTATACTCATTGGCCGGGAAGATCCGTGACCGGCAATTATACCTGGAGCGGATCAGGCAATATAATAAGGCCGGGAATGGCAGGTCCCGGAATAAAATATATGTTCTGCAAAAAGAAATAAAAGAGCTGGCAAACAAAAGAGATGATTTTCCTGCTAAAAAAGAGTTTAAAGAAACGGAAGACAAGCTCATTCAACAATTACCTGTTAATGCAGAAGATGTATTACTAAAAAACTTCTTTCAGCAAAAGCTTACTGTCATTAGTGAAGTAGTTTCAAAAGGAGATTATAAAGAGAAAGAACTGCATAGCATAAGGAAGAGTCTTAAAGACATCATTTATGTTACCAGGATACTCAGGGATGATCTTAAAATACCCGTTCCCTTTTCATGGTGGGATGAGAGTGAACTAAAGAAAGCGGAGAACCTGTCACATACACTTGGATTGTTTAATGATGCCTGTATTGCCCTGGCATTCCTCCCGCCTGCTGACATAAAAAAATCCGGGCCCGGAGAAAGAGAACATTTACAGGCTCTGCGCCGGAAATGGCTGGCAGAAAAACGAAAGCTGAAAAAGGAAGCGCTGAATGAAATACCGGCGATACAGTACAGCATGAAATGATTTTTTCGATGGTACAGGCCATATTCCCTGGTCATTAAAAAAATCCTGGCCCGCTTCTTTTGTTGCGTTAATATTATAATAGCATCAACTGTTCTAAGCGGGGTCATACTTTGAACTATGAATTATTATAGCCTGGATACTGAAAAAGTAATGGAGCTGACCGGTTCTTCCATGCATGGCCTGGCCGGGGAGACAGCGGCACAAAGACTCACCGAATACGGGCCTAATGAATTGGTGGAGAAAAAGAAAA
>DATDIX010000262.1:0-3987 GCA_036520835.1 Chitinophagaceae bacterium | reverse complement strand
GGCTTCCAGTCCTTGTTCAGGTATAGCAGCAGGTTCATATTCCGGTACCATCCTTTTTTCAGCGGGTGATAATTAAAATCAAGGTGCATGTCCAAAAAACTTTTTTGTTTGCCCTGGTGCAGCCCTCCGCCATGATTTTCAGGATCAACAAATATTTCTTCGTTTGCAATAAAACTCAGGAAGCGGTTCATTCTTTCGGAAATAAGATCGCTATACAATTCTTCGAATTCAGTACCTAGTTCCCTGTAATTCGCTTTTTCAAATTTGTTTTTGGCGAACACGTAGTCCCTGCTTTTATTGTTCAGCTCCGGGATCTTGTTGTAAAGGCTTTCAATTTTTTGGCTGTCGCAAAAATTATCAATGACCAGGTATGGGAAGGGTTTTGCCAATAAGTAATCTGCTCTCAGCTTTTCTTTATTTGTTTCAAGTATGTCCAGGTTTATCATTTCTGACAGTTTAATTACCAGGAAAAGCTCCTGTATTTATTCCCGGTAAAATTTTTTTGTAAGCCTCCAGTGTACGGATCGCAGCCTGGCGCCAGGTATAGTTGCTTAATACTTTTTCCTGCAGGTTTTTTTGTGAAGGGTTTCCCGCCGCCCGGTGTACGGTCTGGTAAATAGATTCCACATCACCGGGATCACAGTAGAGCGCCTCATCGCCAAAATATTCACGGCTGAAGCCTTTGTTTGTAATAACAATATTACAACCCATGGCCGCAGCTTCCAGCGAAGAAAGACCACAGGTTTCAAACCAACTGGGAAGAATATGAACCTTCACTTTCCGGTAATACTGCAGCAATTCTTCCTGGGGTAACCGGCTTATAAATTTAATATTGGCGGATGCCGCCTCCCGGCAATGCCGGTAATACTCTTTTTGGTTGGGGGATACATCCCCGATCAGCAGCAGGTTGTATTCTGTGTTGTTCAGAGCTTTGACAAGATTAAGCTGGTTTTTTACCCCTTCGATCCTTGCTGCACACAACACCAGTTTTTCATCTTTTAAAGCGGAATTGTCCGGGCGGAATAGCCGGTCATCAATACCGTTGGGCACCACCACATAGGGTTTATCGACAGCATATGTTTCTTTTAACTGGTCGTATTCTTTTTTTGAATTGGGTAAGATCATTTCGGCCTTTTCAAGGATATAACGGATCGATCTTCCCTGGCCTTTCCATAAATACTTTTTGCTTTGCAGTTTGTCTTTGCGCAGGAACCACCTTGAAACAGCTTTTATATATTCATTGGTGTCGGTTGAGAACATGCGGAGAATAAATCCCGGGATACCCCTGCGATGCTGTTTATCATATTCGCTGTAGTCAATAAGGACAGGCGATAGCACAAACGGTTTGTTTGTTCTTTCAATGTGGTATAAAATATTGGCAGGTCTTGTTATGTCAAAAAAATGAAGCAGGTCAAATTCAGCATAATTGATCTTTTCATCGGTTAAGCGGATGACGACATCTGCGCCCAGTTCCCGGAGATATTTTGCCGTTTCAAGTACCTGCACAGTAATGCCACCGTGTACTTTGTATAAGGTAGATCGTGCGATAAAAGCAATTTTCACCGGCTTTATTTAAGTGTCAGGTAATACGGGATACAAATCGTTCAGGAGAGGCAAAAGGATGCTTTGATTTTGAGATATTTAAAAAGCAAAAGCGACCTGGTTAGCGAAGGGTGGGAGGGGCCTTTAATTTTTCATTCAAAAGATAAATTCAGGGCGGAAACTATGATTACCTTGTGACGGTTTAGGAATTATGAAGCATTACCTTATTACAGGCGGGGCCGGTTTTATCGGGAGCAACCTGGTCCGAAACTTATTAAAAAGCGAACCCGGTCTTACGATCTCCTGCATCGATAATTTTGACCCGTTTTACTCCCGGGCAATTAAGGAATTCAATATACATGAATTCAGCAATAATCCTTTCTTTCGGCTAATTGAAACTGATCTTGGTAAAACACCCGGAAAAAAATTGGCAGAGCTGGTACCGGGAAAAGTGGATGTCATCGTTCACCTGGCGGCAAAAGCAGGGGTGAGGCCCAGCATTGAGAATCCTCTTTCTTACCAGGAATCAAATGTGATCGGTTTGCAGAATATGCTTGACCTTGCCCGGATCAAAAGTGTCAAACAATTTGTTTTTGCCTCCAGCAGCAGCGTGTATGGTATCAATGATCATTATCCATGGAAAGAAGAAGAAAAACTGATGCCGATCAGTCCTTATGCATCTACCAAGCTTTCAGGAGAAATGCTGGGGCATGTTTACCATAAATTGTTTGGTATCCGTTTTATCGCTTTACGCTTCTTTACCGTGTATGGCCCGGGACAGCGTCCTGATCTCGCCATTCATAAGTTCACTAAAAATATCATGGCAGGAAAACCGATCGCCATGTTTGGCGATGGCAGCACCAGCCGGGATTATACGTATGTAGATGATACGGTGCAGGGCATCATTGGCGCTATTCATTACGATAAAACGGGTTTCGAGATCATCAACCTCGGCAACCATTATACGATTTCATTAAAAGAGCTGATAGAAGGGATAGAAAAAGTGACCGGGAAAAAAGCGATCATTGATCAGCAACCGGAGCAGCCCGGTGATGTGCCTAAAACCTATGCAGATATTTCAAAGGCAAAAGAACTATTGGGATATAGCCCGCAAACACAAATACAGGAGGGGTTAAAAAAATTCTATGATTGGTTCATTCAGCATGAAGCTATGCTGGTAAAGCCCGTCATACAGTAATATCCAGCGCCGGGCTTACTTCTTTCTTTGCGTGGTAGACTTTTCTTACGGTATAGGTTTTTTTATTCTGCGATTCAAAGTAGGTCCTTACATTAATATCGGCGATGATACCGATGGTAATGAACTGGATACCGCCCAGTAATAAGATAAGGCCAAGGATGAGGATGGGTTTTCCCCATATATCCTGTCCCATTATTTTTAATACCAGCAAGTAAAGATTGATCAACAGGCCCAGGCCAAAACTGATAAAACCAATGGTGCCGAAAAGGTGCATGGGCTTTTGCATATACTTCCGCATAAACACCATCAATACCAGGTCACTCATTACTTTGAATGTACGGTTGATGCCATATTTGCTTTTCCCGAACTGGCGGGAATGGTGCTTTACATCCACCTGGGTGATCTTTGCTCCCTGCAGTTTCGCCAATACAGGTATGAAACGGTGTAGTTCCCCGTACAGTCCAAGTTCTTCTGCAATTTCTCTTTTGAAAACTTTCAACGTACAGCCATAATCTCGGATATATACTCCTGTCATGCGGCGTATCAGGGCGTTGGCGATATTGCTGGGCAGTTTACGGAGGATAAAACCATCTTTACGGTTCTTCCTGTTTCCTGCTACCACATCCCAGTCTTCTCTTTTTAAAAGTTCAAGCATGGCGGGGATATCCGTGGGGTCATTTTGCAGGTCGCCATCCAGCAGGGCTACATATTTTCCCCTTGAGTAGTCAATGCCGGCTGTCATAGCGGTGCTTTGGCCATAATTTTTTCTCAGTTCTACCAGTATGGTCCTTTCATCTGAGTATTCCAGTACCTGCATCCTGGTTTTATCAGTTGAGCCGTCATCCACCAGGATCACTTCGTAATCAATGCCAGTTAATGCACTGCGCACGGCTTCCAAAAGAGGTTTGATGTTTTCCTCTTCATTCATCACTGTGATAACGACTGATAATTCACGCATGGATTTAATTGATTGCCACAAAGGTACAGTTTATAAAATAGTCACAATCCCCGCCCGGTAACCGGAGCTAAAAATTGATATTGCGATTTGGGAAATAGCTATATATTGTGCGGATAAACCAGCCGCAATGAAAAAAATTATTTTTCTTTTATATTTTATTTTTTCGTCAACCCTTTTTGTTTTTGCAAAAAACGACCCTGAAGACTCACTGTCGGGCATACTGGAAGAACTAAAGAGCTTTCAAAAGATGAAAGATTCAGTGAATAGCGCCATGAAGTATGAAACGGGT
>DATDIX010000261.1:0-4536 GCA_036520835.1 Chitinophagaceae bacterium | reverse complement strand
TTCATCGCCACGACCGGGTTGGGTTGCAACTGGTAAAGCATTTCATATAAATGGTAAATACTTTTCCAGTCGGTTCGTTCAAAAGAAAGAGCGGCTGCGTGTAATGAGGCGATAGCAGCTTCCAGGTGATAAGGGGAAACTTCAAAAGGTTCCGCGGCCGCATCTATATAATCAAAACCTTTTTTAATCAGCGGAAGACGCCACAGCGTCCTGTCCTGGTGTTTTAATAATATAATATTGCCTTTATCATCCAGTCTTGTATGGAGCCGTGAAGCCTGGAAACACATTAATGCTAATAAGGCTTTGCTGCGGGGATAAGCTGTTAAGGGATGTTGTGTAAGCAACAGGCAAAGCCGCATCGCTTCTTCACAAAGATCTTCCCGTATCAGTATTTCGGGATGAGAAGAGTTGTAGCCTTCGTTGAACAGCAGGTAAAGTGATTTTATAACGGCATCTAACCGTTCGGGCAACTCCTCGTTTGCCGGTACATCCAGTTCGATCTTTTCGTCCTTTATCCTTTCTTTGGCGCGGTAAATTCTTTTGCTGATCGTTTCATCGTTGGTCAGAAAAGCTTTGGCGATCTCATTTATACCCAAACCGCAAAGCGTTTTTAATGTCAGGGCGATCTGCGATTCTTCGGGGATAGAAGGGTGACAGCAGGCAAACATCATCCGGAGCTGGCTGTCCTGTATCTCGTTTTCGAGAAACAGGCTATTGACAGTAGGGCTAAGTGTGTATTCTGATTGCAGCAGGTAAGAATATTGGGGACTTATCTCCCGGAATTTCTTTTCCCTCCGTAAAAAATCGATCGCCTTATTCCTTGCAACACGGTATAACCATCCTGCAGGGTTATAGGGTATGTTCCCATATCTCCAGGTATTCATCGCCTGCAGCAGGGTGTCCTGTGCGATATCATTGGCTGTTTCTAAATTCTGTAATCCCAGTAATCTTGACAAAACGGCGATCATCTTTCCCGACTCATGCCGGAAAAGATGATCCACCAGTTTATTGATATTATTTTGTCGCTTCATTAATGAAGTTGCTGTTCCCCTCTCCTTGGGAGAGGGGTTAGGGGTGAGGTTACATTTCGATCTTCATCACCTGTCTTACCTGTATGCTGCCACCACTATCGTAATCGGGATAATCATCACATAACTTTACCGCTTCATTCATATTTTCTGCATTGACGATAAAGAAACCGCCTACTAATTCTTTTCCTTCCGTATAAGGCCCGTCGGTAACGGTTTTCTTTTTACCTGCGATCAGTTTTCCGCCCGGAAGCAGGGGTTCCCCGGCCACATATTTCCCGTCCTTACTCAATTTATCTATCCAGGCCATCCATTTGCCCATATTGGCCTGCATTTCTTCCGGGCTTTGGTCTGGGGGCATTCCGCCATGAAAAATAAACATGAACTTTTCCATAATTGTTGTTTTAATAAGTTTAAAAAATCAGGTTCGGATAAATGACGAATACAGTTCTTCCTTCCGGACAAGGAAATGATTTTTTTTTAAAAGATAGTAATTTGTTAGGCCCCGGCGAGTGAAATATTGATAAGTGGATCAAACCTGGAAGCCAGCCAGTGCCGGGACCGGGACCAACTTGTAACCAACACTCCATCAATCTTAAAACCGGTATCATCGCAGTTTTCCACAGCTTATTTTCTTCTTTTTTATTCTGCATTTTACATTTTTCATTTTCCCCCTGCACCCTTACCTTTGCGGCCTGAAATCTAACCTTCTTTATAAATTACTTGTATGGCAAATGTTGGTAAAGTAAAACAGGTCATCGGGGCGGTAATTGACGTTCAGTTCGATGGCAAGCTTCCCGAGATCTACAATGCACTGGAATTAAAAAAAGAGAATGGCGACACGCTTGTACTGGAAGTACAGCAGCACCTGGGTGAAGACAGTGTTCGGACCATTGCGATGGACGGTACCGAAGGTCTTGTTCGCGGCACTGAAGTAATAGATACAGGTATTGCGATCGCCATGCCTGTTGGGGATGCCATCAAAGGCCGCCTGTTCAATGTAACCGGAGATCCCATTGATGGTTTGCCCGCTGTATCAAAAGTAGGTGCCCGGCCTATTCACGCCAAACCTCCCATGTTTGAGAACCTGAGTACGGCTTCTGAAATTTTGTTTACAGGTATTAAAGTAATTGACCTGATCGAACCTTATGCAAAAGGTGGTAAGATCGGTTTGTTTGGTGGCGCAGGTGTGGGCAAGACCGTATTGATCCAGGAATTGATCAACAACATTGCAAAAGCCTATGCCGGTGTATCCGTATTTGCCGGTGTGGGAGAAAGAACCCGTGAAGGAAACGATTTGATGCGTGAAATGATCGAAGCAGGTATCATGAAATATGGTGATGCTTTCAAACATAGTATGGAAGAAGGGGGATGGGACCTGAGTAAAGTAGATATGAAAGAACTGGCCGAATCAAAAGCTACTTTCGTATTCGGGCAGATGAATGAACCTCCCGGCGCCCGTGCAAGGGTCGCATTGTCCGGGTTGACCATCGCCGAATATTATCGTGATGGCGACGGACAGGGTAAAGGACGTGATATCCTTTTCTTCGTGGATAATATCTTCCGTTTTACACAAGCAGGTTCTGAAGTATCGGCGTTGTTAGGCCGTATGCCTTCAGCGGTGGGTTACCAGCCGACACTCGCAACAGAGATGGGTATCATGCAGGAGAGAATCACGTCAACTAAAAATGGATCTATTACATCAGTACAGGCAGTATATGTACCGGCGGATGACTTGACTGACCCCGCCCCGGCTACCACATTTGCCCACCTTGATGCAACAACTGTTTTGTCTCGCAAAATTGCAGACCTTGGCATCTACCCTGCGGTCGACCCATTGGATTCTACTTCAAGGATCCTTATGCCGCAGGTTGTGGGAGAAGCCCATTACAATTGTGCAAACCGTGTGAAACTGATCTTACAGCGTTATAAAGAATTGCAGGACATCATCGCTATCCTTGGTTTGGATGAGTTGAGTGATGAAGATAAGATGACAGTGGCCCGTGCCAGAAGGGTACAGCGTTTCCTGTCACAACCTTTTCACGTAGCAGAAGCTTTCACTGGTTTGAAAGGAGTACTCGTTCCGATCGAAGAAACGATCCGTGGTTTCAACATGATCATGGATGGCGAAGTGGATGATCTGCCTGAAGCGGCATTTAACCTGGTAGGTAGTATTGATGATGCGATAGAGAAAGGTAAGAAGTTGATGGCGGCAGCGCAGGGATGATTAGCTAATTAGCCAATGTGCTGATTTGCCAATTGACCTCACTTATCATTGGCTTATTGACACATCGGCACATTATCACATTGGTTTTATGAATTTAGAAATATTAACACCTGAAAAAAAACTCTACAGCGGCGAGGTATACGGCGTGCAGATGCCGGGTATCAGCGGTTCATTTGAAGTGCTGGACAAACATGCGCCATTGGTAAGTGCATTAAAGGCCGGTCGTGTAAAAGTTTTAAAGGATAAACAAAATCATTTAGCTTTCTTCGATATACAAAGCGGTTTTGTGGAAGTGATCAATAATAAAGTGACGGTATTGGTAGAAGGGGCGAAGGAAGTAGAGTAAATGCTATCTGAACTATTTTAGAAACCCTCCTGATTTTTCGGGAGGGTTTTTTTTATTGCAGCTTCTTTCAACCCACTCCTCCATTTCTTCAACTCACTCCTTTTTGATTGTCAACCCCGCCTGCTGCAGGTAGCTTGTGTGTAAATCATTCATTAAACTAAAACCATAATCATGACAATCTTAAACACACTGGTCGCCTCTGTCCTCAGCCTGGTCTTTTTACAGGCAAATGCACAAACAGAAATACCCAAAGGATTTCAAAAAGGAACTATCACACTTGCTGATAATAGCAACCTTCCAGGCTTTGTCAAAGACAATATCCGCAAGGATGCTTCCATCGTATTTATTCAGCAGGCCGGAGAAAAGAAAAAGACCTACAACGGATCAGAACTGGTAGCTGCAGAGATCGACGATGCAAAATTCCTTTGTATAAGCGGTGATTTTTTTAAAGTGCTCTGCCAGGGTAATCTCTGTTTTTTACAAAAATCAAGTGATGCTTCCGGTAAGCCAACCTACAATGGCAATGAAGCCACTTTTTCCAGCGGTACAGAAGGCAAGCTCAATGATTATTTTATTTACAACGGAAAGGATAAGCAACTGAAACTGGTGTCTAAGAAAAACGCTGACGAAGTGATCGCTGCAAGCTTTGCAGGTAATACGGCTGCAATAGAAAAAGCAAGATCAGCGAATGGCGATATCGCACAGTTAAAGGAAGCGGTCCAGGTATATAATAACGGAACCAATAAATAGGATCCTGTATGCAACGCAATATATTATTGCTTGTACTGCTGCTATCATCCTTTATTGTTCCGGCGCAGGGAATTTCGCTTACGCAAACTGTAAAAGGAACGGTCATTGATGAACAGTCCGGAAATGTGCTGGGAAACGCAACTGTCATAATTGAAGGATACAACTCAACGGCGGGCATTACCGAC
>DATDIX010000260.1:0-6374 GCA_036520835.1 Chitinophagaceae bacterium | reverse complement strand
AATGCCTGCCAATCCATTGAATGCATTAGTTTCTGCTACAACTTACATCTTTATTCTGTACCCTGTAACTTGCGGCAACAAAAATAGGGTAAGCTATCCATGCAGAACCTGCGGCCACATCTCATTTTTTACAGCATCATCGCAATGATGGGCTCGCTTTTTATATCAAGGGGAGCATTGTCTGCCAGCATCATTGTTTTTGTATCAGTTTGTTTTTTTCATACTGCTATAAAAGAGCAACTGCGAAATTTTTTTTCAACACCGCTGCTATGGGCTATGAGCCTGCTTTTTCTTTTACCGCTTCTTTCGGGTTTGTGGAGCGATGACAGGCAGGAATGGCTCAATAGTTTACGGGTAAAACTTCCTTTATTGGTTTTGCCGCTTGCATTTGCATCACCCTTTACTTTTTCCCGTGACCAATGGCGGTGGCTGGCATCTATTTTTTTAGCAGGGGTAATGGCCGGAACAATATGGAGTATGTTTCATTATGTACCGGATATGCAGGCAGTGAATGAAGGATACCTGCAGGCAAAAACCATTCTTACGCCTTTGGAGAACGATCATGTACGTTTTAGCTGGCTGCTGGCTGTGGCCATATTAGTAGCAGGATGGGTATGGCTTGGGAGCCGGGAGCAAAGAAATATATCCTGGTTACTGCTGGTGGTTATGGCATGGCTGATCATATTTCTGCATATACTCGCAGCGAGGACAGGGCTATTATGTTTTTATATGATTGTCATTGCAGCAATGCTGTGGATGATCGTTAAAAAAACAAGACCCCTGGTTGGTGCAGGATTTCTGGTTTTGGTGATCGCCTTACCGCTGATCGCCTATATTATTCTTCCCACCTTTCGTAATAAAGTAAAGTATTTCCGTTACGATTTTGAATATTTCAAAGATGCACATTACCTGCCGGGAGGGAATGATGCCATAAGAGTGATCTCGTTAAAAGCCGGCTGGCATATAATGAATGACAATGCCGTTAAAGGAGTTGGTTTTGGAGATATTTTCCATGAAACAGGTAAATGGTATGAAGCCAACTATCCGCAAATGCGGCAACAGGATAAAATATTTCCGAGCAATGAATGGCTGATCTATGGAACGGGTTGCGGCATCCCGGGTTTTTTGATATTTACATTTGTTTTGCTGGTTCCTTTTTTTACAAGGGTAAAAAGCAAAGGGCGATGGTGGTTGCTGAATGGCCTTGTGGCCACCAGCTTTTTGTTTGATATCGGCCTGGAAGTACAGTTTGGTGTTTTTATTTATTCATTTATTGTCTTATTAAGCTGGAAATGGTTTCGCTTTGAAGCCTGAAATAATTAATCTTTGTATTTAATTATGCAACCTGTTTCTGTCGTGATCATATGTAAGAACGAAGCAGCCGTTATCGGGGAAACGCTGCAAAGCCTGCATGGGGTGTCCGATGACATTATTGTTTACGATAATGGCAGCACAGACGATACAGTTGCGGTAGCAAAGAAGTATAATGTACATGTTCACCACGGAAACTGGGAAGGATTTGGTAAAACAAAACTAAAAGCCAATAGCCTTGCCAAATATGACTGGATACTCAGCCTGGACGCAGATGAAAGAATTGATGAGGAATTAAAAAAGTCACTGCTGGCATTTGAACCTGCAAATGATAAAACGGTATATGACCTGCGGTTTAAAAATTTCCTGGGAGATAAATTGTTGAAGCATGGGGAATGGGGCCGTGATTCCCATACCCGGTTGTTTAACCGAAGGGTCGTTCAATGGAATAATGAACCTGTGCATGAAACACTGATGATGCCTGCAGATATTACGATCAGCAGGCTGAAGGGGTTTATATTGCACCGGACCATGAACGATATTCATGAGTATGCATATAAGACGGCACACTATGCCATGCTTGGCGCCGATAAATATTACCAGCAGGGGAAGAAAGCCGGCTGGTTCAAAGTAAGGCTGTCCCCGGGTTTTAATTTTTTGAATTACTATATTTTAAAGCTTGGTTTTTTGGATGGCCATGCAGGATATATTTGTGCGAAGATGACGGCTCATTATACTTTTTTAAAATATGCAAGGCTGAGAGAACTATGGAATACCCGGCAAGGGACAAAGAACAGCGAATAAAGAAATAAAGGATAGCGTTTGATCCTGTTGAAAATTCATTGTTCATTATCCGATAATTAATAATTTGCATTAAATGTACTGGTTAAGGTGACGAATTTTATTCCCATATTCCCGCTTGGCATAGTTGTATATCCCGGTGAGAACCTCAACCTGCACATCTTTGAGCCGCGGTATAAGCAACTGATCAATGAATGCCAGGAGCAGAAAAAACCATTTGGCATACCTACAGTTATTGACAACAAAATGCAGGATTTCGGTTCGCTGGTGGCCATCACGGAAATATCCGGCGTGGATGATAAAGGCGAGATGGATATTAAAACAAAAGGCGAAAAAGTATTCAGGATACTGGAAATAATAAAAACGGTTCCGGATAAATTATACAGCGGCGCTATTGTCAATTATCCTGATACGCATGAGAAGGGAAATATTGAACTGATGCGAAAAGTAATGGCGGGGATCCGCGACCTGCACAAGCTTTTAAAAGTCACCAAAGAGTTTAAAAAACCGGATGAAGAAATAAAATGTTATGAAGTGGCGCATCATGTGGGGCTGTCGCTGGAAGAAGAGTATGAGTTACTCGGCTTGCTGGATGAACGCCAGCGGCAGGAATATTTAAAGCGCCACCTGGCCAAAGTGATACCCATGGTAGCCGGTATGGAGCAACTCAAAGAAAAAATAAAACTGAACGGGCATTTTAAAAACCTGCCCGGCTTTGACCTCGGATAATATTTGCCTGTTAGCATCACCCGCAATTGAAATACAACACATGTCTGTTACACTCTGTTTCGACTTTGGCAATACAAGAAAAAAAGTGGCTGTCTTTAATAAAGCGGAGATGACGAAAGCCATTGTACTGGAGGACGATTCAGCAGGCACTATTCAATCCCTGGTTGACACTTACCAGCCTCATAAGACCATTCTTTCTTCTGTGATAGATCATAATGCTGCGATCGAAGAACTGCTGGCAGGCAAAACAAAATTTCATAAGCTGAATCATCTTACCAAACTATCATTTACCACGCCGGTAGGTAAACCTGAAGCGATCGGCGCTGACCGGTTGGCATTATGTGCTGCAGCCGTTCATTATTATCCGAAGAAACATAACCTGGTCATCGGTATGGGTTCATGTGTCACTTACAATTTTATCAATAAATATCATGAGTTCCTGGGCGGCGCTATTTCCCCGGGAATGGAAATGCGATTAAAAGCCATGCATCATTTTACTGCTAAACTTCCATTGGTAAAAGCAGACAGTAATGTACCGTTGATCGGCTATGATACAACGACCAATTTATTGACCGGGGCCGTGCTTGGCCTTGCCAAAGAGATCGATGGTTTTGTAGATGCTTACAAGGAAAAGTTCGGGAACTTTAACGTGCTTTTAACCGGGGGTGATTTAGTGCATTTGGCTTCGCACCTTAAAAACAAGATATTTGCAGACCCTGATTTAATTTTTAAAGGTCTTTATGCCATTAGCGAAGTTAATAACCCCTAAGAAAACCAATCTGTTAGGCACTTTTCGGATACTGTTCAGCCTTATACTAATTGCTTTGTTTTCCCCTGCTTTTTCACAGGATAACTCCCCCTATACCCGTTATGGTATGGGCGATATTGTTCCATCCACCAATGTAAATTCACGTGGTATGGGAGGAATCTCTGCCGGGTACAATGACTTTCTCAGCATCAATTTTAATAACCCTGCTTCCTATGGTTCATTCCAGGCAATAAAGGAAGTGAGGTCAAACAAACTTCGCTTCGGAAGGGCCATACTCGACCTTGGAGTAAACCTGGAGAACAGGACGCTGAGGGACCCGAAAATAACAGAAAGTTTTACGGCCAGCAATGCATTGTTTTCGCATTTACAGGTAGGTGTTCCTTTAAAGGTTAACTGGGGTTTGAGTTTTGGGTTAAGACCGGTCACAAGGATCAGTTACCTGATCGACAGGTCAGAAAGAATATATGACCCGAATACCAACCTGCCGATAGATAGTGTAAACACATTGTACAAAGGAGACGGGGGATCCTACATGGCTACAATGGGTATCGGGCACAGGATCAGCATCAACCTTAAGCAAAGTATAAGTTTTGGTGTCAACACCGGGTATATATTCGGCAGACAAGACTACAGTGCCCGCAGATCTTTTGTAAATGATTCGGTAGAATATAAAGCGGGCAATTTCCAGACAAAAACAAATTTTGGAAGCCTCTTCTTTAATATGGGTATGCAGTACCAGGTGAGCCTTGATTCCACCCTTGTGCTTACGTTTGGCGCTTTTGGCAACCTGAAACATAAATTCAATGCTACACAGGATATGATCAGGGAAACCTATATATCTACGTTAGCAGGCAATCTCACCATTGACAGTGTATTTCATCAAAATGACCTGGAAGGAGAGATAGAATACCCTTCCTCACTTACTGCAGGGTTTACTTTAAAGAGAGAAGCTCAAGCTTTAAAGGGAGGCTGGATGATCGGTGTTGATTTTAACCAGGGCAAATGGTCTGAATACAGGTTTTATGGTCAAACGGATTCAGTGATCGATAAATGGGAGCTTCGGTTAGGTGGTGAAATAAGGCCTTCTTACAGTGCAGGAAGAAAAAGCTATTTAGGCAATGTGATTTACCGGGCGGGGTTTTTCTTCGGACGTGATTATATAAAAGTAAAGGATCAGCTTCCGGTATGGGGCACTACACTCGGGCTTGGTCTGCCCATCCTCAGCCAAAACAGGTTTTCTCCCGGGCAGGTAACAATGGTCAATCTTGCCTTTGAATTTATCAGGAGGGGAAACAATAACAATTTACTGACGGATAATATGTTTCGTATTTCTATAGGATTCTCTTTAAGCGATTTCTGGTTTAATAAAAAGAAATACGAATAAGATGTATGCCATATTCAAAAGATATTTTTATACAGCAGCTCTTCTTACGGGCTGCTGTTTTCTTTTCAGTTGTGAAAATGACCCTAAGCAGATAGATGAACTGACAAAAGATATCGTGGAAGTGGAAGAGGCCAGGATGGTTGAAAGTTTCCTGAGCCAGGAAGGTAAAATGCGGGCAAAATTGACTGCCCCGCTGATGCTGCGTGTACTGGACGACACTTTGTATGTCGAATTCCCTAATTCATTGCATGTTGATTTCTACAATGACAGCATACAGGTAGAAAGCTGGCTCGACAGTAAGTATGGAAAGTATTTTGAAACCCTTGATAAAGTTTACCTGCGTGACAGCGTCGTTGTGATCAATATAAAAGGCGATACACTCAGGTGCCCCGATCTGTGGTGGGACCAGAATGCGAAACTTTTTTACACTAATAAATATGCGGAGTACCATGCCAAAGGCAAGAATATCTATGGCGGCAAAGGTTTAGAAGCCACGCAGGATATGAGCTCTGTTACTTTCAAAGAGCCCACCGGTATTGTAGAAGTTACAGATAAGGGTACCATTGAATAGATCAACTTTTTTCTTTCCTGCTTATTAAAAACAAGCCCGTCTCACCTTAGGCGGGACGGGCCTCAATAACCTGAGAGGTAAACCAGTTGTGTTTTTCAAAGTTGGCTTCGGCTCAAGGTTGTGTTCTCAAACGGATATATGGATTTAAACGGGGCGTATTATTAAAGTAAAGCTGGCTGGCGATCGCTATTTACTTTTTATTGCTATTTGTTTTTAATTTAATCAGGACGGTTTGGTTTTTCATTCGTGATATTGGTTCTAAAAGATCGCTCAGCCAACTTCTGTATCAAAAATAGATTTCTCCCCCATCCGCCGCCAGCGCATATTTAACCTTTTCTTTTATCACCGGAAATACGGCGCTGCCCGTATAACTACTGCGATAAAAACGGGCTGCTATTGCCTGATTTCCTAACTTCCGTTTTCAAACGCAATTGTATGTCACTGAAAAACAAAACGGTTTTTATTACAGGCGCCAGCCGCGGTATCGGTAAGGCCATTGCCCTGCGGTTAGCAAAGGAAGGGGCCAATATTATCATTGCCGCAAAGTCGGTGGAAGAGAACCCCAAACTCGGGGGCACTATCTTTTCAGCCGCCGCGGAGATGGAGAAAGCAGGCGGGCAGGCATTGGGCGTACAATGTGATATCCGTTTTGAGGACCAGGTACAGAATGCCATTGATAAAGGAGTGGAGAGATTTGGCGGTATTGATATCCTTGTGAATAATGCTTCGGCCATTGCATTGTTGCCGACAGAACAAACTACTCCCAAACAATTCGACCTGATGCATGATATCAATGTGCGGGGAACTTT
>DATDIX010000259.1:0-2632 GCA_036520835.1 Chitinophagaceae bacterium | reverse complement strand
GTCTTTCTGGTCTTCCCATTTTAACAAGCCTAATTTATCAACTTCGTTTCTTTTATACAAGGCGGCTAACTTATCCGGCTTCCACACAGGAAGTAACATGGGAATAAAGGGAAGTGTGAGAGCAATGATCAACGCAGGTATTGCATACCGCCGCCATTGTTTCGCGGATGACCATTTTTCTATTGCCACTGCACCGGCGGCGAGCAGCATAGGATACACACCCATTGAATAATAACTTTTGCCCCGGCCAAACAATAAAAGGATGATCACTAAAAAATAAGTAAAGAACAGGAAACGCCACTGCCTGTTCTTAAATAACCATACCAGCCCTGTTATCCATACAAATACAGCCGGAAGTAAAAAGAGAAACTGGTCTTTGATAAAGTCGGCAGGGTTTAAATATTTCAGCTGGGTTTCTTGCAATTCTTCCATATGATGGATCAGCGGCCAGTTATGATCATATTGCCACCATATATTCGGCAGCACAATAAGCAATGCGATCAATGCAGCGAGGTAGAATTTCTTTTCCGCAAATAGTTTCCTGTGCCTGCTGATAAGAAGAGTTAGCAGGATGCTTGCGGCAATAAATACGACGGAATATTTACTTAAAAAACCTAAAGCGAGACTGATACAAAAGAAATAGAGAAACCGCTTTTGATCTGAATTGATGTAACGGACAATAAAATAAACAGACAGGGTCCAGAAAAAAATATCCAGTATGTTGGGCTGAAAAAGCGAATGAATTCTGACGAATGCACCGGTAAGGATACACAGGCCGGTAATGAATTGGGCAAACCGCTTGCCGCCAAATTCAGCAGTAAGCATACAAGAAATGATCAGTGTCAGTGCCCCGAATAAGGAGGGCCAGAATTTAATCCAGAACACAGAGCCGCCCAGCCAGGAAGAGATCATGCCGAGATAAGAAAGTAGCGGGGGATTTTCTAAATACCCAAAGTCAAAATGCAGACCCTGCTGGTAATATAAATATTCGTCCCGCTGCAATTCATACACGGGAGATTGTAATAGAAACGGCAGGATAAATTTGATCAGCGCTAATGCGATGATCAATGGCCAGTAAGGCGAAACCTTTTTCATTGCATTTCAAGATACAAATGAAATGCTATTTGTCAAATTTTATCCGGCATTGAATGCTGCCTCAGCTTTGCTGATCCGGTTTATTGTTTCTTGTTTTCCCACCACTCCGGCAATATCAAAAACCCCGGGTCCGAATTTGCCTCCTACCAGCATGACACGAAAAGGCAATAACACATCACCCGGTTTTATTTGATTAACGGCAGCTATTTCTTTGAAATTGTTCTCAAGTATATGGGCATTCCAGTCATTCGTTAGTTCAAAGTTTCTTACTACTTCGGCAAAGAACAATTGTTTCGCCTCATTCCATTTTGGTTTAATGGCTCCAAGGTCGTATTGCTCCGGGGTCTTGAAAAAGAAAACCGATTGGTCATAAAAATCAGTCAAAAGTGTGCACCGGTCCTTTACCAGCCCGATCACTTTATCTAATAAGTTTTCATCGCTAACTATTATATTTTTTTCTGAAAGCAGGCGTTTAACCTCAAACCTCAAACCCGAAACCTCAGCCTTCTTTATCCATTCATGGTTGAACCATTTCGCTTTTTCATAATCAAACTTTGCTCCGCCGCTATGCACTCTTTCAACAGAAAATTTTTCTATCAGTTCTTCTTTAGTGAAAATTTCCTGTTCTGTTCCATCATTCCATCCCAGTAAAGCGAGAAGGTTGATGAATGCTTCCGGCAAAAATCCTTTTTCTTTAAATCCTTCAACCAGTTCTTCATTCTTCGGATCTGTCCAGTTCATCGCAAATACAGGAAAACCATATTTAGCGCCGTCCCTTTTGCTTAGTTTTCCATTTGGCCCAAGTATCAGCGGCAAGTGTGCCCATTGCGGCATATTCTTTAAACCAAACAAGCATTTCCATAACAGGATATGAACAGGAGCGGAGGGTAACCATTCTTCACCCCTAAATGCATGGGTGATCTTCATCAGGAAATCATCTACTACTACGGCTAAATGATAGGTTGGCATACCATCAGCTTTCAGCAATACTTTATCATCAACAACATTAGTATCGAAACTTACCTCGCCCCGGATCATATCTGTAAAAGAAACTGTTTCATTTTCCGGCAGCTTAATACGGATAACATGGCGGGTATTTTGGTCCAGTAACCTTTTTACTTCATCAGCCGGAAGGGTCAATGAGTTCCGCATTTTCATACGTATGACATGATCATATTGCGGTGATGTGTTTTGTTCTGTCCTGAAGTCCTGTCTCATTTTCTCCAGCTCTTCCGGCGTGTCGAAAGCATAATATGCATGACCGTCCTTTATCAGTTGTTCTGCATATTGGCGATAAATAGCTTTTCTCTCACTTTGACGATACGGGCCATATTCGCCGCCATGTAAAGGGCTTTCATCTGGCTCGAGCCCTGCCCATTTTAAACAATTAAAAATATATTCTTCCGCTCCGGCCACATACCGGGTTTGATCGGTGTCTTCAATACGAAGTATGAAGTCACCTCCATGTTTTTTGGCAAATAAATAATTGTATAAAACTGTTCTTACCCCGCCGAGGTGCAAACCACCTGTCGGGCTT
>DATDIX010000258.1:0-3077 GCA_036520835.1 Chitinophagaceae bacterium | reverse complement strand
CGGTCAATTTGGTGTCATTCTGTACCAGCCTTCCCAGGTTTTTTTCCATATACAGGAAATGGCAAGCAAACCGAAAAATTCTTTTATATCGAATTCTTCATCTCCGGTTGGAGATACAGAATGACAATATCTTTTTTAAATTTCTGCAAAGATAGATGCGCTAATAAGAACTACAAAGCAATTTGTTTCTGCACCATCAGTTTGCGCAGGTTGATCAACCCGTAACGCATACGGCCCAGTGCTGTATTGATGCTGCAATTGGTAACGGATGCGATCTCTTTAAAGCTCATGTCTGCATAGTGACGCAGGATGATCACTTCCCGCTGGTCTTCCGGCAAACGTTGCAGCATTTCACGTACACGGTCATGGCTTTGTCTTTTCATCATCGTGGTTTCTGCGCTGTCTTCAGAAAAGTTGAGCACTTCGAAAATATCTTTATCCTCACCATTACGGATAGTGGGGGTGCGTTTTACCTTACGGAAATGGTCCACGCACAGGTTATGAGCAATACGCATAGCCCAGGGAAGGAATTTTCCTTCTTCTGTATAGCGGCCGCTGCGCATAGTATCAATAATGCGGATAAAAACATCCTGGAAGATGTCTTCAGCGAGGTATTTGTCTTTAACAAGGAACAGGATAGAGGTGTACAACTTATCCTTGTGGCGTAGCACCAGTGCTTCCAGTGCTTCCAGGTTCCCATCTGTAAACAGATGGATCAGTTCATGGTCGGTTTTCTTACTAAAAGTTTTCATACTCCTACAGGTTTAGGTGTGGTCAATTGGCTTGGTTGGCTGTAAAAAATGATCGGTTAAAACAGTGTAGAAGTATGTACGATAGGCGAGATGGGTTTTTGGTGTTTCATTTTTCGGATATTGGTGAAATAAAAATAGGCTTTTTCACCAAACCTCCAAACGATTGGTCAACCAAATTGTATATAATAGTGTCAAGAAAATGTTAATCATATGGCCTGAAATTTAAGAGGGATAAGGCTTTACATTTGCTTGGTAGAAAATGGAAAAAACAATAAAAGGGAAGAATCCCGCTAAGACTACGACCGTAAATTCCGCAGAAAATATCCTTATTAAGGGGGCCAGGGTACACAACCTGAAGAACATAACGGTAGCCATACCCCGCAATAAGCTGGTAGTCGTCACGGGTGTATCCGGCTCTGGAAAATCATCCCTTACCATTGATACATTATATGCTGAAGGCCAGCGCCGTTATGCTGAAAGCCTCAGCGCCTATGCCCGCCAGTTCCTGAACAGGATGAATAAGCCGGATGTCGATTACATTAAAGGGCTATGCCCGGCGATAGCCATTGAGCAAAAAGTGATCACCCGAACTCCCAGGAGTACGGTGGGAAGCATGACGGAGATCTATGATTACCTGCGATTGCTCTTTGCCAGGATCGGGAAAACCATTTCTCCGGTTTCCGGTAAAGAAGTGAAAAAGGATGATGTGACAGATGTAGTGAATGCGATCACAGTTTTAAAAGAAGGCGATAAGGTTTACATACTGGCAACCTTTAAACAAAATAAGAACAGGGACATAAGGGAAGAACTGAATATCCTGGTGCAGAAAGGGTTTTCAAGAATGTATGATCAGAAATCCGGCGAAGTACTGAGGATAGAGGACCTGCTTGAAAAAAATGATAAGGAATTAAAAGCATTTTCTAAATCTTATATCCTTATCGACCGGATCGTAGCAAAAGAATTTGATGATGATGATAGACATCGGCTTGCTGATTCTGTCGGTACTGCTTTTTATGAAGGAGAAGGTGATGTATATGTAGAAGTGCGGCCTGTATCCGGCACTCCGCAATTGCTTCATTTTAATAATCGCTTTGAAGCGGACGGTATACAGTTTGAAGAGCCTGTTCCCAATTTATTTTCTTTTAATAATCCTTTTGGCGCTTGTCCCACCTGCGAGGGCTTTAGCCAGGTGTTGGGGATCGATACCGACCTGGTGATACCTGATAAAAGATTAAGCGTATATGACGGCGCTATTGCTCCATGGAAAGGAGAAAAGTTGGGCTGGTGGAGGGAACAGTTTATCAAAGGAGCAAAGAAATTTAATTTCCCTGTTCATAAAGCGATCGCTGATCTTACTCCCAAACAATATGAAACACTATGGGAGGGAAATGAACATGCCCATGGCATCAATGAATTTTTTAAAGAGGTAGAGCAAAACTTATATAAAGTTCAGTACCGTGTTTTATTAAGCCGTTACCGGGGAAGAACTTCCTGTCCTGACTGTAAAGGGTATCGTTTGCGTAAAGAAGCTTTATTTGTAAAAGTAAATGGCAAACATATTGGTGAGTTAAGTGATATGCCTGTTAAATACTTAAAGGATTGGTTTGATGCACTGGATAAAAAATTAAGTGATCATGATAAACAGGTGGCTAAAAGGATACTTATCGAGATACATCATCGTATTCACACATTAATGAGTGTAGGCCTTGGTTATCTTACTTTAAGCCGCCTGGCGAATTCACTCAGCGGCGGGGAGAGCCAGCGTATCCAGTTAACAAGAAGCCTTGGCAGCAATCTCACCAATTCTTTATATATACTTGATGAACCATCTATCGGTTTGCATTCAAGGGATACGCAAAACCTCATCAAAGTACTGAAAGAACTTCGTGACCTGGGTAATACTGTTGTGGTAGTAGAGCATGATGAGATGATGATGCGGGAAGCAGATCATATCATTGATATGGGCCCGCTGGCCTCTCATCTTGGCGGCGAAGTGATAGCTGAAGGCAGCTATGATGATATTATTTATAACACACAAAGCCTGACAGGAAAATACCTGAACGGGGAATTAAAGATAGAAGCGCCAAAGAACATTCGCAAATGGAACCGCTCTGTAAAAGTAGAAGGGGCGAGACAGCATAACTTAAAAGATATTACGGTTGAATTCCCTTTAAATGTGCTTTGTGTTGTCAGTGGTGTAAGCGGCAGCGGTAAAACAACATTGGTAAAACAAATTTTATATCCTGCCTTACAAAAGATAAAAGGAGAGTTTGGAGATAAGGTTGGTTTTCACAAAGCCATTACCGGTGATATTGACAGCATTGC
>DATDIX010000257.1:0-2018 GCA_036520835.1 Chitinophagaceae bacterium | reverse complement strand
TGTCCCTGATCGTATCGGTGATCTCTTCTTCTGTCAGCGAATCCAGCGCAGAAGTGGCTTCATCAAATAATAATAGCTTGGGTTGGCGTAATAATGCACGGGCTATGGATAATCGTTGTTTTTCCCCACCTGATAATTTTAATCCGCCTTCGCCGATCATGGTCTCCAAACCTTTTTCTGCCCTTTCCAGTAAATTCTGGCAGGCGGCTTTGTTCAGTGCATCCATCACATCATCTTCAGTAGCGGATGGATTGACGAATAAAAGATTTTCTTTAATAGTACCGGAGAAAAGATTGGTATCCTGTGTCACAAACCCGATCTGGTTGCGCAGGTCATCAAAGCGTATTTCGGTTTCATCAAGGTTGTTATAAAATATTTTTCCTTCCTGCGGACGATACAAGCCCACCAATAATTTCATCAAAGTGGATTTACCGCTGCCGCTGGGCCCCACAAAGGCAATGGTCTCACCGACTTTTACATCAAAGCTTATATTATTGATCGCTTTTTGTGATGCTGTCTGGTGTTGGAAAGCCACATTTTTGAATGAGAGTGTTTCGATGCTGCCGAGATGCCTTGGTTGGATGGGTTCGGGTTCCGGCGCTTTCTTCATCAGGTTATCAAAATTATTCAGCGAGGCTTCTGCTTCACGGTAGGAAAGCAGTATGTTGCCGATCTCCTGCAGCGGTCCAAAAACAAAGAAGGAAAATATCTGCATGGTCACCAGTTGACCTCCATCCATGAATCGTCCGAATATCAGCCACATCAGGATAAAAAGAATCACCTGTCGTAAAGTATTGACCATGGTTCCTTGTATGAAACTGATACTGCGTATGCGCTTTACCTTAGTTAATTCAAGCCCAAGTATTTTATAAGTGTTCTTATTAAGGCGTTTTACTTCCTGCTCGGTAAGCCCCAGGCTTTTTACCAGTTCAATATTTCGAAGCGACTCAGTAGTAGAACCGGCAAGCGCTGTTGTCTGGCCAACAATATTTTTTTGAATGACCTTGATCTTTTTGCTTAAGCGGTTTGTAATAGAAGTGAGTAAAAATATACCGACAAGATAAGCGATAGGGATACTCCAGTGAATAAATACGGCTGCATACACGAATACAAAGACTACGCCTACGATCACACCAAAAAGGATATTTATGAAATTGATCATGAATTTTTCGACATCCGCTCTTACCTTGGTCAATACGGAAAGTGTTTCCCCGCTCCGCTGGTCTTCAAACTGCTGATAAGGAAGTTTCATGGCATGTTGCAAACCATCTGTAAATACTTTCGCCCCGAATTTTTGGATGACAACATTAAGAAAATAGTCCTGGAAATTCTTGGCGATACGGCTGATCATAGCAACGGTAATAGAGGCGATCAGCAACCATACAACACCATACATTGTATCAGGCTTTCCGTTCTTATTGGTATAATCTACATTGATAAACAGATAATCAGACCATACAAAATGCTTCGCAGGGGCCGGTAATGCCTGGTGCGCATCAGCAAGGTTGATCAGCTTTCCAAAAAGGATCGGGTCAACCAGTGAAAAACCAATGTTGATAGCTGCTAAAGTGAGAACCAGTATGACCAGCCATTTATGCGGCTTCAGGTAGTGCAGTAATATTTTCATATAATCGTTGGAAATGGAATAAAAGAGGAATAACAGTCAAACATCGTACAAGTTCGCAAAAAATGACAACTTAGCAGCTTTCACTTTATATTGCAGCAATGAAAAGATACCTGGTTGACCTGCACCGCCTGCGGCATAATCCTTACAACGGGTTATATATTTTTGCCTGCGGGCTGGCAGAGCACCTGTTGAACCTGCAATTACAGGATGAAGAACTTTATTATTACCTGCCCCGTGAAAAATTTGATTTTTTTGGCAATAAGCCCCGGTATATAGCACATAAGCGGTGGCATAAATTCTTTCAACCCCGTACCGGCCGGTTTGACGTATGGCACCTTACCACCGGTATTTCCCAATACAGGCCTTTTAACCGGAAAACAAAAGTGGTGTA
>DATDIX010000256.1:0-19739 GCA_036520835.1 Chitinophagaceae bacterium | reverse complement strand
AGTAATTGGCAAAATATTCTTTGATGACATGTGATTTATAGCCTGCCAGTATCACGAACTCATTAAAACCGAAATAAGAATATATTTTCATGATATGCCAGAGGATTGGCTTGTCGCCGATATTAACCATGGGTTTGGGCTTTATATCGGTTTCTTCCGAAAGCCTGGTGCCAAAACCGCCTGCAAGAATTAATACTTTCATTTTTTGAATGTGTTTTTAATGGGGCTTAATAAGATTCTCCAAAATACTTTTGAAAAAAATGAACCTGGATATTTTGTAAAAGCACGGAATAAATACCTGTAACCGCTTGAATAGTTCGCTACCTGGTATGAGACCGTTGCCGTGTAAAGATAAAAGCCCGCTTCAAAAATATGCAGGTACTTACCCATTTTTTGAAATAGCCCGGGGGTATTCCTGTATTTGTCCATGTAATATTCTTTCCTCGCTAATATCGCAGGCACCCTGTTTTGCATTACGGTCCTTTCATCATGCTGAATGATGGCTGCACAGACTTTTGGGATTACACCGAGCTGGTGATCTCTTACTACCCGTATCCAAAAATCCCAGTCTTCCGACCCAAGAGATGCTTTATTTTCATCAAACTTGTACTGCTTATATACATCCGGCGAGATGAACACGCCGATACATGATAAGAAATTTCCCAGCAAAAGATTCTTGAGCATATCTGTTCCTATTTGTGGGAAGGTATAGGAATACACATGGTTTCCGCTGAAGTCGGCCAACTCATAGTAATGGTGAAAAATATTCGTCCCCGGCGTAGCCAACGCATATTGATGTGCCTGCTTGAGAGAGTCTTTATACAACACATCATCCGAATCGAGAAATGTAAGGTATCTCCCTCTGGCCAATTCCATTCCTTTATTACGCGAGCTGGAACGTTCATAATTCTCTTTTTGCACATATAGCGTAATGCGTTGGTCGGCCAGGTAAGGCTTCAGTACCTCGACCGTATTATCGGTTGATTTGTTGTCAACGATCACTATCTCAAAGTCCTGGAATGTCTGCCCAAGTACCGTGTCCAGCGTCTTACCGATGAGGTGGGCCCTGTTGTAAGTAGGTACGATGACCGAGAAAAAAGGTTGGGTATGGTTTGCCATAGAAAGAAACAAGGTTATTTTACTGTTGCCAGCAACTTATCATACAATGGAGCAACGTTTTCAATCGAGAATTCTCTCATGATCGTAGTATAAAGATTATCCCCAAGTGTTTTCAGTTTATAAGGGTTTGCATACAGGTCTTTAAGTATTTCGACAGCCGCAGGCACCGGATCGGTCTTATCCACCAGGAACCCGTTTTTATCATTCACTATATAATCATCAAAATCTCCCACATCTGTACATACAATAGCTGTTTTTCGGCAATAGCCTGTTTCCTTAACCGCATTGCTGCTTGCTTCCGATTCTGACAAATGCAGGAAAAGGTCGGTTGCCTCCATATAATCTATAACATTCGTTTTGGCACCGATCATGTATATATGATTTTGCAAGTCATTGTCTTTTATATAAGCTTCCAGTACCGGCCGGTAGGGTCCTTCACTCAGACATAGAAGCTTTACATCCAGGCCCGCTTCCACAAGTTTCTTGACTGTTTCAAAAGCCAGCATTTGCCGCTTCACCGGTATTAGCCTGGCTACTGAAAGCAACAATAGTTTACAGGGATATTCTCTGCGGATATCACCTGCAACACCTTTTCTATCTGTATGGATATATGTAGCGAAATTGTATCCCAGGTTGATCCTGACGATCCTCGACGGATCTACTTTCTCCGTTTGAATAAGATACCTCGACACCTTATTGGAAATAGCAATAATAGTAGAAACTACTTTATTGGTAAGCCAATTGACGATAACTGCATTGCGGCTTCCCTCCAATTTGTGCTCATCGGTATTATGTCTTATATAAAACAAAGTGAAAGGAGTGAACCGCCGGGCAATGCCTGCAATAAGTCCGGCTGATTGAAGGTGAGCAAACACTACATCGATTTTATGCTGCTTAATAAACCTGACCAGGTACCTAACATGGCGCCAATAACCCTCTACGCCATGAGCTATGGAACCAATCCCGTTTGTATTTACATGATATTGCTCCACATTTTTATGGAGATCACCTTTTGCCAAATGCGACAACAGGTAGACTTCATAGCCTCTTTGGTCAAATAACTCCATTACACTTTGCTGATCTACTGCCCTTGCATTGGGCGGCAGGTAAATTAGGATTCGCTTAGGGTCTTTCATAAAAGGTTACTACAATAAATACTACAAACTCAAAAGATCCATGTATACCCAGGATCAATATCGCTTATGCCTTATTATTGGTCGAATTTAATAATTTGTTATACAAGGGAACAACCTTCTCAATGGAAAACTCTTTTACAACGGTGTTGTAAAGATTCTCACCAAGATTCTTGCGAAGAGCCGGATCATTATATAAAGTGGTCAACGCCTGTAAAGATGGCTCAACCGGATCGGCCTTATCGACAAGAAAACCATTCACTCCGTTTTCAATATAATCATCAAAGTCACCTACATCATTGCAGGCTATCGCCGGTATTTTACAGAACCCTGCTTCTTTCAGGGAGCTATTGCTGGCCTCGGTTTCGGAGAGATGAAAAAACACATCACTTGCTTCGAGATAGTCAAACACATTGCGTTGGTTACCCAGCAAAAAAAAATGCTGGTCCAGGTTGTTGCTGGAAATATATTCTTCCAAAACGGGGCGATAAACTCCATCGCTCAAACAAATAAACTTCACATCAAGGCCATTATTGACCATCCTTTTTATGACGTCAAACATCAATAAATGACGTTTTACAGGAATAAGCCGGGCAACAGACACAACCAGCATCTTGCAGGCATATGTATCGCGGATATCTGCTGCTTTGCCTAGCCTGTCTGTTTGCAGGTACTGCGAAAAATTATAACCGTAGTTAACGCGTATTATTTTCGAAGGCGTGATCTTTTCAGACTGAGTAAGGTATTTATAGACCTTTTCAGAAGGCGCAATGATCGTAGATGCCAGTTTTGCTGACAACCAGTTTATAATTGCGGCATTCCTGTTTTTACCAAGAAAGTGTTCATCAGTATTATGCCTCACATAATAGAATTTAAACCGAGTAGTCAACCTGGTCAGGCCCGCAATAAATCCCGCAGCCTGCAAGTGCGCAAACACCACAGCTATTTTATGCTTCCGGATAAAATTTGAAAGGAACCGGACGTGCTTGTAATAATTCCTGAGCCCGCCCACAGGGATATTACAACTAAATGTTTTAACGCCATACTGCTGAACATTCCTATGCAGATCACCTTCGGGCGCATGTGTGAGCAAATAGACTTCATGGTCATTCTTAGCCAGCATTTCCATTACGCTTTGCTGATCAACAGCACGATTGCCGGGAGGCAAATAAATCAAAATACGCATTATAATATTATCCTTTTGCTCTACCACAGTAGATAAAAATATTTCCCCAGTCTCTACCAGCAAGTTTGGTAAATCCTTTACTAACCTTGGCTACGATAGCTGTGATTTTTCCCTGTAGTCCTTTTGCCTCTCTGAAAGAACCTGAAAAAGGCCAGGCTTCTTCCGATGTTTTGAAATGGATCTCCTCAAGGCCGCAATCTTTAAAAAATTGCCGCTGGTTCTTTGCATTGGAAAAAAATATATGATACGGCGGCGCTGAAACTGTTCTGCCGGGTTTGACCCATTTACCTATACGGAAATATAGTTTCCTGAATGATTCAGCCAGGCTGAAATTATCTTCAATGGGTCCTTCCACTAATAATATACCTCCGGGTGTCAATAAACCTTTCAGTTGACTGATTATTTCCTTTGGTTCCGTCAGATGCTCCAGTACATTGCTCAGCCTTATCACATCATATCTTTCCGGAAAATTACCTGACAAAACCTGGCTGATAATAAAGAATTTACTTTTAGGAAAACCCGTCCTTAATACGGTAAGGTATTCAAGATTGAATTCTGCACCATCGCAACTAAATCCATAATGTACTGCGTTGCCAATGAAATGGCCGGTGCCACAACCATAATCCAATATCCGGGCTTTTGGCCCAATACTTTTCTTTATAAGATCGAACTGGTATCCATAGCTAACCCGCAATCCATATAGCTTGACATAAGGATCTTGCTGCACAGAGGTCTCCGCTTCATTTCTTTGATATGATGGCGGATACATGGTTTCATAATCGTTTGCATCCGGAAAGCTGCTCAGGTACACAAGCTGGCAGTTGCTGCATCGGGCATATTGAAATTTCTTCTGGTTGAAAATATTCCCGGGATAAGACACTGGTCTTGTCTGTATGTTGCTGCAAAAAGGACAGGGCATTTGCTAAACTAATTTCAAATAAGCCGCTTTTTCAGCAGAACATAATAAATAATTGCAGTAGTCGCTTTTGCCAATATTATCCACTTTTCGGATACTTCCGTTCTCATCAATGTTAAAAAAAATGTACTCCATGCCCCGGATAAGATTTTGAACATTTTGTCCTACTTCATCTGTAAGAATCTCTATCAGCATAACCGGTCTCCATTTATTGAGGTATTCTTCCATCCCCTTCAGCACCTCCGCTTCGTGGTGTTCCACATCAATCTTCATCAGGTCTACACCTGAAAGGGATTGCTCATTGATAATAGTTGAAAGTTTCCTTGCGGCAATCTCAGTTTCGTGTACCTGAACATCAGGCGAACCTAAGTTCTTATTAACCGTAACTGAATAAAGGTGTTCAAGCGATTCAGCATACACTTTAGCCGTACCGTTGAAATCAGAAAGTGCATAGGGCATACACCTGATATCCAGTTTGTTTAATGCTGCATTAGCTGTCAATTTTGTAAAAATAAAATCAAGAGGTTCAAACGCGATAACGTTTGCTTTTTCGTTAACAGTTTTAGCGACTAAAGCGTATGTACCCGTGTTAGCTCCAATATCCAAAATGGTATTTGAGTCTTTACATAACCTGATCCATAAACCAATTGATACTTTTTCCCAGCAACCTTCCACACCAGCCCAAAACAGGGTATTCTCAACATCATACCCCTTTTGATTCATCTTAATTTTTTTTCCATTCACTTTATATGATATAACACCATCAAAGTACAGGTGCCTGTGAATGGAATGCGGCACTTTACCCATTTTCCTAACCAGTGAAAATACTTGTTGCTTGAAAGGGATTACTTTATATACTTTTTTCAGTAGGCTTTTCATGATTTTTTCAGATACACTTTTGTAGTAAATAATATCAATACCAGGATAAATGAACAATTAATAATGGTTGCAATAGCCGCTCCCTTCTCACTATACCGGCTTATTAAAAAATCATTAACTAAAACACTCACGAATATAGCAGAAATGGAAACAAGCAAAATCTTTTTTTTGGCTTTATGATAAAATAAAAATGAATAAAGAAAATAGCCAATACACCATATCGTATTACCTGTGACCAGTAAAAAAAACCAGGGGAGTCCGTCTAAAAACTGCTTGCTTATGAAATAATAATATGCTATGAGTGTAAAAATGACCAGCGCAGCATATCCCGCTAAAATGGCAAGGCAATACTTCCAGAATATCCCTTTTATTACTGACACAGGCGACCTTTTACTTAATTCCGAATAAATTCTTGGTGTAAAAAATTGAAGCAATGCCATACAAAATATCAGGATCACAGATGCGAAAGTTGCAGCCAGGCTGTAAACACCTGTTCTCTCCTCACCATAATAATAATTGATAAAAAAACGATCGGATGTACTGATAGCGAAAACGCTAAGCTGCGTTGCAATAGCCGGTATGCTGTATAGCAGTTCATTTTTTATACTTGAGAAGTTAATTTTCCCGGGTAAATATCGCTTCCTGAATAAATAAAAAACAGAAAAAATGGCCGCAACAAATAAAGCTGCAGAAATACCAAAAACCCTGCCCTCCCATCTATAATGTAAAACTGCGATCAACAAGATAGCCAGGGAAAGTTCTAATACTATTTTACTTATATTAATGTACAGGAAAAGTTTGGGCTGGTTATTGTTTCTAATAAGTATCAGGGTTTGTTCAAATAAAAAATTACAGTAAACCACAAGCGGTAAAAGCCATATAAAAAGAGCATTAAACCCGGCTTTTGCCTCGAAAAAAGGAAAAAATAAAAAAAAGATCACACCTAAAATGACCGACATTCCTACAGGTAAAAAAAAAGTACTGGAAATAAATAATGTGAATTCCGGCTTATCCAGTTTAAAATAATCTGTACTTGTTGAATATAATATCCCCAACGAAACCAGAGGCATCAGGAAACCAATAGATGCACTGAAAATACTGATCACTCCAAAATCCTTCTGGGAAAGCAGATAAGTAAATAAGGGCAATGATGCAAATGATATCGCTTTTGCAAAAAAATTACTGAACGTATAAATACCGATCGTCTTAAAAGACCCGTAGTTTGCTAATGATTTTCTGATTGAACGCAGCATTTATTTTTTTTCAGCAGGGATCAGCATCTGCCCCGGTGATGTTCCTATATATGGAGGTATCCCTTCAATATACATCCTGTCGGCTATGAATTTGATGCGCCATAGTCCTGATTCTCCCTTTTGCACATCTACCTGGATATCTTCTTCTTTATCATTGGTCAGGTCAACTTTACGGCCCGTCGGAGTAACAAATTTGACAACCCTGCTTTTGATCACATTGAACTTACTCACGCCTTCCGGAACATATATAAAAGCATAATTCAGGCTTGTTGTTTTTAGCTGGCGGGTCGGTCGCATTACTACACTTTGATTAATGACCGGGCTAAATGTTAGCCTGTATATTTTCACCGGGTCTTCAATTATCAAAGTATAGTATCCTGTATTCAGCTTATCCAGGCTGATCTTCTCTTTTACCTGTGTTGCTGTATAATCATAACTGAACACCGGCGTTACGGTTGATACTTCACCGTTGGCTGTATAAGGATAGATTCTGATCTTGATCGGCTGCGGATTGCTTTTATCCCCAATCATATCGCCTATAAATTGAATATAGTTAGAAGCACCTTTAGACCTTATTTGTAATACCCACTCGTCAACAAGCCAGAATGCATTATCAATACCAGCAGCGCTATCTGCAATAAGGGCTTTGTAATTACCGAGAGACGGAACATTCCGGAAAGCAGTTCCTATAACAAACTTTTCCACCGGAACAGACACTTTTAATTGTGCTCTATCCTGTTTGAGTAAGTTATTTATTTCATTTACAGTAACGGGTGTTTTGTAGCTGCGCCACTTCGCATCCGGTGCAAATGCCATACCCGGTATACCTGACCTGTTTCCCAATTCAAAAAAAGCAGGATAGCCCGGAACGGCGCCATCATCCAGTGTACGATGTCCGTAGCCTAATAGTATTAATAAGTTGGCTTCTGTTTTGGAGAACTGGTATATCCGTATCAGGTACAGGTAATGTAAATAGGATTTTACCTGGTATAGCCTTTTATGAACAGCGGGATCGGTTTCCTGTTTCCCGGCTTCATATACAATATCAATCCAGCGTGCAAGATCGCTTTCACGTACAACAGTAAAACCATAACTTTCCCATTCATCCCACATCTTTTTGATGGTCGATGAAGCTTTACCAAAACACTTATCAAAAAATTCTTTGCGAATAGCAGCCACATCTGCTGTTACATCCCACATCACCCTTGCTGCTGTAAAGTAACCAAGACCTTTACTCACCCACCCTATGGAAGCCTCTCCGTCAAATCCCTTTACACCCAGCTTCTGGTATTTCCGTATACTCTCTGCGATCCTGAACGGCTGAGACGCCTGGCTTTGGCCGGGTATATCAAAATCCCATGCATACCAGCTAAAGTAATCATACATACCGACCATAGCCCCTTTCTTTGACCAGAGCTTTACTAATTGTTCGGTTGTATACTTTGAATTATTAAATGCAGTCGTTATCGCCACATAAACATTCGGCTCAACATTTCCGGTGGGTGGTGCAATGTATTCACTATAGGCAAGGCAACCGACCCTGGTTAACGGGTATTTTTTTTGAATGGCTTTTGCTACCCGGTTGACAAGATAAAAAACACGATCGGTCAATGTTCCAAGTTTCTGGCAGGCAGGTGTGTTGCAGGTGCCTACCCCGTCTGATGGGCCTAGTGTGATCATTTTATACGCCTGTGTTCCATTTTTCAACGATGTTTCAATCTGGTTGATCACATCCTTTATCACTACCTGCACCAGCCCTTCGTTTGACATATCAAACTTCGGCTCTCCGGGCAATGTCCCTTTTACAGCAGGCGGGTAAAACCATTCAGGATGCTGCTTGAACTCTTCTTTGTTCCGCAGCATGATGTTATCATAGGAATGCCCATAGATAGCATTTAGTGTTCCGCCCATTTTATTAGCGAGTTGCCAGAATGCAAAATCCTTATCTGCCTTGGCAGAACCGGTGCCATAGCCGTAAAAAAATTTCCGGTGATGCAATGATGGTTTGGAAAATATGTTCAGCTTACGAAAAAGATCCGGCTTTGCCGGAACAATATACCAATCAGGATGAGCGAAATAGTAACGGTAACCAAGCGACCCGAGCCAGGTAAATAACCCGTGGCCAACAGCGAGGTTTGAATTACCTGATATCTGAACAGTCTGCCCGTCAGCAATAACAGAAAAGCCTTCTGTTCCTGATCCCAGCAGTTTTATGGCTGGTTTTACTTTTTGTTTGCCTGATGAGACATTGGCTAAATAGATCCCTTTCCCTGAATAGGCACCTGTATTATTTTCACTGAAAGTATAGGAACCGCTTTTCAGCAGTTGCTCTTTTAATACTGCAACAAATCGCTGCAGCGTATCATTATTCGTTGTATCAGCATAAATACCCAGCTGTTTTTGTGCCTGTGTATAAGGAACAGACAACACTATAAGAAAAAACAGGAAAGCAATTGTCTTTTTCAAGCTATTATTTTATAAAGAAGCTACTTTTTTCAGGTACTCTCCATAGCCACTCTTGCTCAACTCAGCAGCAATCTTTAAAAGCTGATCCTTTGTAATGAAACTATTGCGGTAAGCTATCTCTTCTATACAACCGATCTTGGTCCCCTGCCGTTTTTCAATGACACGGACAAACTCGCTGGCATCACTTAATGAATCAAAAGTACCTGTATCTAACCAGGCAGTACCCCTGTCCAATACTGCTACATTTAATTTACCCCTGCGAAGGTATTCCCTATTGACGTCTGTGATCTCGTATTCGCCGCGGGCGGATGGTGTAAGACTTTTGGCAATCGCTACCACTTCGTTATCATAAAAATACAGGCCGGGTACGGCAAAGTTTGATTTGGGTTTTGCCGGTTTTTCTTCAATAGACACCGCTTTCATCTGGCTGTCAAACTCTATTACCCCATATCGTTCGGGGTCTGATACATGATAGGCAAATACATATCCCCCGTCAATATCATTCAGTTTCTTTAACTGGCTGCCCAACCCGGCTCCATAAAAAATATTATCGCCCAGTACCAGCGCCACTTTATCTTTCCCGATAAATTTTTCTCCAATCACAAAAGCCTGTGCTAATCCGTTTGGCACTTCTTGTATTGCATATTCAAACCGGCAACCCAGTTGCCGGCCGTCTCCGAGTAACCGCTTGAATTGGGGATTATCTTCTGCTGTAGTAATGATAAGCACTTCGCTGATACCTGCCATGATCAAAGTTGAAAGCGGGTAATAGATCATCGGCTTATCATAAATGGGCATCAGTTGCTTGGAGATCGCCCTGGTAATGGGATACAACCTTGTGCCGCTTCCACCGGCAAGAATAATACCTTTCATTTTTATGTACTTGTTTTTGCCTTACAATTACTATCAGGCAGGCTTAAGCGTAAAGAATCTTTTGAAGTTATTTCTAATATAATAAATCATGCCGCCACTCAATGCAAAGAACATGGAAACGCCAAAGCCCCCGGGATCGGTGCGGTTAGTGTACTCAAAGCCAAATGATTTAAGTTCTACACCTATGTCAAAGATAACAACAGTCATTGCCGCTATTGTCCCGATACCATTGAGCTCCTTTAATTGTACTTTTACCATTGTGTTATTCAGGATCTGTATTGCGTTTTATAATACTGCTGATACTCTCCTGTGGTAACATGTTTCAGCCATTCTTTGTTTTCCAGGTACCAGTCAATGGTCAGGCCCAGTCCTTCCTCAAATGTTACGCTTGGGTTCCAGCCCAACTCTTTATTGATCTTGCCGGCATCGATCGCATACCGCCTGTCATGACCCGGGCGATCTTTTACATACGTGATCAGCTTTTCGCTGGTTCCTGGCAGACTACCCAGTTTTTCATCCATTAATTTACAAAGCAATTTTACCAGGTCAATATTCTTCCATTCATTAAAGCCACCAATATTATAGGTCTCTCTGTCCTGCCCTTTGTGAAAAACCAGGTCAATAGCAACAGCATGATCCTTTACAAACAACCAGTCCCTTGTATATAAACCGTCCCCGTATACAGGTAAAGGTTTTTTAGTAATGATATTATTGATAAAAAGAGGGATCAGCTTTTCAGGAAAATGATTAGGGCCGTAATTGTTGGAACAATTGGTAATGACCACAGGCAGATGATATGTTTCGCCGTATGCTCTAACAAAATGATCAGAAGAGGCCTTTGATGCAGAATAAGGTGAATTAGGCGCATACGCTGTTTCTTCTGTAAAAAACCCGGTGGCCCCCAGTGCCCCGTATACCTCATCTGTAGAAACATGATAGAATCTTTTGCCGGTCATATCATCTTTCCAGAATTGTTTAGCCGCATTCAACAGGTTCACCGTACCTACCACATTGGTATAAACAAAATCAAGAGGTGAAAGGATGGAACGGTCAACATGGCTTTCTGCAGCCAGGTGAATAATACCTTCCGGTTTATATGTTAAAAATATCCTTTGCAGGTCTTCTGTATTCAGTATGTCGGCTTTTTCAAAGCGATAATTAGGCGCTTTTTCAATATCCCGCAAATTCTCCAGGTTACCTGCGTAAGTCAGGGCATCCAAATTTACAATTCTATAATCAGGGTACTTCATCACAAACAATCTTATGACGTGTGACCCTATAAACCCCGCTCCTCCTGTTATTACGATCGATTTCATATCTGTTCTGGCGATTGTTTTAAGATTGGTTTGTTCCCCAAGGGTGTACAAATAACATCGAAATGCACATCTTTCTCATCCTGTGATACCGGCTTGCCCGTTTGATGTTTTCTTATATCATACCCCATTTCCTTGAGTTTTTCAATGACCTGATTCACACTACTCCCATGCTCTGATAAATTGTTATCGTCTATTTCGACAAAAAGACTGGGTTTCCATTTTGCTAAAGTTTCCACTGCGCCACAAAGCACTTCATACTCAAAACCCTCAACGTCTATTTTTATAAAATCCATTCGTTCCAGGCCTGCGTTGTTTACGTATTGGTCCAATGACATCATCCTGATCTTCTTCAACCCGCTTTTATTGGATAAATCGTCGAACACTATTGTATTGCTCCCGCTATTGACTTCACAATGCTGAAACATCGCCACTTCTTCTTCTTTACTGCCCAGTGCGATATCAACCGGTATTATACTTTTCCGGGCATTGTTCAAAGAAATATTCTTCAGCATCTTCTGATAAGTTTCCGGGTAAGGCTCAAACGAATAGATCCGGCAATGTTTTAGGCTTTTCCACATTGTCAGCGAGGTTTGGCCAATATTGGCCCCGATATCAAAAATAATGGCATCCTCTCTTAAATAGTTCTCGATATTGAAGGGAGCATCCCCTTTTTGTTCAAAGTATACCATCCATTCCTGGTAGTCACTGATGTCAAGTTCATATACAACGCCGTTTCGAACTACATTTCTAAACGTTCCTTTGCGGTACAGGTTGTTAGTAGGAATCACACGAAAGAGTGGATTCCTTTTTGAAAGCCGGTTTACCCGTATCAACAATGATTCCGTCGGCTTATTGGTTAAAAAAAACCGCTTAACTGAGTTTAAAATACGACCCATTCAAGTAAATTTATAAAAAGGACGCCACCAACGTTTTATTGCTGAGCAGCATACCATGCGTATGTCTTCTTTAATCCCTCTTTGATGGAAACTGCCGCTTCGTAATTGAGCAATTTTTTTGCCTTGGATATATCTGCCAGGCTGTGTTTTACGTCACCAATCCTTTCGGGTGCATATACAGGCTCAAGCTGAATGTTCGCTTCCACCCGTAAATAATTAAACAACTGGAGTAATGAGGTTTGGTGGCCGCAAGCAATATTGTAAACCTGATTTACAGCTAAATGATTATCGGTAAAAAGTGAAAGAATATTAGCCAATACAGCATTGTCGACAAAAGTAAAATCCCGGCTATGACTGCCATCACCGTTAATAACAGGAGGTTTGTTATCCATCAACGCTTTTGCAAAAAGAGGTATCACTGCAGCATATGGACCCTGGGGATTTTGCCTGGGCCCGAAAATATTGAAATAACGCAACCCAATGAATTGCATTCCATACAAGCCGGCATATACCTGTGCATACAATTCGTTTACATATTTTGTTACGGCATAAGGGGAAAGCGGTTTACCGATCTGGTCTTCAACTTTAGGCAACCCGGGATGATCGCCGTAAGTAGAGGAACTGGCAGCGTACACCACTCTTTTGATATTTTTTTCTTTGGCGGCTGTAAAGATATTCAGCGTGCCTGTGATATTAACCTCGTTGCTCATCAGCGGATCAGCAACAGAACGGGGTACGGAGCCCAATGCAGCCTGGTGAGAAATAAGATCAATTGTATCACAGGCGGTCAAACATGCATTGTAATCACGTATATCTCCTTCTGTAAATTCAAACTTCGGATGGTCCCTGAATGACTCAATATTTTTCAAAGACCCTGTTGCCAGGTTATCAAATACCCTCACAAAACTTATTCTTTCATCCTGCAATAATTTTTCTGCAAGGTTGGAACCTATAAACCCGGCGCCCCCGGTAATTAATATGCGCATAATAAAGATCAGTTAATTTATCTCCTGGGACGAAGCCACTTGGGCAATTTTATTTTTTTCTTCAGCCTTCCAAAGTATGTAAGCGGAGGCTTTTCTTCTTCATAATAACTGCTGCTCGCCCCGTAGCCATAACCATAGCCATAACCATAGCGGCCATAACCATAATATCCATAACCCGGTTTCACCTTCACGTCGTTGATGATAACAGAAACTTTAGGTAATTTATCTTCCCTGTAAAGCTCGTCGATCAATGCGATCTGTTTTTTGAAAGTGTGGCCCTGGCGAACGAGGTATAAGGTACAGTCTGCAAATTTGCTCAGGGTCATTGCATCACTTACCATTCCTACCGGGGCTGTATCTACTACGATCACATCAAAATGATCCCTTAACCATTCAAACAATGTAGTGATCTTGGGATCAAGCAGCATTTCGGACGGATTTGGGGGAACAGGTCCGCAGGCAAGTACAAAAAGATTTTCCTGGTCGGGTACTTGTGCAACCACGTCTTTCAGTTCTGCTTTCCCAAGCATAAAATTGGTGATACCCGGCCGCCTCGTCATATTAAGGCCGGATAACACTTTAGGCTTCCTGATATCAAACTCAAGTATAACTGTTTTCTTGCCGGTCAGTGCCAGCACCGCAGCCATATTGGTACTGATGAATGATTTTCCTTCACCACTAAAAGAAGAGGTAACTAATATAACAGCCCGCTGCGGGTTGTTGATAACGTATTGCAGGTTGGAGCGGATGATTCGGAATTGCTCCGCCACCATAGTGCGGCTTGTTTTATTTACGATAAGGGTGTTGTCTGAAAAAGAGTGACCGATCTCTCCAAGAATTGGCGCCTGCGTGATCTTTTCAATATCAAATCTTGTCGAGATCTTATCATTCAATACTTCGCCCATAAATATGATGAGGGCAGGGACACCTATGCCGATCAGGATAGCCAGTATTTGTATTGTTCTCTTATTGGGCTTTACAGGATTGTTGGATACAACGGCCAGGTCGAGTACCTTGGAATTCGATATGGTAGATGCCCGCTGGATATTGGCTTCTTCCCTTTTACCTTCAAGAAGATTATAAAGTTCCTGCTTGGTATTGATCTGCCTTTCCATTTCCACATACTCCTTCAGCTCATAAGGCAGTGCCTGCAGTTTTGATTGCACCAGGTCACTCCTCGCCTTTAGTACGTTGACAGAAGCAGCATAAGACAGGCGGAGGTTCCTGAGATTCTCCAAAAGTTTTTCACGAAGTTTCTCGATCTGGCCTTCCGTTTCTTTCATAGCCGGGTTCTCGGCGGTTACATTGGCATCCACCAGCAACTGCCGGTCAAGTTGTGCTTTGTTATATTGGGTTATCAGTTCATTTAAAGTAATATCTTCCAGCATCATCGCAGAAGGTGTTGCCTGGGTGAACTGATTCTTTTTATCCTTCAGGTAAGTATCTATCTCGGTAACGATCGTTAATTTATGTTCCTGTTCAACGGCTCCTTTATCTGCCTCGGTATATTTTAAGAAATTATCAGCAAGTTGTTTCTCTACATCATATAGCTTATACTTTTGCTTGTACTTTAGAAAATTTAACTGCAGGCTGTCAAGTTCTGCATTCATACCCTTAAGACGGTCCCTGATAAAACCCAGCATTTGGTCGGTAGAATAGTTATTCTGTTCTACCGTTATTGAATCATACTGCACCATCAGGTTGTTAACAATATCGGCAGCCATCTGCGCATTCGTTGTCTGTATGCTTACAGTCAGTATTCCTGTTCCAGGTGTTTTCGGCTGCACTTTCAGACTGCCGGCAAAACCGCCGGCAACTGCCTGTATAGGCAACCAGGCCACACTGTATTCTGCACCTGCAACGGGGAGCCCTTTTTGTACCAGCCTGAAGACACCGTACTTATTTTTAAACAGCTGCCCCATGACAAACAAGGTGCCCTCATTATTAACCCGGAATTCACGATCGTTGACAAACTTTATACTTAATGTAAAACCGAATACCGAATCAGTGATCTCAAACGCTTCGATCACAAACGGCCCTTGTGTGTAAATATTGAAGTCTTTTACTTTTCCTTTTGCTGTATAATTAAACTGCAGGTTAAGTTTGTTGACAACCCGGGTCATCAGCGGCTTTGATTTCAATATTTCTATCTCGTTCTGTATATTCTGGTTGCGGTTACTTCCTGAAAGAAGATCTTCCACTTTATCGGAACGTCCCTGCTGATCGTCGTTTTCAATAAGCATGGTACCGGCCGCACTATAGATACGTGTCGTATAGCGCAAATATGCGAATGCTATCAATAAAGCAACAGCAACTGACAAAAGAAACAAGGGTAGAAACCGGACATACTTATAAAACAGGTCCTTTACGCTCAGGTTCCAGAGTTCGCTTTTATTACTAAGTTGTTCCTGGTGGGTGCTGGTAGTCTGTTCAGACATTTAATGACTATTATAAATGGAAAAAACAGGTCTATTGGAAAATATTGTAAATAAGTGCAGCAGCAGTAATAACGCTTAAGAGAAAGCTGGCCCGCTGAAGAGCCCGGAGCTCGTCCCGTTCCCTTTCTCTCATCGTAGTTGGTTCTATCATCACAACATCATTCTGCTGCAGGTTATAGTAAGGTGAATGGAACAATGAATCAGAAGAAAGATCAACTATACCGATCTGCCTTTTACCATCAAGTTCCCGTACTACTTTTACATTTGTTTTCCTTCCGTAGTCGGTAATCCCCCCTGCCAGGCCTAAAGCCTCAAGTATAGTGACCCGTTCTCCCGGGATACTGATCATGCCCTGGTTACCTACTTCGCCCAATACAGTGACCTTTAAATTCAGGTAGCGGATAATGACAATAGGGTCTTTTAGCAATTCTACCGGCTCTGTGAGCCTTTTTTTGATCTGGGCCGCCAATTCATCTTTGGTCAATCCCTCCGCATGAAAAGTTCCCAGCCTCGGGTATTCAATATTTCCTTTGGAATCGACTAAAATTCCACCTCCGGTAGTTAGGCTCGGCGTGGCAGGCGCTGACATCAGGTTATATAGTTCGTCTACCTCACGTTTGGTAGTCGCACTATATACCTGGATAGAAAGAATATCATTTTTCTGGATACGCATTTCAGGCACAACAACAATTCCATGGCCGCTGCTGTCAGTTAGCTTTTCTAAATAATTCGGGGGTATTTCTTTTGGTGTTCGGCAGGAAAACAGGTAAAGCGGGAACACAAACAGCAATAAAGTTCGGGTAAGTTTCATGCGGATGTCTTTATGGATATTCGGTTTGTAAAATTAGGTGTGGTCTTATACAGGCCGGGCCGAAGTTAGTTTAGTTCTGTCAATATACGCTACCAGTACATACCCCAGGCTGTCGATCGCCACTTTTACTGCTTTGCGCTGGAGGCTTAACACTTCGCCTTCCTGATCCATCAACGGGCCTGTTGTGATCTTTACCCGCTGGTGAACCTGTAGCTTCATCGGTTGTACTTCTACATTCTCATACTCATTCAAAAAACGCTTGATCGCATTGATCTCTTTTTCTTTGATGACAGCAGGCTTGCCTTCCCAATACACAAAATTGATAACCCCCGGAGTCATCCGCACACCCGTTCTGTCCTGCTCATTTACTTTTACAAACACATATGACTTGAACAAAGGTTCTTCCACGATCTTTACCCGGTCACTCCATTTGCGCCTTACTTTATTGAGGGGGCAATAACTCTCGAACCCCTTTTCCAATAAAAGCTGGTTCACTTTTTTTTCCCAACGGGGACGGCTATAGATGGCCAACCATTTGCGACTCACACCTGGATTTTTTAGAAAGCTTCGCCATCTCAGTCACATGAAGTTTTTTTAGGATGACTGGCTACATGAACGAAATGGCCTGGCAACAACCTCGCCGGCAATTCCTTTTCGGGTGCAAATATAGGTGGAACAATGTGACTGACAATTGAGGAAAATTGACGGATTTTGAATGAATTATCCCCACGAGTTGATAACTATTGACCCGGATCAACAATTCCGTTTTTTAACTTGTAAGTCCGGTTGGTATAAGGGCATATTGCCGCTCCTTCCTTATTGAAATCTAGTTTTATCCCGGCATCGCTTACCCAGCCGGTTTGCCTGCCGGGATTACCCATTATTAATGCATAGGGTAATACACTCTTTGTCACCACAGCGCCTGCACCGATCATTGCATAGGCTCCTATCTCGATACCACAAAGGATCGTAGCATTAGCGCCGATCGTTGCTCCTTTATGCACAAGCGTTTTTTTGAATTCGCTTTTTCTTTCAATAAAACTGCGGGGATTAATAACATTGGTGAATACCATGGAGGGCCCGAGAAAAACATCATCCCCAATGATCACTCCATTGTATACTGATACATTGTTCTGGATCTTCACTCCATTACCGATCACCGTGTTATTATCTATATACACATTCTGACCGATGATACAGTTGTCTCCCACTTTGCAGGCAGGCATCAGGTGGCAGAAATGCCAGATCTTAGTACCGCTCCCGATCTGTGCGCCGGGATCAATGACGGCAGTTGGGTGAATAAAAACAGTTGCATGGGACATGGCAGCAAAGTTGCTGGTTTCTGCCGGTTAAAAAAAACCGGGTGGGCGACTTTGTAAAATATCCTGCTCTCTCACTTTAAACAGGAATATTATTTATTGAACTTCTGTTATATTACTTCTTCAACTATTCTTACATTTATTACAAAACGACTGCTCTTGAACCAACGCTTTTATTCCCTCGATGTATTCCGCGGCGCCACAGTTTGCCTGATGATACTGGTAAACAACCCCGGAAACTGGGCGCATATTTATGCCCCACTGGAACATGCACCCTGGCATGGCCTTACGCCTACCGATCTTGTCTTCCCCTTCTTTCTTTTTGCTGTAGGTAATGCCATGGCTTTTGTAATGCCAAAATTAGAAGCAGGTGGCGATGCTTTATTCTGGAAAAAAGTGATCAAACGAACAGCGATCATTTTCCTGATCGGCTTATTCCTGAACTGGTGGCCCTTTGTAACAGAAGTGAACAGGTTAGTGGAAGGCACAACTGAATTACAGAAACAAACCATTTTCAAAGGGTTTACCTGGACAGACATCTCAAAGGATAAGGCAGGCAATATGATAGAAACAGTTAAAGGGGTAAGGATATTGGGCGTATTACAACGCATTGCCCTCTGCTATTTCTTTGCCTCCATCCTTATCTACTACCTTAAACCACGCAAAGCATTTTATGTTGGTCTCCTGCTATTGCTCATCTATTGGCTGCTTTGCTATACCGGCAACCCATCCGATCCGTATAGCCTGAAAGGCTGGTTCGGTACTGACATTGATAAAAAGATACTGGGTGAATCACACATGTATAAAGGTGAAGGCATTCCGTTTGACCCGGAAGGATTGATGAGTACGATGTCTGCCATCGTACAAGTGATCTTTGGTTATCTCGTAGGCGATTATATACAGAAAAAAGCAAGATCAGTAGAGCAGCAATTTGATTTTGAAAAGCCGGCCGGCAGCTCATTCGGAATGCACCAGATGCTGAGCGGCCTCTTTGTTGCCGGTGTAGCCATGCTGGTGACAGGTTTTTGCTGGGATATGGTCTTCCCCATCAATAAAAAAATATGGACGAGCTCTTACACCATCTATACAACAGGATTGGCCACTATTACCATTGCGACCATGATATATGTTATCGAGATAAAGCATGTGCGGGGATGGCTGGCCTCGTTCTTTACTGTATTTGGTAAAAACGCTTTGTTTGTTTTTGCCCTCAGCGCTTTTTTACCCAAAGGTCTTGCTCTTATAAAACTGGGTGATGGAACAAATCCCTGGAACTGGTTATACAAAAAAGTGCTGATCGATATTCCCGGCGCCAAAGAGAATGGTTCGCTGGCCTATGCCATTTGCGTCATTACTTTCATGTGGGCTATATGTTACTGGATGGATAAAAAGAAGATATATATAAAGGTGTGAATAATGAATGGTCAATAGTGAATGAGAGCCTGGCAATTGACCATTCACTATTGACCATTTAGTCTTTTATTCTCCCGTCACTTCATCCCGTTTCTTTCCCCATGACCTATGTTTCGCCCCATCCATTTTCACAATTTTCGGCGTGAACTTACCAACTACATCAACCAATTGCTGCTGGCTTTTCATCACCACTTCTATATCCTTATAAGCAAAAGGTGATTCATCCAGGCCTCCGCCTAACAATTTTACTCCATGCTTATTTAGTTCATCCTTCAATTGCTTATCGGTAACAGATGCTATTGCTTTGGTACGGCTCATCTTTCTTCCTGCTCCATGTGAGGCCGAATTGACAGAAGCGTTTTCTCCTTTTCCTTTCACGATAAATCCTGCTGCGGTCATTGATCCCGGGATGATACCCAATACATCTTTACCTGCCGGTGTCGCACCTTTGCGATGAACGATCACATCCCTTCCTTCCCACTTCTCTTTCCACGCAAAGTTGTGATGATTCTCTACCATCTTCATCGGCTTACGTCCTAACTGCTTTGCAATTTTAGCATGAATGATATGGTGACAGGCAGATGCATAATCACCTGCCAGGTTCATAGCCAGCCAGTACTCTATACCTTCCTCTTCATCCAATGTAAGCCAGGCGAGGTTTTTTGCATCCTGCGGTAAACGGCGTTTGCTGATAGCGATCTTTGTATAGTGGTTGGCGATATTGGCGCCCAATGC
>DATDIX010000255.1:0-24105 GCA_036520835.1 Chitinophagaceae bacterium | reverse complement strand
GATTGATGAGTATGGCAATGAGTATAGTGGTTTCCCCGTAATTGGCTTTTAAAGACATCAGCGTGGTCAATGTGCCCGATCCGGCTATCAGCGGAAAAGCGATAGGCACCACCGTTGAGGCTTTTACATTTTTCTCGCTTTTAAAAAATTCCAAACCCAGCACCATTTCAAGCCCCAGTATAAAAATGACGATGGAGCCGCCTACGGCAAATGATCTCACATCCAGGTTTAGTATGTTTAAGAAGCCTTCTCCCAAAAAAAGGAACAGGACCATCAGTGCCCCCGATATTATAGTAGCCCTTAATTCCCTGATGCCTCCCATTTTTTCTTTAAGAGAAATAAGGATCGGGACAGAGCCGATAATATCAATGATGGCAAATAAGGTGAATGTTACAGTCAGCAGCGCATTGAGGTCTAAATTCATATAGCCGGTTTCGGCAAAGATAATATTTGGAGAATGTATCCATGAGCAAATAAAGAGGCTGTCTCAAAACTAATTTCAACACAGAGATACTGAGTGACAGGGAAACACAGAGGAGTAATTTTCAAATTGCATCTTCTCTGTGAAACTCAAAAACCTCTGTTACTCTGTGTTCATTTTTGCTTTCGGGACAGCCTCTTTGTTGTTTTACATCAGCAACTGTTATTTATAAATGAACTTTTCTTTGAACAGTTCAAACTCCTGTTGTATATATACCAGGCATTCCCGGCAAAGACAATCGCCATACTTCTGTTCAAGATATGCCCTTTGCTCTGCCGATAACTTTATTTCAAAACACTGGCATTGCGTGATGGAACCGGGTTTGCATTCAAACGGGGTATTACATCGCTGGCAGGATTTTTTTTCGTGCATGCACATAATCCCGGTTTATAATTCAAAACTGATGCCGCCGCTTATTAAGAACGGAATAGCATTGTAACCCCTGACGTCAAAAAACTTCTTGTCAGTGATGTTCTGCAGATCGGCAAATAATTTTACATGACTCTTCCATTTGTATTCTGCATAAAAGTTGAGCAGGAAATAGCTGTCAAGCAATACATCTTCTTTCATATACCCGCCTACATCGTAGCGGTTGCTGACTGATTTTGCACTGATGCTTGCATACAGGTCTTTAGTAAACTGGTAACCGATATTCAGGTTGATGCTATGTTTTGGCCGGCGGAGCAAATGGCTATAAGAAGTGTCATTAAAACTCTTGCGGCTCTGGGTTTGCTCTTCACCAGTGATCAATGTATAATTACCGGTAATGCTAAAACCAGGCGTTGGTTTAACCGAGAGTTCCCATTCAAGGCCATTGACGGTTTGTTTTACAAAATTGAAATACTGGAAAGTGGTGTAATTATAGTCGATCCCATTTTTGATATCCCTGTGAAAATAGACAAGACGGTTGCTGATCTTTTCATGCGATTGCTGGATACCGATCTCGTAGTTCGTGGATGTCTCTGGTTTCAAACCCGTATTGCCGCTATATACATCATATACCTGGAAGATAGAAGGAGCTTTAAAACCCGAAGCGATACTTCCAAATACTCTCCAATTTTTAGTGAGAATAAATGAGGGGTTAAAAGTAAAAGTGTTATTGGATCCGTAGCGGGAATGTTTATTAAGCCTGGCGCCGGCTTCTATATTTAACCGGTTATTCAAAAAACTAAAAAATGCAGAACCGTAGAAGGATGTTTGATGAAGCGAAGTGTCATCAAACTGGCTGCTGTAAGGACCAAAACTGCTGATCGAAAAATACTGCTGATTCATATTTGCCCAGCGGTAATCTGTCCCCGCAAGTATGGTGAGCCATTTGGCTACTGTTATATTTCCGAATAACTCTGCATACTGGGTACGGCCCCCGTATTTATTGCTTTCGAATTTGGTTCCGAAAGGGCGAACATACAGGCTGTCGTTTTTATACTTCCTGTTCAGCTCACCGTATTGATAATTGGCAGTAATGCTGATGATACCTTTTTTAAAATTCAATCCTGCACCGGAAGAAAGATTACTGTTGTTGATCCCGTAGTCTTTTTCATCAGCAAAAACACCCGCATCAATATCTGCTTTATACTGGCTGTGCTGTATAAATGTCTTTACCAGCAGGGAAGGCATTGCCTGGTATTGAAGACCGGCGCTGATCACATTGCCATCATAGCCGTCATTATCAAAACCCATGTTGCCGGTACTGTCGTGGGCAGCAGAAAATCCATTGGTGCTTAATTTGGCAAACCGGGTAGTGTAGGTAAGCTTGCCAGCTTTACCGTAGAGTTGAATATTGTTTCTTACTGTATTCTTGTTTCCCAGCCCGGCTGTCACTTTCAGGTTGAAAGGTTTGTTTACGTCTTTCTTTATGGTGATGATATTGATGGCCCCGGCAATAGCATCGCTGCCATATAAGGTGGATTGTGCACCCCTGCATATTTCGATCCGCTCCACATCGTTAATAGAAAAAAGATTCAGGTCAAATTCATTGTTGATCATGGAAGGATCATTCACCGGGATACCATCCAGTAATATCAACGTTCTTCCGGATGAAGCTCCCCTCATAAAAACGGTCTGAACGCTTCCTGTAGCATTGTAAGCGCCGTTGATGGTAATGCCTGCTTGTTCATTTAAGACCCGGGCAACCGTTTTACCACTGCTTTTTTCCAATTGGTCTTTGCCGATAACCGTAACTACTTTGCCTGTCTGGCTTTGTTTTTGTTCAAACTTGCCGGCGGTTAGTACCACTTCGTCTAATGTTTTACCTGTTGTGTCCTGCGCCTGTAGCTGACTGCTGGTAATGACAGCAGCCACCATAAAAATTTTCTTTTTCATACATGAAAAATTTTTTCAGTGACTGCTTCCGGAAAATAAAAAAGATAGAAATATAAACGTCTTCCGACTTTTACATCTCAGGCCTTTCACCCGAAAGCTGAATGTTGTTAATTGATATGGCAGGTCTTCTGGCTTCTGACAGGTCTCAAGTCCTTCCCATCTCCTTATTGAGATAGTGGTTTGTAGTTTGAGAACTTTCCTTAAGCCCCTTCAGGGGTTTGGGGTGTCATTTACAGCTACGGGGATAGCGTCAGATTTTGACTGACTTCCCTTTTAATCCCGGTTATTAAGCCGGGAACCAAATCGGTGCAAATGTAGGGATTGATATGATTCCGGCAGAAAGAGTTTTTTAAAAGAGATAGTTGGCCGGCAACATCCGTCAAACGACTATCCGGATGAAGCAACCAGTATGCGGGTTAACCATACAAGTCATTTAAGACATACAAGATTATTGTTTATAGACAGCTTAAATGCCTTGTATGTCTTGTATGGTTATCATTTTTGATCTTAGGTCCATATATGCGGACTATCATTATAATTTATTTCACCGACCTAATTTGGCAGCTATTCTTTAACATATGTCATGCTATTGTCTGCATGATTATTGCAGCATTTCTTTAACAAGTGTTCAAAACATGAAGAACTGTTTTCTGCGTTAAGCATGACAGTTAATGTCTGACCATTACTCCTTATCTGTTTCCTGCCAGCTTACTGCTTCCCTGTTTTATTGTCAAACCTGAAAACCAGATTGAATGAAATCAATTTTGAAAGCAGTCGCCTGTTTATACATGATCTTATCCGCGATCAATTTGCATGCACAAACAAATGTCCCTAAATTTCAATTCGGCGTATCAGCAGGGGCATTTGTTTACCAGGGAGACCTGACGCCATCTGCATTAGGGTCTTATCAAACGCTGAAGCCGGTGATCAATCTTTTTGCATCCAAACTGGTCAGCTCTTCATTTGCCTGGCGTGCCAATCTTGCTTTTGGTAATTTAAAAGGAGATGATGCAAAATATGATCATCCCGGTTACCGCCAGCACCGTAATTTCAATTTTACTTCGCCTGTTTTTGAAATAAGCGGTTTGGCCGAATGGAATATCCTTGGCAGGAATTACATCAGCCGTGGCTTTTCACCTTACCTGTTTGCAGGCGCGGGGTATAGTTTTTTAAAGACCAGGAGAGATTATAGTAACCTTGATCTTGAATATTTTGATCCGGAATCTGAGTTAATGACCGGTTTAACTGCAGATGCACAACGTTCTTTACCAAAAGGTTTATTGGTATTGCCCGTAGGCGCAGGAGTAAGGTATTATTTTTCCGACAGGATCGGTATCAGTGCAGAGACCTCTTATCGTATCATGTCCAATGATTACCTGGATGGTTTCAGCCAGGCGGCCAATCCCAATAAAAACGATCATTATTACAGTCATACTATCGGTGCCGTTTACAGGCTGGGTAAGAAGAACGTATTAGCCTGCCCGGTCGTCAGGTATTGACGCCATCATCCTGGCTATAGAAATACCTGTAAATTAATGCTGGGTGCTTTTCAGGCATTGCAAGGCTATCCCTATATGATAATTTCTCCGGGGCGCTGCATTGTAATAACGATTGGCAGCCGCATTGATATCGTTGCCTAAGCTATAGGTCTCATCCAGCAGGTTGTCGGCGCCGGCATAGAGATTGATCTTATATTTTTTACTTAATGTTTTTTTCCAGCCGATGCGGCCACCCAGCAAGTGATAAGGAGTAGCAAAAAATGTATTGGCGTCGTTCAGCCAGATCTTCGAGGCGGAATAAAAAGTGCTGTTGAGGTAAAACCCGTTTTTCAGCGACAGGTCAGCAAACAGCGATAAAGTATTGGCAGGAACACTCGGTACTTCTTTTCCTGAAAAATCATTGACGCCTTTTACAAAGCTGCCATAGCGAAAATGATTATAGGTGTAGTCGGCCTGGATAGTAATATTGTTTATCAGCTTACCGGCAGGCGCATACGTGTAGTCACCATGCAATTCAAGTCCTTTCTCCTGTACATCGCCGGCATTGGTAAAATAATCAGCGCCACTCAGGTCGCGGCGTTGCACCAGGGCATCATTGAGTTTGAAATAAAATGCGTTGGCTTCAAAAAATAAATGAAGACTACGGAGATGATAACGGGCGGTCATTTCATAATTGACACCTTTTTCCGCTTCCAAATCGGTACTGATGGTACCGGTGGAAGGAAGCAATTCGGCAACTGTTGGTGGCGAGAAACCGGATGATACTGTTGCTAACAATGAAAGATCGTTTCCGAATTTGCGCAGCAGGGATAACCGCGGTGCCAGTTCATTCTGGTAAGTGCGGCTTTGACTGGTGACCGGATAAACGCTTAGTCTTTTAAAATCTACTTTACTTTTATTGATACTCATACCTGCTGTAGCCAACCATTTATCATGCGCATTCAGGTCTGCCTGTAAAAAAATACTATAGGTGGTATAGTTGACATCATCATTGGTTTGCAGTGTATCAGGATTGCCGTTCCTGTTTTTGGATACCTGTGTATTAAAATATCCCTGCTGAAATTCACCGCCTGCCACTAATTGCAGATCTGCTGTATTCACCTTTGTGTTATAAATGAAACTGCTGCGGCCGCCGAAATGTGGTTCACTTCTTCTTTCATAGTTGCGGATGGCGGAATTTTTGATCTGGGCAAAAGCGCCATAGACAGAAGTAGAGTTCTTAAATGAAGATGTGATATTATATTGATTGCTGAACCCGGCAAGGATCGTTTTTTGCCAGATGGCTGCATTGATCGCTTGGGCGCTGGGAAAACCTCCTCCCGCAGGTCTTGCGGCCTTCGGGTTTGCTTCGTATTCAGCCAGTGTTAATGCCCCGGGTGTCTGGTAATACATATCAGTAAAAAGCAGGGAAGCGGTCAGTTGCTGCCGGTCGGAACTTTTTAATTGGGATGACCAGGAGATATTATCACGGCGCATCGCAGTTTGATCACGGTACCCGTCGCTTTGATTGTGCGCATACGTTAAATGATTTTTATTCTCCCCCTTTCCAAAATTCGCAGAGGCAAAGATATTCTGCAAGCCATAGCTGCCGGTCATATATTCAATACTTGCGCCGGGTTGCCAGCGGTCCATATTATTTATTAATACTAAGCCGCCGGTACCTGCACCGTATAAACTTCCTGCCGGGCCCTTGACTATTTCAATGCTGGAAAAATTGTTATAGGCAAACTGGTTGAAATAAGTATTACCACCCGGATCGGTCACGGGTATGTCATTCCAGTAAACTTTTACATTACGGACGCCAAAAGGTGAACGGAGTGAACTGCCGCGGATATTGATACGGTAACTTCCGGGAGAACGTTCTTCCATTCTTACCCCCGCCACCGTATTAAATCCGTTTACTAACGAGGTCTTGTTATTGCGGTCGCCATTACTGATGTTGATGATCCTTACATTGGAGGTCGTGGAGCCGGGTTTACGGTTTTGTTCGAATGCCCTTACCGTTACTTCATCTAAAGTTTTAAGCGAATCCGATACTTCATCTTGCGAGAAACAAACGAGGGAGGTCAATAAGGAGACTGTCAAGCAGAGTATGGTTGGTTTCATAGATTTGGCTGACTTAGTTGGCGCAAAGGTAGAACGTTTTTTCCCTATCTTCATTGCATGACCCCAAAGAATAAGTTAGGCCTGTTCGATTTTACCATGATCGTGGTCAGCCTGGTGATCGGTATGGGCATTTTCAGAACCCCGGCCAATGTTGCGGCCGCATCGCCAACACCGGGCATTTTTTTCATTGCCTGGGTGGCGGGCGGACTGGTGGCACTATGCGGGGCATTGACATACGCAGAGATCGGTTCACGGCTCCCGGTGATGGGCGGTTACTATAAAGTGTTTTCTTATGCTTACCATCCTTCCATTGCTTTTGCCATCAATTGCATCATACTTGTTTCCAATGCAGCTTCAGGCGCCGCAGTAGCGCTGGTAGGCAGTGAGTATATTACAGGCGTCATTATACCCGGTGCAAAAGATGCTGACTATATTCAAACCGTTCATATCAGTATTGCGCTGGCAGCGATCCTTATCTTTTACGGGGTGAATATGCTGGGCCTGAGGTTAAGCGCTAAAACGCAAACGGTGCTGACGATAATTAAAATATCACTGATCCTGCTGCTTATTACCCCGCTTTTCTTTTCCGGGAATGATATATCATCCGTTTCAACCGTTACTTCATCCATAGATCCCGGCTTCAGGGAATATATCAAAGCTTTTGGTATAGGACTGGTAGCGGTAAGTTTTACTTACGGGGGTTACCAGCAAACGATCAATTTCGGATCTGAAGTGGATAAGCCCAACCGGAATATTCCAAGAGGGATATTCATGGGCATCTTTATTATCATCACGCTGTACCTGGTCATCAATTATGCCTATGTGCATGTGATCGGTTTTGAAGAATTAAAAACCAGCAAGAATATTGCAGCGATCATGGCTTCTAAAATTTTCGGGATAAATGCCGAAAGGATATTATCAATACTCCTGTTCCTGAGTGTGCTGGCCTACATCAATGTGCTTTTATTAAGCAACCCCAGGGTGATGTATGCGATGAGTGAGGATAAAATATTGCCGGCCGCCTTTCAGCAGCGGAATAAGCGGGGAGCATTGACGCTGTCGCTGTCAATATTTGCAGGCCTGGCAGCGGTGATCGTCTTTTGGGCACGGGAGTTTGATACGCTGCTTAGTTTTACCATTTTCCTGGATTGCTTTGGTATGGTGCTTTCAGCCGGAAGTATTTTTATTATCCGCAAACGGACAACACACCTCAATGGCACCGGTATTTTCAGCATGAAGTTATACCCGCTGTTGCCGCTGATATTCATCGCTGCTTATTCTTTTGTGGCCATAAGTTTACTGATCAATGAAACAAAACTTTCATTAATAGGCCTGGGAGTATTGGCAGGGTTTATCCTGCTTTATTTTATAGTAAGAGCTATCCGTCCATCCCAATCTCAAAAAACCTGATATGGATCTCTCGTATATCATCAATGAACTGGGGGAAGAAAGGGAAAACTATTTCAATGCAGTTGCGCCACCCATTATACAAACCAGCAATTTTGTTTTTAATAAAGTAGATGACCTGCGCAAAGCATTTGACAATGAGATGGGCAGTTATCTTTATAGCCGCGGCCTGAACCCTACGGTTGATATTCTCCGTAAAAAATTAGCTGCACTGGATGGCGCTGAAGATTGCCTTGTATTCAATAACGGCGCTGCTGCCATCTTTGCTGCAGTACTGGCCAATGTAAAAACAGGTGATCATATTGTTTCCGTAGCCAAACCCTATACATGGGTGCAACGGATGTTTGATGTGATCTTACCAAGATTTGGGATAAGTACAACTTATATTGATGGAACCCATACCGGGAACTGGGAACAGGCAACAAAAAAGAACACCACTTTTTATTACCTCGAATCACCCAATAGCTGGGATTTTGCCCTGCAGGATATTAAAGCGGTAGCCGTACTGGCAAGATCAAAGAACATTGTCACATTAATTGATAACAGTTACTGTACGCCGCTTTACCAGCGCCCTATCGAAATGGAAATAGATATGTCCATGCAAACCGCTACCAAGTATATCGGGGGGCACAGCGATACCCTGGGCGGGGTGCTGAGCGGGTCGCATAGTATGATGAAAAAAATATTTGATAGTGAATACCTCAATATCGGCAGCGGTATCCAGCCATTCAATGCCTGGTTGCTGATACGGGGACTGAGAACTTTACCGGCAAGAATAGAACGCATCACCCGGTCAACTACTGAAGTGATCAATTTTTTGAAACAGCATCCGAAAGTCGAATCCGTCATCTTTCCTTTTGATGAATCTTTTCCGCAATACCAATTGGCCAAACAGCAAATGAAAGGGGCCTGCGGCTTGTTTACTTTTATATTGAAGACGGATAAAATGGAATCTATTGTCCGGTTTTGTGAAAGCCTGCAGCATATCATGATGGCCGTAAGCTGGGGCGGGCACGAAAGTTTGGTTATCCCAAAGTGTGCCGGTATTCTGCCAAAAGATTTTGATCCGGCTAATAAGGAACACCGGTATATCAGGATGTATGCAGGTTTGGAAGACCCGGCATATCTTATTACTGATCTCCGGCAGGCATTGGACAAGATGGAGTAAAAAATTAACCTCCATTTATAAAAAATCATATTTACCCCATCTCAATTCGTTTATTTTTGCCGCATGAAAACCCGGTTTGTACACCTTCTTTTCTTTTTATTGATTTTTACAATAGCATCCGGCCAGGAAAAATGGGACCTGCGCCGCTGCGTAGAGTATGCGCTGCAGAATAATATTTCTGTCCGGCAGGCGGATGTGCAGGCAAAGATCATGACCCTGACCTATGACCAGAGTAAGCTGTCGCAATTTCCTTCTGTCAATTTTCAGAACAGCGCCGGCTACCAGTTTGGCCGTTCCATTGATCCTTCTACCAACCAGTTTACCAACCAGGAAATACTGGCTGCTAACCATTCGCTGAATGTAAATATGGACCTGTTCAACTGGTTCAGTAAAAGAAACAGCATTAACGCCAATCGCCTGCAGGCCGAAGCCTATACAGCAGGCATAGAGAAAGCAAAAAATGACGTGGCCCTTAATGTGGCGAATGCTTATCTCCAGATATTACTCAGTAATGAACAGATAAAGGTCAGCGAAGTGCAGGTGCAGCAAAGTGCGGAGCAACTCAATAATGTAAAAAAGAGAGTAGATGCGGGAGCATTACCCGAACTGAGCCAGGCGGAGATGGAAGCGCAACTTGCCAATGACAGTTCAAACCTGATCACGGCACAATCAAATTATACGCTTTCTGTATTGATACTGAAATCCGTTTTAAATATTCCTGCCGACACTTCCTTTGTAGTGGATATTCCACCGGTGGATAAGATACCGGTGGAATCACTGGCCGATCTTGATCCGGCTGCCGTGTATGCGCTGGCGGAAAAAAATATGCCGCAGCAAAAGATCAATGACCTTAACCTGCTGGCTGCCCAAAAAAATGCAGCAGCAGCCAAAGGGATAATGTACCCTTCTTTAACTTTTTTTAGCGGGCTGGATTCCCGTTATTCCAATGCACAGAAACTTCTTGGAACTGGTTTTGCCGCAACTACTGTCCCGATCGGTTTTGTAGATGTGGGGGGAACCAATTATACTGTCAGGAGCCCGGCGGTTCTGCCAACAGGTTATACGAAGAATACCTACTTTACACAGTTGGGTAATAATTTCAGCCAGTCTTTCGGGTTGGGTTTAAGTGTTCCTATTTTCAACGGGGGCTCGGCAAGAACAAACTGGAACAAAGCAAAATTGAATGCAGTAAGTGTGGGATTGCAAAAGCAAAGCGATGCGCTTACATTGAAACAGGATATTTACCAGGCACATGCCAATGCAGTAGCTGCCATGCAAAAATTCAATGCGGCCAAAAAATCAGTGGACACCAATGAGAAGGCTTATGGTTTTGCGCTGAAGCGTTTTGAAGTAGGTTTGCTGAATTCCATTGACCTGATCACGGGGCAGAACAATTTGTTCCGGGCAAAGATCAATATGCTGTCAGCACAATATGATTATGTTTTTAAAATGAAATTGCTGGAATTTTATAGGGGGCAGGGGTTGAGATTGTGAATGGTGCCCTTCGGCAGGCTCAGGGTGACGAGTGAGTGGTGAAAGGTGAATGGTGAGTAGTGTCGGAGTTTTATTGGGTAAGTCAGTATAATAAAATAGTATAAAAAGAAACGAAATGAAAAAAGCGGTTAAATGGATATTGATCGTGTTAGGGGTACTGGCGGCAATTTTTATTGCAATGAAATTACTGGGAGATAGCGATAAAGCGATTAAAGTGTCAGCCGAGAAAGCGGCCAAAAGAACGGTTATTGAAACGGTGACAGCCAGCGGTAATATATATCCCGAAGTGGAAGTAAAGATCAGTCCCGACATTTCCGGGGAAATAACCGAACTGAATTTTGAAGAAGGCGATAGTGTAAAAAAAGGACAGGTACTGGCCCGCATCTTTGCCGATATATATGCTTTGCAAAGAGACGAAGCGGCTTCGCAGGTAAGCCGGTCGCAGGCAACAGTGGCTAACAGTAACGCAGCGCTGGAAGCATTGAAAGCAAATCTTGACCAGACAAAGCTGGTGTATGACCGCAACAAAAGCCTGTATGATCAAAAGATCATTTCACGGTCGGAGTTTGAATTGTACGAAACAAATTACCGTTCGGCACTTGCAAACTATAATGCCGCCAAAGAAAATATCCGGAGCCTGCAGGCAGGTGTACAATCTTCGCAGACAGGATTGGTGAAAGCGAATAAAGATCTCAGCAGAACGACCCTGGTAGCCCCGATGGATGGTGTGATATCTTCCATGAAAGTTAAAAAAGGAGAAAGGGTAGCAGGCAACAGTTTTAATGTCGGTACAGAAATGATGACAGTGGCGGATATGAGTGTGCTGGAAGTAAGAGTGGACGTTGGCGAAAATGATATTGTAAAAGTGAATATCGGCGATTCGGCAGATATTGAAGTGGATGCTTACAATAAACGTAAGTTCAAAGGGGTGGTGACCCGGATAGCCAGCAGTACCAAAACTTCCGCCTCGCTGACCAGTTCCAATGATGTTACCAATTACGAAGTACGCATAAGACTGGACAAAGATTCATATAAGGATCTTATTGATCCGTCCAAACCGAGAAAGATGCCTTTCCGCCCGGGTATGAATGCCAGTGCCGATATCAAGACAAAAATAAAGGATAATGTATTGTCGGTTCCGATCATGGCCGTGAATGCACGGGTAAAGGGAAGTGATAAAAGTATGGCTGACAGGAAAGAAGAGAAAGAAAAACAAGCGGCTGATAACGATGCAGACGACAACCAGCCATCAACCGGGGACGACCTGGAAGAAGTAGTGTTTGTATTGCAGCAGGACGGAACAGTAAAGAAAGTGGTGGTGCAGTCGGGGATACAGGATATTAATTATATCGAAATAATCAGCGGGCTGAAAGAAGGGGAGGAAGTGATATCGGGCCCTTATGATGCCGTGAGCCAGAAACTGAAAGAAGGAATGAAGGTGAAGGTGGTGCCGAAGGAGGATTTGTTTAAGAAATGATCTTTGGGAAAAGAATTTACCTGATCAAATGATAATAAAGAACCCGGTTAATGCCGGGTTTTCTTTTTATGCTGTGTTTTGATCCTTTCCTACCTTTATTCATAGTAATCATTTAATCAGGGTAATTAACGGTTATGAAATTCGGCATCATCGGCAGCGGCAGCTGGGCAACAGCCCTGGCTAAAATTCTTACAGACAAAGGCCATGCGATCCATTGGTGGATACGCAATGAAGAAACGATACGATATATTCAACAGCGGCATCATAATCCCCATTACCTGAGTTCAGTTGATTTTGATGTTTCCCGCTTAAGCATGTCAGCCGATATTAAAAAAGTGATCAGTGATTCCGATGTGCTGATCATTGCCGTGCCCTCCGCATTTATAGAAGCAACGATAGAGCATTTAAGCCCGGGAGACTGGAAGGATAAAAAGATCGTTTCGGCCATCAAAGGTCTTTTGCCCAAACAGGATATTTTATTGAATTATTACCTGGAGCAGCAATTCAGTGTTCCGGTAGAAAATTATTTTGCTGTGCTGGGTCCCTGCCATGCAGAAGAAGTGGCAGCGGAAAAGCTATCTTATCTTACCATTTCAGGTGTTGATATCACAACAGGCTCTGCGATCGCTTCTCATTTTTCCAATGATTATGTAAATACAATTGTTAACCCGGATATACTTGGCGTGCAATATGCAGCGGTGCTTAAGAATATTTATGCGTTGGGTGCGGGTATTGCTCACGGTCTCGATTACGGCGATAATTTTTTAAGCGTTTATATTGCCAATGCAGCCGATGAGATGGCGGGATTTTTAAAAAAATCAGGCGCTGAAGATATTGTGGTCGGCGAGCACCGGGGCGAAGACCCTGTGACACATCGTAAAACGCCCAACTATGCCGCATCGGTTTACCTGGGCGACCTGCTGGTTACCTGTTATTCCTTGTACAGCCGCAACCGGACATTTGGTAACATGATCGGTAAAGGCTATTCAGTAAAAGCGGCGCAGTTGGAGCTAAACATGGTAGCCGAGGGTTATAATGCTTCCAAATGTATCTATAACATTAACCGTTCTATAGGCGCCGCAATGCCTATTGCTGAAACGGTTTATAAAATTCTCTGGGAAAATGTTAAAGCTTCTGCAGGCTTTAAACGCATAGAACAGGTATTGGTCTGATGGTTATGCAACGTAAGTAGAAAAAGGAATGTCTTAAAGATAAGAGACGCCCACTACAAACGGCAAACCATAAATCAGTAACAATGCCTTTATCGTACAATGGATTCGGCCCCGCAGCAATATTGATCATGCTGGCATGCCTGGTGGTATCAGAGGGGTATAAAAAATATAAACAACGTCAGCAGCCTAAGTAAAGAACAGGCCGGCAGCGATCCCATCCGCCAGCAATTTTCCTTCTTTTGTCAGCACAAAAACATTTCCCATTTGTTGCATTAAATTCCCTTCGGTATACTTCCGGGTTTTATCAATCAACCTGCTTCTTAATTCCTGATCTACTTCATCAATATTCAATCCTTCACTGGTGCGAAGCGATGTCATGATATATTCATTTAATTTTTGAACCGGGGTGAGTATTTCTTTTTCAAAAGGGACAACGCCTTTGTTTATTGATTCAATATAAACTGCATTGTTAGCAATATTCCATTGGCGGCTATTGCCATCGAAGGAGTGTGCGGAAGGGCCGATGCCCAGGTATTTTTTTCCCTGGCCATCGGCTCCGGTGGACCAGTATGATGAATTATGCCGGCTGCGGAAACCGGGCTTTGAGTAATTTGAGATCTCGTAATGCTCATAGCCCGCTTCTTCCATCCATTGCATCAGCAATAAGAATTGTTCTGATTGCTGATCGGGGTTCACATCCTTTGCTTTTCCCTGGCTGATCATTTTTTGCAATGGTGTTTTGGGTTCCACCGTTAATGCATAGCAGGAGAGATGCGGGATGCCTATAGAAAGGGCTGTTTCAACATTATGCTTCCACTTTTCATCAGTGAGATCCGGTGTTCCGTAAATAAGGTCAATTGTTATATTGTTAAAATACTTTTTCGCCAGTTGCAAATTGTTCATTGCCTGTTCCGCATTATGCGCCCTGTTCATCCATTGCAGGTCTTCATCAAAAAAGCTCTGGATACCGATACTCAGCCGGTTAATGCCGGCTTGCTTCCAGTCAATCAACTTTGCCTCATTAATATCGTCGGGGTTTGTTTCCAGGGTGAATTCTGCAACTTCTGACACAATATAACAATCCCTGGTTTGCGTGATCTGCGAACGGAGATCTGCTGTCTCCAGCAGGCTTGGGGTGCCGCCGCCAAAATAAACGGTTTCTATGTGTTCATTTCCAAAATATTCCTTTTGCAGTTCCATTTCCTTCAATAAAGCGGCGACCAGATCGTTCTTATAGCGTAGTGAAGTGGAAAAATGAAAATTACAGTAATGGCAGGCCTGCCTGCAAAATGGTATATGTATATAGATCCCTGCCATTGTTTAAGGTAAAATTTTTGTTCCCGGGAGCCAGCCTGTCCGGCAGGCCCGGCAAACCTGTTTGCAAAAGGGTATATGAATACGGGTACCGGCCAAGAGTTTATTGATAAATAAATATTTTTATACCAAACTATCTTCTGCAAGCTTTGCATAAGGATAGCTGCTGAGAATGGTAAAACTAAGACTGCAAATATCGGTTCTTGTAAGCTTGCTGCTGCATATTCATTTGCCGGCGCAGACAAACTACGGCTTAGCTATCCGCAGTGTAGATAAAGAGCCTTCTTTTTTAACCAGTAGCCTGGGAATACCGCCTTCTTTTACCACACGGTTTGCCTGTACAGAGTACATCAATAAACTACCAGCTTTACTTCAGTCAAAGGGATATGTCACTGCTTCGCTGGACAGTGTCCGGTATGATTCTGCCTATGCAAGTGTAGTATTATATGTCGGTGACGTGTACAAATGGGCACAGATTGATGCCGCACAGGTGGATGCCTCTATATTGGAGGCAATAGGATGGAGGGAAAGAATGTTTTCCGGCAAACCCATGGATTTTGGCCAGGTACAGACCTGGCAGGACAGAATATTGAATTACCTGGAAAATAATGGTTACCCGTTTGCAAAGGTTTCCCTGGATAGTTTGCAGATGGATAAGGAGAAAGTGTGGGCTAAGCTGAAAGTGAATAAAGGGCCCTTGTATAAGATCGACAGCATAAGGGTGAAGGGTACAGCAAAAATCTCCAATGATTACTTACAACGGTATCTTGATATACGCAACGGTAGCCTTTTCAGCAAAGAAAAATTAGTGAGGATAAGTAAGCGGATGAGAGAACTTCCCTATGTGGAAGAAGAGCATCCATCTAAATTGATCTGGCTGGGAACCGGTTCTATTCTTGAAATGTACCTTAAGCAAAAGCGTAGCAGCCAGGCCAATTTACTGATCGGCTTTTTGCCCAATAGTGACCAACTCTCATCAAAAAAATTATTGGTTACAGGCGAAGGAAACCTGAACCTGAAAAATGCATTAGGCGCCGGCGAAACGATCGGGATAAACTGGCAGCAGCTGCAGGTAAAATCGCCAAGGCTGAATATTATTTACCAGCATCCTTATTTATTTCATTCTCCTATCGGGCTGGACTTTGCATTTGATATGTTCCGGAAAGACAGCACATTTTTAAATGTGAACCTGCAGTTAGGCGCCCGGTATATCTTGAATATCCGTCAATCCGGGAAAGTATTTATTCAGCGGTTTCAAACCATTGTTAGTGATGTAAACACAGATTTTGTTATACAATATCACCAATTACCCGATGAAGGAGATGTAAAATCAGTTAACCTTGGATTTGAATATGAATACAATAGTACCAACTATCGTCTTAATCCTACCTCAGGCAATGAACTGCAGATCATAACCACGGCAGGTACAAAGCAGATCAAGAAAAACAGCCAGATCCTTGAATTGAAAGATCCTAACGATCCGTCTTACAATTTTGACAGGTTATATGATTCGGTAAAATTGAATACTTACCAGTTCCGGGCAAGAGCCACTGCGGCAAAATATTTTCCACTTGGCAAACAAAGCAGGAGTACGGTTAAGACTGCGGTGAATGCCGGTTTTTTCCAGAGTGGTAATGTCTTCAGGAATGAATTGTTCCAGGTCGGCGGATATAAATTATTACGTGGTTTTGATGAAGAAAGCCAATACCTTTCTCAATATGCCATTGGAACGGTCGAGTATCATTTGTTGCTGGATCAAAACTCGTTTTTTTATGTACTGGCAGATGTCGGTTGGGGCAGGAATAACAGCCAGAACACGGATGTCAGTTATACTTATTTCGGAACAGGTCTGGGATTAGCTTTTGATATAAAAGCCGGCATTTTAAACCTGGCCTGGGCTGTGGGAAAAAGAAATGACACAGAGTTGAATTTACGGCAGTCTAAAATACATATCGGGTTTGTAAGTTATTTTTAATTTCATCGGTTCTTTCTATTTTGACTTTGCTATCAATACCATGCCCTTTAATTTTACAACACAATCTTCCTGTTTGTTACGAACCGCTTTCTTATTGATATGTGCGTTGGCTTTGTCACAATTTGCTTCAGGGCAGGTTGTACCAGATTCTGGTATAGCGCCGGTAATTGATTCATTACCTGCCCGGGATACACCTGTCAAAGCTCCCGTCAAAGCCCCTGTCAAGGCTGCTGTTAAAGCGCCAGTCATCGATTCATTGCCCATACCCATACTACAACCGGTTGACTCAGATTCAGTATCTCAAAGGCCAAAGTATTTATCTGATTGGGAGATGGATCTCAATATGCCACTTTCAAACCAGGTATTGAAAAGACATCCTTATTTTGGATTTAGTTCCCAGCCGGTAGTAGTACGTACAGGACTTAAACAGTTTGAGGGGAAAGAAACCATATTTTATGTGCTTATCTCATTTTTGCTGGCATTTGCTCTTTTAAGGCAGGCTTTTCCCAAATATTTTAATGATCTTTTTCGCCTGCTATTCCGCACCACGCTTAAGCAAAAGCAGGTAAGGGAACAATTAATGCAGACCCCTTTACCTTCTTTACTGCTAAATATCTTTTTTGTGGTCAGTGCAGGATTATATATTGATATTGTATTGCAGCATTTTGATCGTACCCCTGTAGATAATTTCTGGCTCTTGTTTCTTTATTGTGCCTTGGGGCTTTTGGTAATATATATGGTCAAATTCATCGGGCTTAAAATATCAGGGTGGATCTTCAATATGAAAGAAGGTGCCGAAACATACATCTTTATCGTTTTTCTTATTAATAAAGTAGTAGGCATTTTCCTTCTTCCCTTCCTGGTACTGCTTACGTTTATACAGGGAAATGCTTATCCCGTCCTATTGGTACTTTCCTGGTGCGGGATAGGGGTGTTGCTTATTTACAGGTTTTTATTGACCTATACTTCAATTCGTAATCAGGTCAGGTTCAACCCCTTTCATTTCTTTTTATACCTCTGTGCTTTTGAATTGGCTCCCCTTTTGCTGATTTACAAGGCGTTACTTTTCTTTTTTCGGTAGAACTATTTACCTTTGCACTCAACTTTAGCCGAACCACATGGTAAAAAACGGGGTTAAGACCGAAATACCGCCAAAGAACATGAAAAAAATCCTGATTACCCAACCGAGGCCTGATAGCGATAAGTCGCCGTACTTTGAGCTTGCCAGGAAATACAATATAGCGCTGGAGTTTCAGCCTTTTATCCGTTTGGAAGGCATACCGGCCCGGGAGTTTCGCAAGCAAAAGATCGAGATTCAAAATTATTCCGGAGTCATATTCACCAGTCGCAATGCAATTGATCATTTCTTCCGCACCTGCGAGGAAATGAAGGTCAGCGTTTCCCAGGATACCAAATATTTTTGCATTACAGAAGCTGTGGCACTCTACCTGCAGAAATTCATTCTCTATCGTAAGCGTAAAGTTTTCTATGGCGCAGATGGCACCAATAAAAGCATGTTTGATGTCATCAATAAACATAAGAGTAATGAAAAGTTCCTGTATGTGTGCTCAGAGAACCAACAGGATAATGAGATCGTAAGCTGGCTCAAAGGCAATAGCTGTGAATATTCACTTGCCTTTATGTACCGCACCCAAAGCAATGATGTAAAAGAGTTGCTTACAAATACGGAGTATGATGTAATCTGCTTTTTTACACCGAGTGGCGTAAAGAGCTTGTTTGATAACCTGCCCAAGTTTAAACAAAATGGTACGGTGATCGGTGCTTTCGGAAACAATACTTCCAAAGCTGCAGAGGATGCAGGATTGAAACTGGAGATCAAAGCTCCGCTGCCCCAGGCGCCAAGTATGGTAGCTGCATTAGAGCAATTCCTTGCCGGCAAAAAAAAATAAGAAATTGATTTTTACTGATATATGGACGCCTTTGGGGCGTCTTTTTTGTTTTACAGCCGTATTCACTCACCTTCGTTGTGCTGAACCGAAGAAGAGCTATGCATAAACATACAAATCGTCTTATCAACGAAACAAGCCCTTACCTGCTGCAGCATGCTCATAATCCAGTCAATTGGTATCCCTGGGGTGATGAGGCATTGTTGAAGGCAAAAGATGAGAATAAGCCTGTTCTCGTCAGTATCGGGTATGCGGCCTGTCATTGGTGCCACGTCATGGAACGGGAAAGTTTTGAAGACGAGACCATTGCAGGCATCATGAATGAACATTTTATAAATATAAAAATTGATAGGGAAGAAAGACCGGATATTGATCATATTTATATGGATGCAGTGCAGGCTATGACCGGTAGCGGAGGATGGCCATTGAATGTTTTTCTGACCCCTGATGCAAAACCATTTTATGGGGGTACTTACTTTCCCCCAAAGCCAGCTTTTAACCGTGCATCCTGGCAGCAAGTTTTGCAAAACGTTGCACAGGCTTTTAAAGAACGGAGGCATGAAATAGAGGCGCAGGCAGAAAACCTTACAGAGCATCTTGTTCAGGCCAATTCATTCGGCTCACAAAAGCCAGCTGATACCAGCCAATTGTTCTCAAAGAAAAGACTGGATGAAGCCTTTGAGAATATCATGACATCGGCAGATAAAGAATGGGGTGGTTTTGGAAGAGCGCCAAAGTTTCCGCAAACATTTACGATACAATTCCTGTTACGGTATCATCATGTTACCCAGAACAAAGAAGCATTACAACAAGCGTTACTCAGCTTGGATAAGATGTTGGAAGGGGGTATTTATGACCAGGTGGGTGGCGGATTTGCCCGTTACTCTACCGACACAGAATGGCTGGCCCCGCATTTTGAAAAAATGCTGTATGATAATGCGCTGATCATTTCTGTTTTAAGTGAAGCTTACCAGCTAACAAAAGAAAAAAAGTATAAAGAGGGGATTGATGAAACGATGAGTTTTATCAGGCGGGAGTTACTGTATCAGCAAAGTGGATTTTATTCAGCTTTAGATGCGGATAGTGAAGGAGTGGAGGGAAAATTCTATGTTTGGGACGTTAATGAAGTAAAAGAAATATTGGGAGAGAATGCTGCTCTTTTTTGCGACTACTATGATATAACAGAGAAAGGAAACTGGGAAGAAAAGAACATCCTCAGGATAAGAACCCCGCTTGAACAATTCGCTAAGCAAAAAGACATATCTGTTGATAAGCTAAATAGTTTGTTACAGGAGGGAAAGGAAAAATTGTTGCAGCGACGAAACAAAAGGATACATCCTTTACTGGATGACAAGATCATCCTTAGCTGGAATGCTTTAATGAATACGGCATGCAGTAAAGCCTTTGTGGCAACCAGTAACCCGGAATACCGGCAGCTGGCCATTTCCAATATGTCTTTTTTGCTTGAAAAATTCAGGACCGGCGATTCAGATGAACTCAACCATACATGGAAGGCTAATATAGCCAAACACCCCGCTTTTCTTGACGATTATGCTTTTTTGATCGAGGCGCTTATCCATTTACAGGAAATAACCGGCGATACTGGGTGGCTATTGAAAGCCAAAGGCTTTACAGAACATATAATAGATAGTTTCGGCGGGCCGGATTCTGATTTTTTCTATTACACCAAAACGGGGCAGGCAGACGTGATCATCCGTAAAAAAGAAGTTTATGATGGAGCCGTTCCATCGGGTAACTCAGTAATGGTCCGGAATCTATATCAACTTTCTGTGCTTTTTGATAAAAAGGAATGGAGAGAAAGGAGCATAAGTATGGTTTCTTCGCTGGGCCAGGCTATTTCCAGGTATCCCACATCTTTTGGCATTTGGGCATGCCTGCTGCAGGAAATGGTAACAGGTACCTCCGAAGTGGCAATTATTGGAAAAAACTATGAAAAACTCAGGACAGATTTTTTTGCTCTCTACCTTCCGCATAGGGTATTAATGAGCTCAGATACTGAGAACCAGCAGTTCCAGTTATTGACTAACAGAACAATTTCAGAAAAGCCTCTAATTTATTTATGCAAAGACTTTGTCTGTCAGCAACCTGTTGATTCAATTGTCTCGTTTATGTCACTGATAAACAGGGCTAAAACCGGCAATTAATTATCTGTTAATACAATAAAACAGTCTTCATAATCGTTAGGGTATTTACTTCGTAAAACCCGATTTGTATATAAAAAAATAAATGGTAACGTTGTGGTAGCGAATAAACCAAAATATTATATTTGCCCAATACCCTTTAAGTGTATGAATAAACCGAAAACCCCCTACTACTCCCTGCTCGCAGCTGTTTGCATAGTGATGCTTTCAAGTTGTGGAATACTGGGAAAGAAAAACAAAGGCGGCTCCTTGCCTAATGATGGCCAGGTGCACGGAATTTCTCCGGGTAGTCGTTACACCCTCCCGAAACCTCCGGGTATGGTGTACATTCCCCAGGGTACATTCCATATGGGTCCCAGCGATGAGGATCCTGCATACGCCTTTAGTTCCCGTAACCGTTCCGTATCTATCAGTGGATTCTGGATGGATGCAACCGAGATCACCAACAACGAATACCGCCAGTTTGTATTCTGGGTTCGTGACTCTGTAGCAGCCCGGAAGCTCGGCTATGTAAAAGCCGGCCCTGATGGTGTCGAATACGTTGACCGGGTAAAAATGAAAACACTGAAATGGGATGATCCCAAGACAGTAGAAGCGCTTGGTAATACTGATCTCATCCTGGCTCCTGATGACAGGATCTTCGGTAAAAAAGAAATTGATCCTACCAAGATCATTTACCACTCAGAAGTATTTGACCTCAAAGAAGCGGCCCGGAGAGATAATGCCGGTAAACCACGTTCTAAGTTTATCATAAAGAAAGACGTTCCTATCTATCCTGATACATTAGTATGGATCCGCGACTTCGCTTATTCATATAATGAGCCAATGACTAAACGTTATTTCTCTCATCCTGCATTTGGAAACTATCCTGTTGTGGGTGTGAACTGGAAACAGGCAACTGCCTTTTCAGAATGGAGAACACACTACCTGAACTCATGGCTGGATGGTAAGAAAAGAGTACAGGAGTCAGATTTCCGCCTGCCTACAGAAGCGCAATGGGAATATGCAGCCCGTGGCGGACGTTCACAATCTATGTTCCCCTGGGGTAACTATTATCTCCGTAATAAAAAAGGATGTTTAATGGCCAACTTTAAACCTGGTCGTGGTAACTATCCTGAAGACGGTGGTTTCTATACAGTGCGTGCCGACGCTTACTGGCCTAATGACTTTGGCCTGTATTGCATGTCAGGTAACGTGGCTGAGTGGACCTCTTCTATCTATTATGAAGGCCGTACAAACTTCCAGCACGATATGAACCCTGATGTTCGCTGGAATGCAAAAGATGATGATCTCCCGCTGATGAAGCGTAAAATAATCCGTGGTGGAAGCTGGAAAGATGTTGGCTATTATCTGCAGACAGGTACCAGTGCATACGAATACCAGGATTCAGCCAAATCTTACATCGGATTCCGCAATGTAATTGATTTGCCAGCCGCCCCTCAAAAAGGTCGCCGCAAATAAAAAACTCATTCTGAAAAGAGGTCTATCTCTGGACCTCTTTTTCTTTTTTTAAGACAATTTTTTCTTTGTTAAAATCGTTTCTCTTAAAATTAATAATCTATAAAACGAACCCATTATGCTGTTCTTTAAAACCTCAAGAGGCCAGGTAGTGCTTAACTTCCTTTTCAGTTTTTTTGCTGCGGTTGTAATTTTTGCCGCGATGATGAAAATCCTTCACTGGCAAGGCGCTGACCAGGCGATCATGGTCGGACTTATCTCAGAAGCAATCGTATTCCTTGTAATGGCATTCTTAGTGCCTCCACCCGAGGAACCACATTGGCAGCGTTATTTCCCTAACATCAACGAACACCCGGATGTTGAGAAAGCCCGTACAGGTAAATTCGAAGTAACTCCCCTTGCTTTAGGTAACAGCGGCGGTAATCCTGCTCTTACCAAATTAGAAGATATGCTGCGTGAAGCAGATATCACCCCTGCTAATCTTGGCCGTTTGGGTGAGAACTTCAAAAAGTTAGGCGGAACCGTAGATAAAATGTCGGATATAACTGATGTAGTTGCTGCTACAGGTGACTATACTACTAAAACCCGTGAAGCTGCCAGTGCCCTGACCACGATGAAAGATGCGTACCTGGGTGCGGCCAGCAGTATACAACACTTTAACCAGGCTGCTGATGGTACCAAACAATTCCATGAGCAGGTACAGGTGCTGACCAAGAACCTGTCTTCCCTGAATACAATTTATGAACTCGAACTGCAGGATACTAACAATCACCTGAAGGCGATGAATAAGTTCTACAGCAACCTGACATCAGCTTCTGAAGCAATGCAGGAAAGCGTAGGAGATGCCAAGAAAGCACAGGAGCAGATCGCTTTACTGGCTGGTAACTTAGGCCGCCTGAATAATATTTATGGCAATATGTTAAGTGCCATGCAGGGTCGCAACTAATAACTAACATCGGAATAAGGTTCGTTTTATTAAGATCCGTATCCCGTGATTTTTGAAAGTCACCATTATATTCAAATTAAAACCCATTCGTCATGTCTTTACCTCGCGAGCCGCGGCAAAAGATGATCAATATGATGTATCTCGTTCTGACAGCCCTGCTGGCGCTGAACGTATCATCAGAGATATTGAATGCCTTCAAGACGGTTAATAAAAGTTTAGAGAATACCAACGTCACCGTTAATAAATCCACGGAGCAGATCATGAAATCCCTGGACGAAAAGAGGAAGGATCCAACCTCCTCTTCTTATGCAAGGGCTAATATCTGGCATCCTAAAGCTGAGAAGGCTCAACAACTCAGTAAGGAGATCTTTGATTACATACAAGTCCTCAAAAACAGGATCCTTACCGAAGCGGATGGAGATCCCAAAAATGAAAGCAAGAAATTTAAAGAAGGCGATCTTGATATTACCACAAGGGTTATGATTGAGAAAGGTGAAGGAAAGAAACTGGAAAAAATGCTGGCTGAGTATAGAAAGAATATCCTGGCTATAGATACTGCTATAAATGCTGAATTCGCGACTTCACTTCCGATCAACGTTGACAAACCAAAAAGCCCAAACAGGGCTGGTAAAACATGGGAAGGTGCTTATTTCCACATGGTACCTGTAGTAGCCGGCTTGACTATTCTCAGTAAATTTCAGAATGATGTGAAAACATCAGAGAACAGGGTAGTTCAGTTCTGTCATACTAAAGTGGGTGAAGTAACCGTGGTATTTGATAGCTATGGGGCAGTAATCGGGCAAAATTCCAATTACCTGATGCCCGGACAGGAGATTGAAATTACAGCTGCGGTTGGTGCGTTCAGCAAAAAGGCGGCACCTACTATTGTAATTGGCGGATCAACGGTACAGCTCGATGCTGACGGTGCGGCACATACAAAACTTCCCGGCGGCGGTATCGGCTCCCATTCTATTCCTGTTAAGATCACTTATATGAACCAGGAAACAGGAAAACTGGAAGTTATTGAAAAAACCGTTGAGTATAAAGTAGGACAGGCAAATGCTTCGATAGCCCTTGATAAAATGAATGTTCTTTATATAGGAGTAGACAATCCTGTTTCTGTTGCTGCAAGCGGCGGAGGTGATGATAAGATCCAGGTAAGTATCAATAATGGTACATTAACAAAAACAGGCCCTGGTAAATATAATGCCCGTGTT
>DATDIX010000254.1:0-5302 GCA_036520835.1 Chitinophagaceae bacterium | reverse complement strand
TGACGTGGAAGCCACCACCGGTAAAGCCGCAAGCGGCGCTACCTTGATATTATTTACAACGGGATTGGGAACACCAACCGGTAATCCAGTTTGCCCGACGATCAAGGTTGCAACCAATTCAGCACTGACAAAAAGAATGGGTGATATCATAGATATCAATACCGGTCCGATCATAGATGGAGAAAAGACCATTGAGCAAATGGGCGAAGAGATACTGGAGTATTGTATCAAAGCAGCAAGTGGAGAAGTGATTCCGAAAGCAGTACTGTTGAACCAGGATGATTTTATTCCGTGGAAGAGAGGGGTGTCGTTATAGTCGGAAAGACGGGAAGTCCGGAAGGATTTCTCCGGAAGCTGGAAAATCATTTCGCTCTGTAAGGTTCATCTTCCGGTCTTTCTGTCTCGCTGACTTCCGGACTAATAAATACTAAAGCAGTTGTATGAAACAATTCTTAGACGAGAACTTTTTACTGAAAACAAAGACAGCGCAGCGCCTTTACCATGAGTTTGCTAAAGACATGCCCATTATAGATTATCACTGCCACCTGCCGCCACAGCAGATAGCAGAAGATACACAGTTCAAAAACCTGACACAGGTTTGGTTGTATGGCGATCATTATAAATGGAGGGCTATGCGTACCAACGGAGCGGATGAAAGTTATTGCACCGGGAATAAAAGTGACTGGGAAAAATTTCAGAAGTGGGCCGAAACCGTTCCTTATACACTGAGAAATCCGCTGTACCATTGGACACACCTGGAACTACAGCGCTATTTTGATGTACATAATATTCTGAATGCTGACACGGCTAAGAAAATATATGAAGAGTGCACAGCGAAGTTGCAGACAAAAGAGTATTCTGTCCGCAATTTGTTACGCAAAATGAATGTAAGGCTGGTTTGTACTACAGATGATCCCGTTGATTCATTGGAGTATCACCAAAAGATAAAGGAGGATGGTTTTGAAACGCCGATCCTGCCGGCATTCCGCCCGGATAATGCAATGAATGTAAGCGACCCGGCAAAGTTTCTTGTTTATATTAAAAAATTAGAAGCCGCAACGAATATTGCCATTTCATCATTCGATGACTTTTTGTTTGCGTTGCAAAACCGTCATGACTTTTTCGCTTCGATGGGTTGTAATGTATCCGATCATGGCCTGGAAGAAATTTATGCAGACGACTTTACCGGCTCAGAGATAGATGCCATTTTTAATAAAGTGCATGGTGGAAAGAACCTCAACGATGCTGAGCAAAGAAAATTCAGGTCTGCGATGCTGATCCATTTCGCTGAATGGGACTGGGAAAAAGGGTGGGTGCAACAATTTCATCTTGGCGCTTTGCGAAATAATAATTCAAGGATGACGCAGACACTCGGGCCTGATACGGGCTGGGATTCTATCGGGGATTTTTCACAGGCAAGGACACTGGCAAAATTCCTGGATAAACTGGATGCTAATAATAAACTGGCCAAAACGATATTATATAACCTGAACCCAGCCGACAACGAATTGATGGCAACCATGATCGGCAATTTCAATGACGGATCATCGGCAGGTAAAGTGCAGTGGGGCTCATCCTGGTGGTTCCTTGATCAGAAAGATGGCATGACCAAGCAGATCAATGCCCTTTCGAATATGGGATTACTGAGCCGCTTTATCGGTATGCTGACCGATTCAAGAAGTTTTCTTTCGTTCCCGCGTCATGAATACTTCAGGAGGATACTCTGCGACCTGTTTGGAGATGAGATTGAGAATGGTGAATTGCCCAATGATATCAACTGGGTAGGTAAAGTGATCCAGGATATCTGTTTCAATAATGCAAAGAATTATTTTAACTGGCAGTTGGATAATAAACCTGTTTCTGCGAAAATAGTAAATGCCTGAGAAAGCCTTTATGGTTATCGGTAACGGTCCCGGTACAAGAAAAGGGACGGTACGCCGGTATATAAAAACATAATGTATCTTTCACCCCCTTCAATAACTAAAAAGTAAATCAAAAAGAATATGTCAAAAAAAGTTGTAACTCTTGGTGAGATCATGTTGCGTTTGTCAACTCCCGATTTTAAGCGTTTTGTACAGGCTGATACTTTCGATGTTACCTATGGTGGTGGCGAAGCCAATGTAGCGGCTGCCTTGTGTAATTATGGTTTGAACGGAACCTTTGTGACCAAAGTGCCGAATAACCCGATCGGCCAGTCTGCTATCAATCATTTGCGTCGTTATGGTGTGGATACACAATTTATAGTAAGAGGTGGCGACCGGTTAGGGATATACTTCCTGGAAACGGGTGCATCCATGCGGGCATCACAGGTGGTATATGACCGTGCAGGCGCATCTATTGCTGATGTTGACAGTAAAGAATTTGATTTTGATAAAATATTGGAAGGGGCTAGTTGGTTTCATACTACCGGTATCACACCAGCGCTGAGCGATAAAGCCGCAGCCTTAACGGAAGCCGCATTGAAAGCAGCGAAAGCAAAAGGGATCACCACAAGCATTGATCTTAACTACCGCAAAAAATTATGGAGTAAAGAAAAAGCCAGGGAGGTGATGACCAAACTTTGCCAGTATGTGGATGTGTGTATCGGTAATGAAGAAGATGCAGATACTACCCTTGGATTCAAAGCAAAAGATACAGATGTTACCAAGGGGGAGCTGAACCTCGAAGGGTTCAAAGATGTGTTCAAACAAATGCAAGCGAAATTCGGGTTCAAATATATTGCTTCATCGCTGCGGGAAAGCCATAGCGCCAGTGATAATGGCTGGAGTGCATTGGTGTATGACGGCAAGGATTTTTATCATACCAAACAATATAATGTCCGTATCGTTGACCGTGTCGGCAGCGGTGACTCATTTGCCAGCGGTTTTATTTATGGCCTGGTAACGGGTATGCCCATGCCGGATGCTGCTGAGTTTGGCGTAGCAGCCTCTGCGATCAAGCATACAATACCCGGCGACCTGAACCATGCTACTTTAAGCGAAGTGAAAGAACTGGTGAAAGGGGACGGAAGCGGAAGGGTGCAGAGATAGAAAAGTTTAAAAGGTTTAAGGTTTAATGGTTTAAAGTTAGCGATAGAAACTTTAAACTCTGAACTTTAAACAGTAAACCACAAACAATGATAGTAGATACATTAAAGAACGCTTCAAAATACTTCAGTGCTCATCCGCTGTTCGCCAAAGCATTTGAATATATTCAGAAGACCAGCCTGGATACGATAGAGATGGGCAAGTACGAAATAGACGGTGACAATCTAAAAGCCATCTTTTCCAATAAAAAAGGGGTGACGGCTGCTGAGTCGGTTGCCAAGTTCGAGTGTCACGACAAGCATATTGATATACAGCTTTGCATTAAAGGTGTGGAGCAGATCGGCTGGAAGCCAAGGGAAAAATGTGTAACACCGAACGGAGGGTATAATCCTGAAAAGGATGTTCAACTGTATCATGAGCAGCCGGATATGTACTTTCAATTAGCAGACGGGCAGTTCGCCATTTTCTTCCCGGAAGATGTACATGCACCCATGATCGGGGACGCAGAAATAAAAAAATTAGTGATAAAAGTAAAAATTTGAAATATGGCTACCAGCAAACAGGTAACAGATGTAATTATAGCGCAGGGCATGCTGCCTTTGTATTTTAATGCCGATGAAACAGTAAGCGTGGAAGTATTGCGTGCTGTTTACAAAGCAGGGGTAAAAGCGATCGAATATACCAACCGCGGAGAAGCGGCGCTGAATAACTTTAAGAAACTGGTACAGGTGCGAAATGCAGATATGCCCGGGTTAATGATGGGTATAGGAACGATCAAGAACCTGCAGCAAGCCGAAGACTATATAAAAGCAGGCGCTGATTTCCTGGTAAGCCCGGGTTTTGTGGCCGAAGTAGCCAGCTATGCAACAGGCAAGGATATTTTTTATGCACCCGGTTGCATGACCCCCAGTGAGATCATTGCGGCAGAGAATGCCGGTATAAAATTCATTAAGCTTTTCCCCGGAAATATGCTGGGCCCTGAGTTCCTCAGCGGTATCAAAGATATTTTCCCCAAATTGTTATTTATGCCAACCGGTGGGGTGGACACTACCAAAGAAAATATCGAAGGCTGGTTCAAAGCAGGAGTATGTGCGGTAGGGATGGGAAGCAAGCTGATCAGTAAAAAACTAATGGAGCAAAAGGACTATCTTACTATTGAAAAGATGACAAAGGAGGTGCTGGAACTGATCTCAACGATTAAAAATTAATTGCCTCATATGCAACAAGCCATAGGAAAATACAGGTGGACAATTTGTTCTTTGTTGTTTTTTGCTACCACAGTAAACTATTTAGACCGCCAGGTATTAAGTCTCTTACAGCCACAACTAGCCGAGGAATTTGGCTGGACCAATACCGATTATGCAAATATTGCCTCGGTTTTCCAATTCGTATATGCTATATCCATGCTATTTGCCGGCAGGATCATAGATAAATTAGGAACCAAAAAAGGGTATGCATGGGCTTTGATCATTTGGTCAATTGCCGCTATGCTGCATGCTGTGGCTATTCCAATAGGAGAAGGCCTTGCTCCCATGCTGGCATGGCTGGGTATGAGTACTGTTCCCGTTTCTGTAATAGGATTTATGGTTGCCCGCGCACTGCTCGGTTTTGGAGAGGCAGGAAATTTTCCGGCAGCGATAAAAACAACCGCGGAATATTTCCCTAAAAAAGAAAGATCATTTGCTACAGGCATTTTTAATTCAGGTACAAATATCGGCGCCATATTGGCTCCCCTTACAGTACCCTGGATCGCTTATAACTGGGGCTGGCAATCTACTTTTCTCATTATTGGCGCTATTGGTTTTTTATGGCTGATATTCTGGTTTATCTATTATGATAAACCGGAAAAACAAAGAAGGCTTTCCAAAGCCGAGTTTGACTACATTCATAGTGATATAGATGATAATAAGGCTGCAAATAGCAACGTGGAAGTCACGGGTAAAGTATCATGGTTCAAATTGCTTGGCTATAAACAAACATGGGCTTTTACATTTGGAAAATTTATGACAGATGGGGTATGGTGGTTTTTTTTGTTTTGGTTGCCGGCATATTTGAAAGTAACATTTGGAATAACCGGCACGGAAATCATTCTGCCCCTGACGGTATTGTATAGCATGACAATATTTGGAAGCATTGGAGGAGGTTGGTTTCCTATGTATTTTATTAAAAAAGGATATACTCCTTATGATGGGCGCATGAAAGCAATGCTGCTGATTGCGCTTATCCCGTTGGTAGTGTTACTGGCCCAACCGCTTGGCTATATCAGTTTTTGGGTG
>DATDIX010000253.1:0-22315 GCA_036520835.1 Chitinophagaceae bacterium | reverse complement strand
TGCCCAGCTTCAGGTTGGTACTCAGGTTCAGTCCCCAGCCCAATGCATCGCCGGTAAGATCATACGGATCGTTGCCCTGGTCTTCCCATTTTATACTGCGCACGATACCGGCCAGCTCTACATAACCAAACTTGCCTGCATACCGGTACTCAGCGGAAAGATCGGGAAGTGGGAACTGGGGGTTTACATCCTGCAATTCCACCCGGCCTGAATACATTCCCTGGTCGGCGCTGGCGCCCGGTCTTTCCAATGCGATCGTTAAGCGGGTGTCACCCTGTATCGGCATAAAGCGGAATTGTACATTCCGGAAGAAAGCCATGCCTGTGGGTCCCCAATATTCAACAGTATTTGGAAATACATCTATATCCATGAACGGGCTCCAGTATTGTCCCACACCGAACTTGCCCAACTCTGCATAGGCATGACGCAAACGCATGGTAGTTTGCCCCGCATCCACACCGGTTCCGAACATTTCAAATTCAAAATGGGTTTTCAATTCTCCCATCGGTGTTTGAAAATAATTTTTGAAACCCAAACGTGTCTGGCGAACGGAGAAATAGAAATTACCATCCGTGCCATACTCATTCTTGTACGATGGTAATTTGGTAGGCCGCACTACATCAAACCAGTCCGGGTGTATCTGGTTGGCGTTATATCCTGCATCCATCATGATGAAGCCGTAGATCTCCATTGTTTTTTTCTGCTCTTCGTTCTGGGCTATTCCGGTTGATGCAGCAAAAAGAAACAACATTATAGCTGCAAGCATTTTTTTTGTCTGGATAATCATAATGTTTAGATTTAGGTTTAAAGTTTAAAGGGTTGTGTTGTGATTTATTTTGTTGAGGAGTAAATCTATTTAGTATTGGGTTTGCTTAATCTGAGGGTGCTCATAGCTTCTAATGACTTTGGTCAGCGCAGGATTTGGAGGTTTTTCAACAGATATGATGGCGGTTTGCCCGGCATTGATAAAACATTTTATTGCTTAGGCCTGTTGCGGCCTTACTCAATAATCTACCATCTGCCTGGTAACCGACAAGTATCCCGGCTACAAAATCAATATTAACTTTTACCTGTTTCATATCTCTACAAACCGGCAAATGGCCTCAGGGGGTGCAGAAACGGGATGTTTCCTCTTATAGCAGAAATTTTAAAACTCGGTGGGGTATTATTTTCTCTCCCGAAAAATTGTTTAGAGTAAGGACTAAGTGGGGGGTAAAGACTAAACTATAAATAACCAAATATGTATAAATAACTAAATGTAGTTAAAATTAAATAGGTTTCAATAATTTCTGCTGATACTTTTTTGTTACCATGCTGCACTCCGGCTATGCTACATTACTTATGTTACACAACCGGCGATCTTATTTACAATATCCTTCGCCAATAAAAGCCATAATCATATCGCAGGATAAAACGGTTATTTCCCGTACATTTGCACCGGATTTTCAGAGTTAGCAGTGCCAGGGCAGAAAGGTATTTACCCCTAAATTCTACATTTTTGCTTTTGAAACATGTTGCTGGATAAGGGCTTGTAATTTAAATGGTTGAGCCCGTCCGGTCCAAAGAAAATAAATAGAATTGCCCGTCGTTATATTCACCGGGCACATAATATAATAAGGCAATTATCCGATAGAAGAAACCAGGAACAGGAAGGCGTAACACATTAGTAAGGCAAAGCATTTTCAGGTTAAGGTTAATTAGTATCATGAAAGAAAAACTGAAAGGGTTTTACCTCCTGGTATCTTCCTTATTTATCGCTGTACTGCATTTACCCCTTGTATTTGCCAAACCCATCTCAGCAAACAGGTTGATCCCGTTGCCTGCAGCTTCGCCTGCATCGCCGCCTGCCGATTCATTGCAGCACACATCCACTTTTAAATCTGTATATGACAGCCTGCATCTTGAGCTTTCGGGGCTTAGCCGCCAGGCATTTGAGTATGCACAGAAAGGGTGGGAGAAGCTCTTGTCGCAAGGCAGGATAATCAATGAATCTATTGTTGCCATTGTTGATTTCAGTCAGCCAAGCAGCCACAGAAGATTCTATGTGCTGGACATGAAGAATTATAAAGTGCTTTTTAATACATTGGTTGCCCATGGAAGGAACTCGGGCAAAGAATGGGCTTCCTCTTTTTCCAATCAGCCTTCTTCCTATAAAAGCAGTCCGGGTTTTTTTATTACCGGGGAAACTTATAACGGCAGTAATGGTTATTCCTTACGACTGCAGGGAATTGAAAGAGGGATCAATGATAAGGCACAAAAAAGGGCCATTGTTATGCATGGCGCTGATTATGTCGATGAATCATATATCGAAGCGCAGGGTTATATTGGCCGCAGCCAGGGATGTCCCGCTGTTCCGGCAACAGAAGCTTATCCCATTATTAATACCATTAAGGAAGGGACCTGTCTTTTTGTGTACACTCCCGACAAGCGTTATACTTCCCGTTCCGCCTTGTTGAAGCGATAGTTATCATTTGTTATACACAAGTTTATCTCCTCCTATAGCGGGCTGACAGGTGGTGTCCTATTTTGGGATTTTGGATTGGGAAATTGGGAAATTTCCTGAATGGAGCACGAATTGTAAAGAAATGATGTATCCCTGATGCTGTCAGTAAGGTTCGGTTAGAAACAAATTTCCCAATTCCCCAATTGTACTTTTCAAAATGAGTCACTAACGGCAGACAGCCACATTATTTCATTATTATTTAATCCTTAATTTAGCGCACATTTACCGACTATGCCAACCAATGCCAACAGACAGTTTTTGGATTTTGAAAAACCGGTCAAAGATCTGATAGATGAAATTGAAAGCGCAAGGAGCCGGCAGGAAAAGACGAAGATCGATATGAGTGATCTTGTCTCAAGACTTGAACAAAACATACTTGAAAAAAGAAAGGAGATCACCGAAAATCTTACCAGCTGGCAACGGGTGCAGTTAAGCCGCCATCCCGACAGGCCCTATACCCTGAAGTATATTGATAAGATGACCACCAATTTTGTTGAATTATATGGTGATCGTAATGTGAAGGATGATAAAGCGATGGTAGGCGGTTTTGCCAGCCTGGATGGGGAAACGGTAATGATCATCGGTCAGCAGAAAGGTATCAATACCAAGATGCGGCAACTGCGCAACTTCGGTATGGCCAATCCCGAGGGATACCGGAAAGCATTTCGCCTGATGAAGCTGGCGGAGAAATTTGATAAACCTGTCATTACATTAATAGATACTCCCGGCGCTTATCCCGGGCTTGAAGCTGAAGAAAGAGGACAGGGGGAAGCTATTGCCCGGAATATTTATGAAATGGTGAGATTGAAAGTGCCTGTGATCTGTGTGATCATAGGAGAAGGTGCCAGCGGTGGCGCATTGGGTATCGGTGTAGGTGATAAAGTTTTTATGATGGAGAATACCTGGTACACGGTTATCAGCCCCGAGAGTTGTTCATCTATTCTCTGGAGAAGCTGGGAGAAAAAAGAAGTAGCGGCCGAACAGTTGCGGTTGACAGCAGACAAGATGCTTGGCTTTGGTTTGATAGACGGCATCATTCCTGAGCCGGTGGGTGGAGCGCATTGGGACTACGATGCATCGGCGCAGATATTGAAGAATTACCTTGTACCCGTATTAAAGGAATTGAAGCAACGATCCCCGCAGGAACGAACTAATAACCGTATTGAGAAGTTTGGTAAGATGGGATTCTGGGAGGAAGTGTGAAGCCCCCTGTCCCCCTGAAGGGGGAACTTAGATCGAAGAGTTCTTTAATTTTAGCAATATTGTTTTTAAAGATTATTACAAATGATTATTTGCCGGGCTTCGGTAATTCTATTGGACTTTTGTTGTGTCACACTCTTCATCGTTCAGAACTTTACTCAGCAATTCATAATTCTTAACTCTTAATTCATAATTCGAAAATGTCTCTTCGTAAAAAATTCACTGGTACAGGTATCGCTATTGTAACGCCATTTCATGCTGACGGGAAAATTGACTGGGATAGTTATAAGAAGTTAATTGAATTCTGGATCGCCGGAAAAGTAGAATACCTGGTGGTGCTTGGTACAACCGGTGAAAGCGCAACTGTACATGGCGAAGAGAAACAACAGGTTTTTTCTTTTGTCAGCAAAACGGTAGCAGGCCGCCTGCCGCTGATAGCCGGTATAGGTGGTAATGATACTTCAGAAGTAATGGAGGGTTTTAAAACATTTGACCTGGAAGGTTATGATGCAATACTTTCTGTAGGGCCGTATTATAACAAACCTAACCAGGAAGGATTGTTTCAGCATTACAAAGCATTGAATGAGGCTACGCCGCTTCCCATCATGATGTACAACGTGCCTTCACGAACAGGAATGAACATTACGGCAGATACGCAATTGCGGATTGCCCGTGAGTGCAAAAAAATATTTGCTACCAAAGAGGCCAGCGGCAATTTTGACCAGATCAGCCAGGTCATCAAATACAAACCGGTCGATTTCATGGTCATCAGCGGTGATGATCCTGTTACATTGCACATGATCGCTGCCGGCGCTGAAGGATTAGTATCCGTGGTGGCGAATGCTTATCCGAAAGAATATTCGGATATGGTAAGACTTTGCCTGGCCGGAAAATTTACAGAAGCGCAAAAACTTCATTATAAATACACGGACATTATTACTTCTATGTTTGCTGAAGGCAGCCCAAGCGGTGTAAAAGCCTATTTAAGTGAAATGGGACTTTGCCAGAATACTTTCCGGCTGCCTGTATGGAAGGTGAGTGAGAAACATCATAACAGGATTAAGGAATTGATGAAGGAAATTATATAGAGATTATGTTATTCTCGATTTTTGGTTTCCTAATAAAATTTCAATGCTATGTTTGAATTTAATGTAATTCCAAGGAATATAAGCTGGAAAATTGAAAACAGTATCAATTTTTGGCAAGACAAATTTTGGCATAACATTGTTGTAACTGTCAATGATAACGGGCAGGTAGCCGAATATAAAGTAACTAAGCTTTATGAGCCTAATCAAAAACTTGATTCTGGGTATTGGTTTGATGTTGGTAATAAAGTTGCAGAGTTATTTGAAAACATTGATTTGAAAAGAAGGCTTGATACGTTAAAGTAATTAAATTAGTTGTTTTCCTTCTTGTATTCACGGATGACTAAGCAAATAAGGATTATCCAAACAATGAAAGTAGCACCTCTTTCAGAGTTATCAAATTTTTCAATGGCGAATGCGCTCAATATTGTATAGACAATTAGAAAAACTGTGACGATTTTTTTCATTGATCAGTCGACGCTTAATGTATAAAAATAAATAAAAATTAGCCCCTTGAGTATATTTAAACCGATTCTTATCATATCTGCATTATTGTTTGCATCATTGCTGATGGCGCAGCCGACTATAAGGTTCACAATCGTAACCTTACCAGAATATCATGCTTCCGGTAGTGATATTTATGTAGCCGGGTCATTCAATGGCTGGAATCCGCAGGATGCCAACTACCGTTTTCAGCGTACAGAAAAAGGAGAATATTATATTGACCTGAAACTGGCCGATGGTAAGTATGAGTATAAAATTACCCGTGGCGGATGGGACAAAACGGAATGTAAAAAAGGAGGGGCAGGCGTTGCCAATCGTGTTTTAATAGTGCCCGGTGAAGCAACTATACAATTAAATATTGAAGAATGGGCTGACAGGATACCGGCAAAGCCCAGGGTAAGTACAGCCGGCAGGAACGTACAGGTCATAGATACTGCATTTTTAATTCCGCAATTAAAAAGAACAAGAAGGATCTGGGTTTATTTGCCGGAAGGTTATACTTCGTCAAAAACTAAATACCCGGTGCTCTATATGCATGACGGGCAGAATGTGTTTGATGACGCTACTTCCTTTTCAGGTGAGTGGGGTGTGGATGAGTGTATTGATTCGATGAAAAAGAAATGTATCGTGGTAGCGATAGATAATGGGGGCCAGAAACGCATTAATGAATATTGTCCTTATGATATGGAGCGTTTTGGAAAAGGTGAAGGCGATCAGTACGTGGATTTTTTAGCCGTAACATTAAAGCCATACATAGACAAAAGATACCGCACATTAAAAGACAGGAAGAATACTTTTGTAGCCGGTAGTTCCATGGGTGGGCTGATATCTATGTATGCCGTACTAAAATACCCGGCGGTCTTTGGTGGCGCAGGTGTTTTCTCCCCGGCATTTTGGGTGGGTCCAAAGATATTTGATGATATTAAGGATAAAGGCAATGCGGTAGCTTCCAAAATATACTTTTATGGCGGTAAGCAGGAAGGAGAGAATATGATCCCGGATATGATAAAAGCTTATGAAGAAATGGGCAAAGTATCAAAATCAGAAATGACTACCGTTGTCAGGGAAGATGGTAAACATAATGAAGCAAGATGGCGAATTGAATTCCCTTTGTTTTATGAATGGATTAATCCCTAAATCCCTAAAGCGGACTTATTGGATACACAATCCCGCTTACAAGCAATTGCATTAGCAATATAGATTACTGATAGTAATATTTGATAAGCCCCTTTAGGGGATTGGGGTTTTATACTTTGTAGGTCACTCCTTCCAGCGCCAGTTCCGTATTGGGAAACACTTCTCTTGCTTCCGTTTCAAATTCTTCCAGCGTATCGTACTTGCTGCTGAAGTGGCCGATCAGTAATTTTTTTACATTGGCCTTCTTTGCCAGTTGCGCTGCCTGCCGGGTAGTGGAATGAAAACGTTCTTCTGCCCGTTCGCGGAGATTATCAAGGTAAGTTGTTTCGTGGTAGATCAGGTCAGCTTCCTTTATGTGCTCTATCATCGATTCGTTGTAGCGGGTGTCAGCACAGAAAGCATAGACCTTTCCTTTCGGGGCTTCGGTCGTCAGCCATTCATTTTTTATTACTTCACCGCCGCTGGTGATAAAATCCTCTCCATTCTTGAGATTCTCATAAAAATGAAGCGGGATATTATTTTCTCTTACACTTTCCAGGATCAGTTTACGTGGTTTCTTTTTTTCCCGGAAAGAAAAACCATAACACTCTACCCGGTGCTGGGTGGGGAAACATTTTATTTCGATCTTTTCGCTATCCACGAGGGTGGACGCCCCGCTGATCGTATGGAAATGCAGGGGATAACACAATTTAGTATCGGCCACCCGCAGCTGCATTTCGATTATTTCCTGCAAGGCAGAAGGTCCGAACACATGTAATTCCTGTTGGTGACTTAATAAGCTGAATGAATTGATAAGGCCTACGAGGCCGAAATAATGATCTCCGTGCAAGTGGGAAATAAATATATGGGATATCCTGCTCCGCCTGATCTTGTAATTGATCATTTGTATTTGCGTGCCTTCGCCGCAATCCACCAGGAAGTTGTCACCGTCTATAGTCACTACCTGACTGGTGGGATGGCGGTCAAAAGCCGGGACGGCAGAGTTATTTCCAAGGATCGTTACAGCGAGCATGATTCAAAAATAGAAATATAATTGTATTATCATATAGGAGGCAGACGGTATTTTAACTGTATTGGATGCGTTCAGGTAAAATTCCTGAGCGTATTCAGTATGGCGGGTAAATAACTTTTGCCAAAAAGATTGAGATGAATGAGCAAAGGGTACAGGTTACACAGTTCCCATTGCTCTTCATAATTGACCGGTAGCGGCAAATGATAATGATAAGCGTCATAAAATGATTTATCGAATCCGCCGAATAAAGTTGTCATGGCAAGGTCCATGCTTCTGTGGCCAAAATAAACAGCGGGGTCTATCAATACCGGCGATGACTGTTCGTTGCACATCAAATTGCCGCTCCAGAGGTCGCCGTGAAGAAGAGAAGGTTTTCCGGGATTAAAAATTGACGCTGATCTTTTGAACAGGGTTTCAAATGCAACGATATGACTTTTGTCAAGAAGACCTTTTGTAAGGGCCAGCTCCATTTGCGGCCGGAGGCGATAATTGTTGAAGAATTCACTCCAGTCGTTCGTGAAAGTATTGATCTGCGGAAGCGATCCCATATAATTATCTTCCAAAAAGCCGAAATGTTCCTGGGTGACGGAATGCAATTTGGCCAGCTGTTCCCCAAATTTTTTCCAGAAGCTTTCATTTCGTATCCCGCCTTCTATCCATTCGAGCAGTAACAACTGGTAGTTGCCGTTCGTTTCATAAAAGACAACAGGAGGAGTGAGGATGCAATTTTGCCGGTCAATAAATCCGAGACCATTCCTTTCTTTTTCAAAAAGGCGTGGGAAAGCTGTTTCATCATTTAGTTTCAGGAAAAACTTTTTGCCGGCATCGGTGGTTACCTGGTAAGTACTGTTAATAGATCCCCCGCCGACAGACCTGCATTCAAATGAACTAACTGTCTTACCTGATCGTTGTGACAGCCGGGTCTTTAAAAGTTCTTTTACTTGTTGGGGGATCATGGATCAACCAGGTTTTTTGCTGAATAGGATTACTGGTGATGAAGTGTGTGACACAAGGAACGATAATCCTTCATATAGAAAAGGAAATATTTAATCTAAGTCACCCGCCGCGGCGGGGACTGGGGTATGGCAGTCTTATTCCCCGTCCAGAAGTTCCCGCTCGATCTCTTCCATTTGGACGATATCCCATGCCTCGCTTTGGGTTGGTGTAACATTCATTATCTCCAAAAGTTCATTTTGATCAAGAAATTCCTCCACGGGTTTTTGCAGTTCGCAGATGACAAAAGAAGCGCCGTTCTCATAGAAACGTTGCTGGACCGACACCAGTTTTTCGGCAGCAGCGTTATCAATGTTTTTAATGTCTTTCAGGATCAGTACTATGTTTTTAACGTCATTTTGCAGGTAAGGGAGCAAACATTCACCCAATTCTGCTGTCATTGTAGCAGAAAGTGAGGGCCCCGGCAGCGTGATGGCATGAAATTTCTCTTTGGTATCTGTTTTGACCTCCATAGCTAACATTTAGACGCTCCGCCCAGACGGAGCGAATTCAAAAAATATTGATTCCTGAACAACTAACGTTATCAACATTCCGTTTATAATTACGGGAGAACAGGAACCAAATATATTCGTTAATATTGTATCAACCAATTATCTAAAAATGGATAATAATTTTTCAGCACAGGTAAAAGAGATCATCTCATTCAGCAGGGAAGAAGCCTTGAGACTGGGAAATGATTTTATCGGCACCGAGCATCTTCTTCTTGGCCTGATCCGGGAGGGTGATAATACCGCAGTCCGTATCCTCAAAAGTTTCAATGTTGACCTGTATGAACTTCGAAAGGAAATAGAACTGGCCGTAAAAGATAAGACAGGAAAAAATATCGCTAACATCAACAGCCTTCCGCTGACCAAGCAGGCAGAAAAAGTGATACGGGTGACCGTACTGGAAGCAAAGGCCTTAAAAAGCACGACTGTTGAAACAGAGCACCTGATGCTTTCCATCCTTAAGAACAAAGAGAATATCGCTACCCAAATACTAAATCAATTTGATGTGGATTACGATCTTTTCAGGCAGGAGTTAGGTATTGTAAAATCCAGTGATCCTACCCGTGCCGAATACACCGATGAAAATGACGACGATTTTGATGAAGAGAAAAAATACTCTCAGCAAAAGAGTTCAAAACAGGCCGGTAGTGCAAAAAGTAAAACACCGGTACTGGACAATTTTGGCCGTGATATAACCAAACTGGCAGAAATGGGATCATTGGATCCGATCGTTGGCCGTGAATCAGAGATCGAGAGGGTATCACAAATACTTTCCCGTCGTAAAAAGAATAACCCGATACTGATCGGTGAACCCGGCGTGGGTAAGACCGCAATTGTTGAGGGCCTGGCTCTCCGTATTGTACAGCGAAAAGTTTCCAGGGTTTTGTTTGATAAAAGAGTGATCTCACTTGATCTGGCAGCATTAGTGGCCGGTACAAAATACCGCGGACAGTTTGAAGAAAGAATGAAAGCCATCATGAATGAACTGGAAAAGAACCGCGATGTGATCCTGTTCATTGATGAGTTGCATACGATCGTAGGTGCAGGTGGCGCCAGCGGGTCATTGGATGCAAGCAATATCTTTAAACCGGCGCTGGCAAGAGGAGAACTCCAGTGCATCGGTGCTTCTACACTGGACGAATACAGGATGTATATTGAGAAGGACGGTGCTCTTGACCGTCGTTTCCAGAAAGTGATGGTCGATCCGCCAACCGTGGATGAAACCATCCAGATACTGAATAACATCAAATCCAAATACGAGGATTACCATAATGTAACATATAGTGACGATGCTATCGATGCCTGCGTGAAATTGAGCGACCGTTATATCACCGATCGTCTTTTACCTGACAAGGCTATTGATGTAATGGATGAAGTAGGAGCCAGGGTGCATTTGAAGAATATCAATGTTCCCCAGAACATCGTTGACCTGGAAAAAAAGATAGAAGATGTAAAGAATGAAAAGAATAAAGTGGTAAAGAGCCAGAAATTTGAAGAAGCTGCTTCCCTGCGTGATACGGAAAAAAGACTGGCAGAAGACCTGGATAAAGCAAAATCAGATTGGGAAGAAGAAAGCAAGCACAAACGCTACCCGATAAATGATGAAGCTATCGCTGAAGTTGTGAGCATGATGACAGGTATTCCTGTGAAGCGAATGGTGCAGGCAGAGACAGAAAAGCTCCGCAAGATGTCAGATGATATGCGGGATATGGTGATCGGCCAGGATGATGCCATTGCAAAAGTGGTAAAAGCGATACAGCGTAACCGTGTAGGATTAAAAGATCCGAAGAAACCGATCGGTACATTTATTTTCCTTGGACCTACCGGTGTTGGTAAAACAGAATTGGCCAGGGCATTGGCAAGATATATGTTCGACTCAGAAGATGCGCTGATCCGTATTGATATGACCGAATACATGGAGAAATTCACGGTGAGCCGGCTAATAGGAGCTCCTCCCGGGTATGTAGGCTATGAAGAAGGTGGCCAGTTAACAGAGAAAGTCCGCCGCAAGCCATACTGTGTTATTTTGCTGGATGAGATAGAAAAGGCACATCCTGATATTTATAATATTCTTTTACAGGTGCTGGATGATGGCCAGTTGACAGATGGGTTGGGCCGTAAAGTCGATTTTAAAAATTCGCTGATCATCATGACATCGAATATCGGTGCCCGCCAGTTGAAAGATTTTGGAGCCGGTGTAGGCTTTGCCACTACTTCAAGAGTAGAGCATGAGGACGAGGCCAATAAAGCTGTTATTGAAAAAGCGCTGAAACGTACTTTTTCACCGGAGTTTTTGAATCGTATTGATGATGTGATCATTTTCAACAGCCTGACGAAAGAGAATATCTTCAATATTATAGATATCCTGATGAAAGGAGTGACAAAACGGTTGACGACGCTTGGCTTCAGCCTTGAGTTAACGGAAGATGCCAAATCCTTCCTGGCTGATAAAGGGTATGATGTGCAATTTGGCGCCCGTCCGCTGCACAGGGCCATCCAGAAATACCTGGAAGATCCGCTGGCGGAGGAAATATTAAACCTGAATGTCAAAGCAGGAGATGTATTAGAAGCAGATCTGGATAAAGAGAACAATAAACTGAAGTTCACATTCAGGGGTATAGAAGAAAAGTCGAAGGCGTAGAATATATTTTCAATAAACTTATAAAGGAGTGTTTTATCTAAGCACTCCTTTTTATTTTTGAGGAAGTAAAATGTAAATACATAAAACTGTTTGCCGGGACATGGCAAAAAAGATAATCATAACGATTGATGGCTGGTCAAGCTGCGGTAAAAGCACACTGGCAAAGCAACTGGCGAAGAAGCTGGGTTATTTGTATGTTGACAGCGGGGCCATGTACCGGGCTATCACTTTATATTTTTTGCGCAATCATATTGACTGGACCAGTAAAAAAGAAGTGGAGACTGCACTGAAGGAGATCCATCTTGATTTTCGTTTCAATGAACAGGCGGAAGCCAGCGAAATGTATCTCAATGATGAGAATGTTGAATATGTCATTCGTGACCTGATCATCGCTGAAAAAGTAAGTGATATCTCAGCTATCAAAGAGGTAAGGGCTTTTGCCGTGGCACAGCAGCAAAAGATGGGTACTAAGAAAGGGATAGTAATGGATGGAAGAGATATAGGGACGGTCGTTTTTCCCAAAGCCGAACTAAAAATATTTATGACGGCGGATAATACGGTGAGAGTGGAAAGAAGATTCAGGGAGATGTATGAAAAGAATCCCAATGTAACGATCGAAGAAGTAAAGAATAACCTCGAGATGAGAGATTATATTGATTCCCACCGTGAAGTTAGCCCGTTAAAAAAGGCTGATGATGCCATTGTACTTGACAACACCAACCTTACTGAAGCTGAGCAATTAAATAAGGCTTTAGCCTGGGCAAAAGAGCGGATAAAACCCAAATAAGATCACTGCCGCTTTTTTACATCTAACAATTCCACATCAAATAACAGCGTAGATCCTCCCGGTATAGCGCCATTATCAAAAGCCCCATAAGCCAGGTTATAAGGAATAAAGAATTTATACTTTGAACCAACAGACATCAGTTGAAGACCTTCTGTCCAGCCCCTGATAACACCAGAAACCGGCATGATAAGTGGTTGACCACGATCATAAGAAGCATCGAACTGTGTTCCGTTAATCAATGTGCCCCTGTAATGGCATACAAAAGTATCAAGTGATGTAGGTTTTATCCCGGTGCCTTCTGTGACCACTTCATATTGCAGGCCGCTGGTCGTTGTTTTTACTCCAGGTCTTTTTTTATTTTCAGCCAGGTAAGCTTTCCCTGCATCAATGTATGGTTTTGCTTTGTCTTCCTGTAGTTTGATCATTACTTTATTCATGAGTTCATTTGCAGATCCTTCTTTCAGTAAAGGCTGTTTGTCGGCATATACATCATTACATGCTTTTGTGAATAATGACACATTGAAGCTGGTAAAGCCCTGTTGTTTATAAAAATTTGCCATATCTACCCCAATGGCATAACTGGCAGAATCACTTAATGTTTTTAAAACAGGGGTCGTGCCGGCGGGTTTTGCAGCCGGTTTGGTAGCTGGTTTGGTGGTTGGTTTATTTGCTGGTTTTGCCGGCTGGGCCATGATCATAGCGGGTACTGCCAGGACACAGCTGAAAAAGATAAGTTTCTTCATGAGTTTTTAGAATTAAGTTGCAAAAATAAAAGTTACAGACCGGTTTCCTATGCCCCCGGTCATTTAATTTCGTGTAATCTTCTAATTTACCTGTTCAATATGGAAGTTTTTGTTAAGGAAGTACAGGTCAGGTGGTCTGATCTTGATCCAAACGTACATCTCAGGCATTCGGTCTATTATGACTGGGGCGCTTTTTGCCGCATCGAGTTTTTGCATTTCCATGGCCTGACGACCGGCCTGATGCAGCAGTTGCATTTCGGCCCCATACTTTTTAGAGAAGAATGCGTATTCAGGAAGGAGATAAGGCTGGGAGATAAAGTGACAATAAATTTGAAGCTGCTGAAATCAAAAAGAGATTATTCCCGCTGGACGATACAGCATGAAATCATGAAGAATGAGGACATACTTTCAGCAGTACTTACAGTAGATGGGGCGTGGCTTGATACAGCGCACCGGAAACTGGCTGTACCACCACCTAAGGTAGTTGAAGTGTTTTCGCAGATGGCTCCCGGCAAGGATTTTCAATGGCTGGACTGAGCGGCCGTTGCTTCCAGCAACAATACTTTGTGCGGGAATTTTGAAGCGTAACTGTTGATCAGGTTAGAGATGTAGTTGTTCTCTTTGTAAGGGGTAAGAAAATCTTGCAATGCTTCGATACCTGTTACCTGTGCATCGGCAGGGATATAACCCATGCCATAGAATTTTCCTTTTAGTACGAGTATGCATGATTGTTGGTCTGCCTGCAGCCCTTCTTCGATAATAGCAAAACTCGGTCTTGTTTGCAGTGATTCTATTGCTTCCAGCACACGATAATTATATTTTCCTTTTTTTCCCTTTTGTTCACAGGCGCCTTTGCAATAGCCTTCTTTGACACCTTCACATTTACCCGGATCCGTTTGTATAAAGCAAAGCTTCGGGCAAAGCTGGTAATCCTTTATCATCTTTCTCAGCAAGCTATGTCCTTCTGTGATGTGGTGAAAAGTGCAAACGGGGGTGAGATGTTTTTTGTTCTTCTCAATGGCCAGCCGCATATAACCATTCTGGTCTTCGTAGGCAAAGATGCCATAGGTGTCTTCCCATCCTTTTTGTGAATAATTAAATATAGGCCATAGTTTTTTGATCTCGGTTGATTCAAGAATATGTGCCATGAGTTCAGTAGCGCAGGGCTGGTGGCTGATAGCATGCGTGTGGCGGAGAAAATTTTGTTTTTGCCTGCTTTGCGAGTTATTGCTGAAATGACTGTTTACACGGTAACGTATATTTCTAGCTTTGCCTACATAAATGATCTTCCCTTTTTCATCATGAAAATAATAGACACCGGGTGTATAAGGTAATTGATCAAAATGATCCTTGGGGACATTGGGAGGGAGGATGAATTCTTTTGAATTCCGCTGCAGGCTTTTTGGGATGAACTGGTCCTTGTCATTTTGCAAAAGGTGCCTGAATACTTTTACTGTCGCTTCTGCATCGCCGCCTGCCCGGTGGCGGTTGTTCATTTTAATTCCTAATGAATGGCAGAGATTACCTAAGCTATAAGAAGGAAATCCGGGTATAATCTTCCGGCTCAGCCGCACCGTACATAGTTTTTTTGTATCCAGTAAAAAACCATATTCTGCGAGATGACCTTTTACAAAAGAGTAGTCAAAATTGACGTTGTGGGCTACAAAAATATTTTCGTTGAGTAAAGCAAAGATATCCGGGGCCACTTTTTCAAATAAAGGGGCATCTGCCACCATCTCATCCGTTATCCCTGTCATGGCCTGTATATACCGGGGAATTGGTTGCTGCGGGTTAATAAGTGTTTCAAATTTTTTTAACACTTTTCTCCCGTCAAATACATGAATGGATATTTCAGTAATGCCATGGGCTGCGGCATAACCGCCGGTGGTTTCAATATCTACGATAGCATACATTCTATGTCATTAAATAAAATAAAAACCTGGTGTGGGCTAATAAGTCAAAAGCAGAAAGCTAATTTCGGAATAAATAAGAAAAGCCGGTAATAAATTTTCGGCAATTTTACTGTATATGATGGCAGAAGAAAAAATGATAATGTTCCGTAACCGGTTAACCAAGGTTTTCCGGCATACAGGAAAAATGGCCAAAAAAATGGGAGTGACCTGCTATAGGCTATATGATCATGACCTGCCGGAATTTCCTTTCTGTATCGAAATATATGACGAGAAAATATATGTGGCGGAATATAAACGGAGGCATGGGATGACGGAAGAAGAGCATGACAATTGGATGGATGAAAGCATGCAGGCGATCAGTGAAGTGCTAAGCATTTCAAAAGACAATATTTTTCTTAAGCTTCGCCAGCGTAAACCGGGCAGGCTAGGGCAGTACCAGAAGTTTGGCGAAGTGCAGCATGAATTTGTGGTCAATGAAAACGGGTTAAAATTCATTGTCAATCTGAGCGATTATCTTGATACCGGTTTGTTCCTTGATCATAGGACAACCCGGCAAATGGTGAAAGAGCAATGCGCAGGTAAACGGGTGCTGAACCTTTTTGCCTATACTGGTTCCTTTTCCGTTTATGCAGCAGCGGGCGGAGCCATTGAAGTGGTAACAGTTGATCTTTCAAAGACGTACCTGAACTGGGCCGAAAGGAATATGCAGTTGAACGGGTTTGCTGATCAGTCAGCATACAAGTTCATTCATGCGGACGTGTTGACATACTTGAAAATGATCCCCGCGGGTTATTTTGATATTATCATCATGGACCCTCCGACCTTCAGCAACAGCAAGCGGATGGACGATTTTCTCGATGTTCAAAGAGATCATGTTGTGATGATCAATGATTGTCTTTGTGCGATGAAAAAAGGCGGAACGCTTTACTTCAGTACCAATTCCCGGAAGTTTGTACTGGACAGGGAAAGTATAAATGCTTCCGGCTTCAAAGACATTACGAAAACAACCACTCCATTTGATTTTGAAGGGAAGTTGTTCAGGTTCTGTTACAAAATAACAGGATAGTATTATATATAGTTTATTTACCATCTCAGGGGTTTTCAGTACATTAGAAAATGCAAAAATTGCCCCTCTGTTTTTTTATTGTATTGTTCATCCCCGCAACATCATGTTTGTCACAGCAGCTTAATGTTGATTCCCTTGTTACTGAACTGAGCAAAGCAAAAGAAGATACCAATAAAGTGATCCTTTACCGGATGCTGGCAGGTACTTTCAGGCTTACAGACCCCGGTAAAGCTATCGACTACGGTAAAGCGGGAATTGTGCTGGGTAAAAAGCTGGGGTTTGATAAAGGCGTTGCAGGCTGCTACCTGAATGTTTCCGCATGTTACGGTTCTGCGGGTAAATTAGATACATCATTAAGTTTTATAGATACGGCTATTCATTATTCACATAAGGTGGGTGAGCCAAACCGGCTGGCCCTGGCTTATTTGAACCGGGCTGATATTTACAGGCAACTGCAATATTTTACCCAGTCACTGAAGGATTGCGATACCTCATTAAAATATGCCGAACAGGTAAACAGTGATGACAGGAGGGCAAGGGTCTATCAAACGATAGGTTCCGTTTATTATCACCAGGATATGTATGTACAAAGCTCAGAGTACTATAACAAAGCCATTGCTTTGTACAGGAAGTTTGGAAATTTGCAGATGTCAGCTATCGTGCTGAATAATCTTGGGAATATCTATAAGCATACAGGAAGCTATCAGCAGGCAATTGAGAATTTTACTACAGCCATCAACATCGCAGATAGCCTGAAAGACCTGAATAACCTGGCTATGTATCATGGTAATTTAAGTGATGTGTACCTGTCATCCGGTAATTACACTACTGCAGAGAAATATGCCGGTTTTGCCATGCAGTATGCGCAACAGCAGAATAATGAGAAGCAAATAGCTATTGCCTGGGAGCATTTTGGTAAAGCCTACATGAAGCAAAAAAGGATACCCGAAGCGATACAGGCGATCACAAAAGGGTTTGAGATCTTTCAGAAACTGGGTGATAATGACAGAATCAACACTGCTGCAGAAATGTTGGCTGAGGCCTATTCCCTTTCCGGTAATTATAGTAAAGCTTACGAGTTCCAGAAAATAAGCAGGCAGGTGAATGACACGCTGGTGAAGCAACGGTATGATGAAGATATCGCCGCCATGCAAACCCGTTTTAAAGTAGATGAAAAGGATAAAGAGATACAATTACTGGCAAAAGACAAGCAATTGCAGGATGAAAAAATAAAACAACAACGATTCATGCTGACGGCTTCCGGCGCAATCGCTATTCTGGCGCTATTGGGTATTGGGCTGTTAGTAAGCCGGTACCGCCTGCGCAACAGGATGAAGGAACTGGAACTTCGGACACGCATCGCTGCAGACCTGCATGATGAAGTAGGCAGTTCCCTCAGCAGCATTCATATGCTGAGCCAGATAGCTGCAAAGCAAACAGGCAGCGATGCAACACACAAAGATGTCCTGGAAAGAATGAGCACCAACGCGAAAGAGACTATGGACAAAATGGGTGATATAGTATGGATGATAAAGCCGGGTGAAAGCGAAGCGGGCAGTTTAAAACAACGAATGGAGCGGTTTATTTATGAAATGTGCAGCAGCAAAAATATTGAAGCATCCGTTGATCTCGATGAACTGGAAAAATGGAAACTCACGATGGAGCAACGGAAGAACATTTATCTCATTTTTAAAGAAGCTGTTAACAATGCAGTAAAATATTCCGGCACTGAAAAAATTGAAGTGAAGGCGGGAACACATAATAAAGAATTAACGTTGCTGGTAAAAGACCAGGGTAAAGGATTTGATCCCGATGCAACCGCCGGGGGCAATGGATTGGATAATATGAAGAACAGGGCGCAGGAATTAAATGGCCGGCTGAAGATAACATCTGAAACCGGCAAGGGAGCAAGCATAGAACTGGCTGTTCCCCTGTAACTTCACCCGATTTCGCTATTGGGAAGGGAATTGTTTTTATCAACTTTGTAAAAATGAAATGTTTTGATACGTGTAGCTGTTTTCGAAGACAACAAGCACCTGCGGGAAACTTTTGAACTGCTGCTGAACAGCTCCGAAGGGTTTACCTGCACGGGTGCCTGGCCGGATTGCCGCAACCTGGTCGCTAACCTCGAAGCATTTCCCTGCGATATTGTACTGATGGATATTGAGATGCCCGGTATGAATGGTATCGAAGCAACCAGGATCGTTAAAGAACATTTCCCCGGTATCAGTATCCTGATACAAACAGTTTTTTTTGAAGATGATTATATTTTCAATGCAATCTGCGCCGGGGCATCGGGTTATATTTTAAAATCAACTACGCCTGATGGTTACCTGGAAGCCATCAAAGATGTGCATGCCGGGGGTTCGCCGATGACACCCGGTATTGCCAGGAAAGTTCTTGAACTATTCAAAAATAAATTACAACCGGCCACTCCTGCAAAGGACTACAACCTTACCAGCCAGGAAAAAAAAGTACTGCAATTGCTGGTAGCAGGTAAAAGCTACAAGATGATCGCTGCTGAATTGTTTGTAGCGGTTGATACGGTAAAGACACATGTAAGTAACACGTACGCTAAACTGCATGTGCACTCCGGAACAGAAGCGGTATCTGTAGCCCTGCGTGATAAAATTGTTTAGCCCTTCACCCTGTTTTCACCCGATTTCGCTATTGTTGTTTTCTTGTTGAGTTTTCATCTTTGGCTACATATTTCTACAGCACCAAATTAACTCAACCGGTATGAAAAGAGTTGTCATTTGTCTATTAGTAATAGCACAATATCATTTTTTAGCAGCACAAAGTATTGGTATCGGCACCACTTCTCCGCATAGCAGTGCAATGCTTGATATAGTAAGTAATTCAAAAGGATTTTTACTGCCTAGGATGACATCTGCGCAACGAACTGCGATAGTCAACCCGCCGGCCGGGCTGATGGTATATGAAACTACATTCAACAGGTTTTATACCTATGATGGTTCAGGATGGAATTTTTTAATTGATAATGATTATTGGACGAGATCATCCAACGTGGTTGGGGCCTACTACAAAAACATCGGCATTGGTACCGTATCTCCCCAGGCAGCACTGGATGTTTGGGGCAATGCCAGGATATCTACCGGTAACTTGCTTCTTGCACAATATTCAACCCTGGTAAATTCAATCAATTTTGATATTACGGAAGCTAATTCAAATGGAGCAAATCAATCACTGTACTTCACAATTGGTAGTCTGGTCAAAAGCAATATTAGTTTTAAAAAGTTTGATGCGGCAGGTGAAGACCAGTTGAGAATGGGTTTTTTCAATATAACGGCATCCACTTTTAAGCAGTCGGGTGAATGGCTTTTCAATGGAGTGGGTAACCCCACGCTTCAATTGCAAAATGATGGTATTGACAAAGGATTTTTACAGGTATCCGGTACCGACGATTTTCGTACCGGAACAAATGCGGATAACGACATCGGGCGGTTTATTGTTCGTATGGATGGCACCAACAGGATATATGTGAATGGTACAGGTGATGTAGGTATCGGAACAAGTACGCCATTAACCAGGTTGCATGTGGCGGGCAATACAAAAGCAACAGGTTCTGTTACGGCAGTAAATAAAATAACCGCCAACAATATTCAAATAACCGGGGAAGTAAATAACCCTTCAGTAACCGGAACTTTTAACATGGTTCCGCTGGCTTATGGTTATATAAATCCAGATGGAACTATTGAAGTAGCCACACCAAATGTTTCTTCGGCAAGATTGGTTCAGGGCGTTTATGAAATTACCATTCCCGGTCTTACAGCTTCATGTACCATAATCGTAACCGGCGGGCCAACTGCCAGTTATTACAGCACAAACAAATTTCGGGTTACCAACAACCTTGATGCATCTGAAGCCACCCCCAGCGGCGCACGGGTTGACGGTAAATTTTATTTTATGATTTTTCAATCTTCTTAGTATGAGAAATAGTATCATTTTAGTATCCTCCATTATGCTGTTGTTATGCTGCAATTTTAATGGAATGACACAAGGGTTAGGCATCAATACGGATGGCAGCCTGCCTCATCCCTCTGCAGCATTAGATATCAAAAGTACTTCCAGGGGCCTCTTGATCCCAAGGCTCAGCAGTGTACAGCGCACCGGTATCACCAATCCCGCCAATGGATTAATGCTCTACGATAATACGCAGAACCGTATCTATAATTATAACAGCATCGGTCAATGGACCGCAGGAATTGATAATAGTTACTGGCAACTGATTGGCGGCAACATACTCTATACCCTGGGTAACGATGTGGGTATTGGTACCGCCGCGCCACTGGAAAGGCTGCATATTGCTTCGGGTAATTTTAAGATAGAAAATGGCGATCTCCGGCTTGTCCGTTCATCCGGGCTTATGCAGAAAATCAATTTTACAAATTCCAATATAAGCCCGGGAAATTTCATACAGGGCTTTGATTTCAAAATTGGAGGTATTGAAAATGCATCCGTTCATTATAATGCATCCGATATTACCGGGGAAGATGCGATCTCGTTGGGCCTTACCGGTTTTCCGGGGAATAATTTTTCTCTGAAGAGTAAGGGGGAAATGACCCTTAACAGCACCAATCCCATTTTACAACTACAGCAAAGTGCAGTAAACACCGGATATGTGCAGCTTTCCGGCGATGATATCCGTATGGGTACCAATAGTGGTAATAATACCGGTCGATTGATCATCAGGTTAAATGGCAGCAACCTGCACCATATTACTGCTGCCGGCAGGTTGGGTATCAATGAAACTAACCCGGATGAATTGCTTCATGTAAATGGCAATATATATGCTACCGGTGATATAAACGTAAACGCACAGGTTCGGGCAGCAGATATTGAATTCAGCCAGAAAATTTCGAATCCCTCTTTGAGCAATACTGCTCTTACACCGCTTTGTTATGGAAGTGTATGGGAAGATGGCACACCCAGGAGTGTAACACCCAATGTAACAATTACAAAAATTAACACAGGGTTATACCAAATTTCCTGTACCGGTATTGCCGCCAATTCTGTCGTTATGGTCACCGTAGCGAATGAAAGACACTATGGTACAAGTAGTTTTTTTTCTGCGGGTAATGTTTATATATATACATTTTATGACAGTAGCACCGCACCACCACCGAGACGTGATACTGATTTTTGTTTTGTAATTTTTAAAATGTAAACACATTGTATGAAACAACACATTCTGTTGCTGCTTTCTTTTTGGTTCACAGCCACCGCTTCCACGCAAAATGTATTGGTAGGTACCGGTACCCCTGTTTCGCAGGCGGCACTTGAAATTAGAAGTTCTTCCAAAGGGTTGCTTATCCCGCGAATGTCATCCGTAAACAGGCTGGCCATTCCTTCTCCTGCAGCCGGATTGATGGTTTTTGAAACCACCACCAACCGGCTGTACAAACACGATGGCACTGACTGGAAATATGTGATCGATAATACTTTTTGGGACAGAAACGGGACCAACATCTATAACTCAAACGATAGTATAGGAGTAAATACATTTTTTGTAGATGAACGTTTTCATATAGGGGGCAATGTTCAGCTTACCAACGGTGACCTGGAGATGTTTAAAAGCACAGGCACTACTCATTTATCATCTTTTGATTATACCGGGCCGGATGCAGATGGAACTATGCAACAAATAGGGTATAATTACCAGGGCTTCAACAAAGGCTATCTGCGCTTCCGAAATTTTACGGCTGCGGGCGAAGACCAGTTGACCATTGGTTTTTCCGCTTCTCCGCTTTGGATAATGAAAAGCAGTGGCGCCACTATATTAAATTCAGTGAATCCCATCCTTCAACTGCAGGCCAATGGAACAGACAAAGGCTTTTTTCAGCTCTCGGGCAATGATGTACGCATAGGCACCAACTCCGGAAACACAAATGGTAATTTTATCATCAGAACCAATGGTTCAGACAGGTTGATTGCAGAGCCTGGCGGCGATGTAGGAATCGGTATAGCCAGCCCAACAGCCAGCCTGCATATCGGTGGAGATGTAACCATTGATGTAAATGCAGAAACTGCCGGCGATGTAACTGCTGCAAACATTGAATTGAGCAGCAAGCTCGTCAAAACTACAGGCCCTGCTTTTTTTAACCTGCTTCCTTACGCCCATGGCTATTTTAATATAAGCACATTAACCTGCACCTGCTCTAATAACCAGGTAACTATTACCAAGTTTGGGCCGGGAAACTT
>DATDIX010000252.1:0-3983 GCA_036520835.1 Chitinophagaceae bacterium | reverse complement strand
GGGATTTTTTTTATCTCATTGAGCATCCCGTTGCAGATATTGATGGCCTCTGGTAGCGGCATCAGTGTATGAGTATCTTTATACAGTTTCAGCGCCCGTTTCATGTTCTCTATCTTTTTGGGGCCAAAACCTTCCAGGGTTTTGATCTTTTCTTCTTCCAGTGCTTTTACCAGGTCATCCCGTGTATTCACTTTCAGTTTTTCATGCAGTGTTTTAATAGTAGCGGGGCCAAAGCCATTAATTTCCATTAACTCAAGCAATCCGGCAGGTACTGTCTTTAATAGACTTTCATGGGTCTTGATCTTCCCGGTTTCCAGGTATTCCATGATCTTTTCGCTAATACTTTCCCCGATGCCTTTTAGTTTGTCCAGGGTAGCTGCATCTTTGGCATATACATTAATGTCTTCGTCAAGGCCGGCGATGGTCCGGGCTGCATTCTCATAGGCAACCGCACGGAATTTTTCAGTTGGCCCAAGATACCTGTAGCAGGACGCCATCTGGCGAAATATGCCGGCTAATTCTGTATTCTGGCCGGCCGGCTTATTTAGTTCAGTGACCACTTTTTTATGTAAAGGTCAGGTTTTGTTATGACTGCAGCCGGTGATCATAATCAAAAGAAGCAGTGACTGCTGTCATGTTAAGGGCCGGGTACAGTGTATAAATTTGAATCAAACAATAAATCATGAAAACAGTATTGTCTCCTGAAGTGCGTGAAGTGGTTGAAGCTGTTCATTACCGGCCGGCGGTGTCAATCGTTATGCCATTTGAACCCAAAATGAGTGCAAAGGCTGAATTGAAACAACAATTGAAATTTGCTATTGATAAAGTAGAAAAGGAGATCAGGGCGCACTACCCGGATGAACCTGGAAGCCTGGTTGTAGAAAAGCTGAAACGGATCGTTAAAGAACTCAACTTTAATACGTATAAAAAAAGTATAGCCATTTTTGTATCCCCGGTATTTGAGAAAGTACTCTACCTTGATATCCCGGTAGAGCAAAAAGTGATGGTGGATGGTTCCTTTGAAATAAGAGACCTGTTACTGGCAAAAAAGGAATCGCACAAGTACATGGTGCTCTTATTAAGCGGCAAGTGGAGTAAGGTATACATAGGCGACCATTCTGTATTTACCAAAGTCACTTCTAATGTTCCTGATCATATCGCTGCTTTTAGAAACGATATACCTGAAAGAGTCACAAATTTCTCCGACCCTTCTTACCGAAAGGAAGTAATGCTTGAGAAATTCCTGCATTATACAGATGAGGGGCTGAAGTTCTTATTGCTGTCATACCCGCTCCCTGTATTCGTTATCGGGGCTAAAAGGGTATTGGGCCATTTTAAAGCCATAACTAAAAATCAGAAAAGTATTATCAGTTACATCCACGGCAATTATGAAGAAGCCAGTGAAGCCGAGTTGAGCAAAGTGCTGCAACCCTACATCAATGACTGGAAAAAGGTTAAGATGGAGGACTTGCATCACCAGGCTGAAAGAGCGGCAGATGCCGGGAAATTATCAATAGGAATGAAGGAGGTATGGAAAAGTGCATCACAAAAAAGAGGCCGCCTGCTGATAGTAGAAAAGGATTTTGCCTGCACAGCTGAGCAAGGGGGTAGTGAAGAAGTGATATATAAAGCGGATAAACTGTATACAAAGTTTTCCTATATCAAAGATGCTGTAGATGATGTAATAGAAAAGGTACTGGAACACGGAGGGGATGTAGAATTTGTAGATAAAGGGATGCTTAACGAATACGGGCATATTGCATTGATACAATATTATTAATTACCTTTTGGAAGGGGAAAAGTAAAACTCAAAGCATAGTAAGAAGAAGAGTCAGATTTGCTGTTTACGTTGTAGCTTTAATGAAAATTTTTATGTCAGAGCCGGAAAATATAGGATCCTTTTTCAAGGAGAATAAGAAACTGGTAAAGGATTACTTTGATACCAGGCTGGAGATCTATAAGCTTAAAATGATCCGGCTGTTTTCCCGGGCCGCCGGCCGCCTGATATGGCTCGTTATCTCGCTGTTCCTGCTTTTTCTTTTTATCATCTTTTGCGGGTTGGTCACCGGCTTCTGGCTCAGCGAACTCACCGGCAGCTATGTAAAGGGTTTCGGGATCACGACCCTGATCATACTTTTTTTGATCATCCTGGTAACACTGCTGAGAAACCAGTTATTTGTGAACCCGATCATCCGTACCATTATTCGTTCAACAGCTGATGATAAAGAGGATGAAACTGCATCTTAAATCATTATATGAAAAGGACAAGGAAAATACATAACCTGGATACACTCGAAAAAGAGATCTACCGCCTGCAACTGGAAGCAAAGAACACAGAAGAAAAACTGGACAGGAATTTTGACCACCTCCGCGACAATTATTCATCTATGTTCATGAATTCTTTTTTCTCATCCCGGAGAAATAAAGAGGAAGGGAGGAGCAGTTTCTTTGATTCTTTTTTTAAGAATGAAAATTTCACCGCGGCGATCAATAAGGTCACCGACCATATTGCCAACCGGGCAGCCGAGGGGATAGAAAACCTGGTTGATAAAATATTCCAGAAGAAAAAATAAGGGACCTCCCGGTAGTGTCTTATTTTGGGATTTTGGTCCCGATAGCTATCGGGAGGGAAATTTCCTGAAAGAAGCAGGAATTATAAAGAAATGATGTATCCCTGATGCTGTCAGGAAGGTTCGGTTGGAAACAAATTTCCCAATTCCCCAATTGTACTTTTCAAAATGAGTCACTACCGACTTGCCGGTTATTATAATGACGCCACTTCCCTGCGCGGGCCTGCGTATGTTTTAATATCCTTCAGTATTGCATCAAGATTTTCCTTTTTCACAGCATTATAATCAGTCAGCATCTTTTGTTTAGCCCCGGGTTCTTTTGACAGCCTGGCGCCTATCTGCAGCATGAATTTATCTGTCCAGGATAATTTTTTGTACACCATTTTCCCGGGCAGAAAGTAAACCTGGCACTGGCTGCGCAAATGCCCCGGAACCGAAGAACTGATATAGGATTCCAGCTTTTCTTTTTCATCCGGCTCTGTACCGCATACCACAAAAAGAAACAACTTCTTCTTTTGCAATGCAAAAGCATTTTGCAACAGCCATTTCCTGATCAGCAACTTGCCGATATATACGCTGCTCCCGATGATAATAAAGTTGCTTTCCTCTATATCATCTTCATCGCAATCATCCGCCTGCATAAGCGGGAGACGGAGCTCATTGCTCAGCCAGGCAGCATATTGCCCGGCAGCGCCGTATTTGCTTTTATATACTATTAATCCTTTCATATAAGTAAGTATTATTTATAAATGGTTGATAAGAGGCCGGTACTAGTAATGCAGGCTTACCTGTTCTATCAGCTCATGTGCAGTGGCCAAACCATTTTTCCGCCATATTATTTTACCATTTTTAAAAACAATAATGGTAGGAACTGTTATAATGTTATAAAATTCTTTATACGCCGGCTCTTTATCAATATCAATTTTCAGCACGGTGATCTTTCCCCCGGCCTCTTCTTTTATTTCATGCAGTATGGGGTCCATCAGCCTGCCGGGGTTTGACCACCCTGCTGAAAAGTCAACGATCACGGGTTTGCTGCCATTGATATGTCCTTCAAAAATGTTCATATACTTACGGGGTTTTGCTGGATAAATATTTCATACAGTTTCATCAACAACCAGGCGACCAGGTCCCTGCCCGCCAATACTGTAAGAATGATGACTGCTATAAGCATGAAGAGCATAAACGGCTCTGTCCTGGCGGGGTTAAAGGCAACGCTGGTCATAACAAGAGGTTTAGATGATCGTATTCTCCTTCTGTTTCTTTTTTAACTACTTCTGCTACGGGAGCAATAAGGATCTCACTATGGTAAAAGATCTCAGCATTGATGGAGTTGGAAATAAGACAGTATTTATGTGTTTTTTCCAATGCAATGCCTGCCTTTTCCCGCAGGTCTTCACCGGCTATATAGAC
>DATDIX010000251.1:0-4837 GCA_036520835.1 Chitinophagaceae bacterium | reverse complement strand
TCAGGGATGTGGATGTAAGATTGGATGATGCCAACCCTGACGGTGCTGTCGGCGCCTGGATGTCAGGAGTAGTTACATTAATGATATTGCTGTTACCTGATACATTGCTTGCCCCATCGAAGGCTCTTATAAAGAAACTATAGGAGCTTGCCTGTGATAAACCTGTTACATTATAAGTGGTAACAGTAACAGCCGCTGTATTGATCTTTACCCCGTTTTGGTACACATCGTACCCGGTTACTGCAATATTATCCGCTGAAGCATTCCAGTTCAGTGTCAGGGATGTTGCAGTAACGCTGGATGATGCCAGGCCTGATGGTGCCGTTGGCGCCTGTGTATCCGGTGTAATTACATTTACAGTATTGCTGTTTGCAGAAGTATTGCCTGCAACATCTTTGGCCACTACAAAAAAATCATAGCTGACCAATGCAGATAACCCGGTCACATTGTAAGAGGTCGTGGTGACGATACTGGCATTGATCTTTATTCCGTTGCGGTACACATCGTATCCTGCTACGGCAATATTATCAGTAGACGGATCCCAGTTAAGTGTCAATGTGCTTTGTGTGATATTCGAAGCCGCGAGGTTAGCCGGGGCTGTCGGCGCTTCTGTATCAGGTGGTGAAAGTGTGGTGACATTCAATGTGCTGCTATTGGTTGAATTGCCCGCTGCATCTCTTGCCTGCACATAGAACTGGTAAGCGGTGGCCATAGTCAGCCCGGTCACATCAAATGTAGTGGCAGTTACCAGCGATACATTGATCTTTACTCCGCCCTGGTAAATATCATAACCTGTTACGCCAACATTATCGGTAGATGCTGTCCAGTTTAATGTCAATGACGTTTGAGTGATCGCAGATGCTGCCAGGTTAGTTGGAGCAGTCGGCGCCTGTGTATCCGGTGTTGTTACGTTTATCGTATTACTGTTAGGAGATGTATTGCCCGCTGCATCTTTTGCCTGCACATAAAACTGGTAAGCAGTAGAAGCGGTTAAGCCTGCTACATTATAGGTAGTGGTTGTTACCAGGGATGTATTGATCTTTGTTCCGTTTCTGAATACATCATAACCTGTTACGCCAATATTATCTGTTGAGGCGGTCCAGTTCAATGTCAATGATGATTGGGTGATAGATGATGCAGCAAGATTAGCTGGAGCTGTCGGCGCCTGTGTGTCGGTTCCTGTTACCAGGACAAGGTCTCCAAAGTTCTGCGGGTATTGCCAGTTATTGCCATCCCCCGCCCACATCAATTGGCTTTCACGGGTACTGCCATTATCATCATCATCGTTAGCCACATCAAAACCGATAGTAAAACCCGGGCCGGGGTTGACAATGGCCATATTGCTCCATGCAATCCGCATTTCTATCGCATAGCCACCGGTGATGTTTGCCCAGCCATGTGTTACTCCTGTTGTTTTACTGGTCTTTTCCCAGATGGCAGAACTGTTCCATTCTTTCATGAATTGCCGGTCATTGGCGCCATAAGAAGTACCGCCGTTGTTATCTGCATCAATATAGACCTCCAGGGCATCATCATCCCAGGGATTGGCCGAATCATTATACTTGTTACCATCTGTTACTTTCACTGCCACGTAGAGATACAGGCTGTCCCATAGCACAGCGTAGCTTACCGTGTTGTTCGGTGTTCCGATGATGGTTTTGGTAACATTAGTAGTGAACTCCCATATACTTTCATTAGGGTTGCCGTTGATGGTGATCGTGGCTGTTCTTTTTTTGGCGTTTACTACAGGTGTTTGTGCACAGAGGTTCGCTGCGAACAATGCAAAGATGCAGTTCAGGAAAAAATACTTTCTCATAAATACTGGCTTGTGCTGTTAGTTGAATAAAATAAAGATAATGGTATTGCTCAGTTTATAATCCAATAGAACAGAAAGAGGCAATGCATGATATGGAAAAAGAAAGTTGCAATTATACTTTCTTTGACTTATTACATAATTGCAAGGAGTGAATAGTAATGGTTACTACTTAAAAGCTGCCCCTTGAATAGCAGCTACGATGACAATTGTCAATAAAACAGTGTGGATATAAATAGGCTTCCTGTTTTATTTTTAACTGGTTTAAGAACGCTCATTTCAGTATATCAAATCTTATCAGTTTGTTTTTAGGACACTGTAGGTTGTACGAGCTCCTTTTCTTTACATAATAAAAGAGAGCCGTCTTACAGGACGGCTCTCTGTGTTAGATTGCTTTCTATGGAATTACTGTTATGATGTCCTGCCATGCCACCAACACGGCATCAGAAAGCAACCGTCCTTGTTCAATAGTTAGCCGCTATCGAACTTCTTAACTTTCTTTTTACTGATCAGTTGCCTTTTAATTCCGGGTGACTTGTTGGTGAAGGATCGTCAGATACAGGATTTTCTGTGGGGTAAATTTCGGACTTTCAGTAATTGTGGCAACCCGTTTTTTCACCCCATCTTGCAGGGTGTTTTCACGGTGTGATATCAAGGAAGAAGTTTTTTATTGACTAGCGAGTAAATGGTCGTATCAGCATATTCTTCCTTTCCTGCTAATTGGGTTTCCTGCAAAATATCTCTTGTGAAATGAAGTTTTAATAACAGTTTGGCGGACGGGCTGTTCTTCGAATTGGCAAATGCTTCGATCCTTTGTAATTGCATCGTATTAAAACCATATTCGATCACTTTTGCCAGCGCCTCCTGCATGATCCCTTTTCCCTGGTAAGCTGGTAGCAATTCGTATCCTGTTTCTGCTTTATCCATTTCTCTGGATATATTCCAGAAGCAAATTGTCCCGGTCAATTTGGGATCATCCCGGAAACTGATCCCCCACATTATAGCTTCATTATTACTTATGCTGTTATTTATTTTCTGTATAAACTTTCTTACATCTTCTATCGTACGGGCCTTTAACCGGTCAAGATACCGGTTCACTGCATCATCGGTGCGAAGTGTGAATATTTCCTTTTCATCTTCAATAGTAAGCTGTCTCAATAATAAACGATCCGTGGTCAGCACGGGAAAAGGGGTGAATTGAAGTTGAAGCATGGGTTGAATTCTTCAATACCGGGGAATATCCTAGATCTCCTTTGTTTTGTTTAGCTTGTTATCGAGCGGCGTTACAGTATAGCCTGCTTTACGCAGCAGGTTAATGACGCCCTGGTCGCCGGGCAGGTGCCCCGCTCCTACAGCAATCAGCAATGTTTTTGCGGGTAAGAGGTCCTTGAGTTTGGCTACCCAGTTTCGGTTGCGGTTGAACAATAATATCTCTGTGAAATTGCCGATGCCCATATCGTTCTTCATCATCAGTTGCTCGAGTTTTTGCAGGTCCTGGCTCATATAGGCTGTCATCATTTCCTCCAGTTCTTTATCAGCATCGCTGTTGTTATTGACGTTGTCAATATAACTGACGAGCTGCTCGGCCTGTAGTTTATAAGGGATACTGTCCAGCACACCGGCCTGGTAAGCCATTGTTTCCAGTCCTTTTATTTTCTTATCGCTTTTTTTTGCTTCAGTCATGATCACCTGCTCCATCATGGCCGTGGATTCGCATTCCATTGAATTTTCCTGTACAGTAGAAAGGGCCAGTATGGGTTTGAATGTTTCCAGTGTGGAGAAAGGCAGCATGGAACCTTTGGATTCAAAATATTCTTTCACTTTTTCATAATCGCTTTCGCTCAGCAGGTCCCTCAGTGTGGTGTCACCTTTCATTTTCATTTTGCCGATCACGGTAAACATTTCGATAAGGTTATCGAGATCCACTTCAAAATAAACCTCGTCAGCTTTGCTGATAATGTTCCGCATATTATCGCTGAGCATAGCATCATCGGCACACAGCATGTGGATGGTACCGTACAGGTAAGAGGCCTTACCTAATCCATTGCCGCTGATCTTCCAGAGTAATGTATTATTATTGGATGCTTCTTTATCTTTTGGCTGGGCACAACCCATCAGCGTCAGCAAACTCAATAAAACCCCTGCACTTACTTTTTTCATACCGGGCATAAATTTTATGCAAGTTACTGAAAGAAAGCGGACCGGTTGAAAAGTTAACAGGTTAACAGGATTACAAGTTTCCGCCTATCCTCCATAATCAACTATTCATAGAAAACTTCGCTCCAGTAACGGGAAAACTTTGTTCCCCATTTTACTTCCAGCTCCTCCCCGGGTATGGGTAATCCGAGTTCCTGTTTGATCGCTAATAACGGGAGATTGACACCGGCGCCAAGCGCTGCAGAAATAGTTCCCTGCACACGGGGGTTGATCTCGAGGATCAGGAACTTTCCTTCAACAGATCTTTTTACCTGTATGCCGATATTGCCGTGCAATTGCAGTTCAAGTATGATCTGTGTGCAGTAGCCAATAATGTTTTCTTCTTTAACAAACTCTCCTTCCACGCTGATGCCATTGATCATTTTTTTTCTCAGCCGGGGAACTACTAAAACAGCTTTCCCGTTTTTGGCCAGGCAATCCACCGAATATTCTTCCCCGGGCAGGTATTCACTTACCAGCAATTCCGGAAATGGTTGGGAAGAAAGTATCCTTACCGCATCGTTGTAAGTGATAAAAGTTGAATTTGGCTTCTCATTAAAAAGTAAATGATGTTCATCCATGTTATGGCTGATGATGCGAAAGCCGCGGCTGCCGTTGGATACGGATGGCTTGAAGCAGATCGGTTTACCCGGGTAGCCTAATTCACCCGCAGCGGTTTCAAATTGTTCTGTTGTTTCCACCACCCGGAAATCAGGGACAGCCACGCCTCTCCATTGCAGAAACTGGTACAACCTGCTTTTATCATTCGCTATTTCCAAAGAGGCAGTTGGGGAAACGATCAACCTTGCTCCTGCCAGTTCAAGTTCT
>DATDIX010000250.1:0-2634 GCA_036520835.1 Chitinophagaceae bacterium | reverse complement strand
GAGCACATCTTCCATGGTGATGATGCCGGCTGTGCCGCCAAATTCATCCACCACCCAGGCAATGCTTTTTCTTTCCCGGCTGAACTTGGTGATCAAACCGGCTGCACTCATACTTTCCGGCACGGCGGGAATGGGCAACAGAACAGACTGGAGGCTTTGCGGTTTTTTAAAAAGATCCAGCTGGTGAACATAACCCACGATATGATCAATATTATTCTCAAACACGACCAGCTTGCTCAGTTTTGTTTCTACGAACCGGCTTTTTACCTGTTCTATGGAAGCGCTGCTGCTGATACCGATGATCTCTTTCCTTGGCACGAGGCACTGGCGGATCTTTACTTTCGGCAGTTCCTGTGCATTCTCCAGCAGTTGTGTATTACGTTCCTGCCGCTCCTCGTCCCTGTTTTGCTGGAAAAAGTTTTTCAGGTCGCTGCGTTTGAATGGTTCTTTCAGTTTATCTACCCGAACATTAAAAACATATTTCAATAACCATTCTGCCAGGCTGATAAGGCCAATGGCCAGCGGGGCAAACATCTGGTAGAAAACATCGGCCACAAAAGCCAGGTTGGTCAGCAGGGTCAGGCTTCTTGCCCGGAAGATGGCGCGGGGAATGAATTCAGCAAAGATCAGCACCACGAACATGGCCAGTATGATCTCGGTAATGATATAAACGGAGCCGGGTACCTCCCAGTTTATCTTTTGTCCCAGGTAATGCCAGGCCGGTTTCATTACATTATCCACCTGCAGGCTGAAAAACACCAGGAAGATGGTAAAGCCTACCAGCGTCATACCAAGAAAACTGGCCGGCGTGTCCACAAACCTGGCCAGCAATTGCCCGGAACTGCCGCCCTGTTTTTTCTTTAATTCGATGCTCAGCCGGTTGGCGCTGTAAAAAGCCATTTCAATACCGGAGAAAAAACCCATCAGCAGCAGGGTCAGCAGGAACCAGATTATGGTCTTCCATTCCATCATGGGGTAAAGATAATAAAAGGAGGCCCACCTAAATCCTCCCTAAGGGAGGACTTAACAGCATTTCATTCAATAGTGCAGTTGTTTAATTACGGAAACTTCATAAGCCTCCCCTTAGGGGAGGTTTGGAGGGGCGAGGAATTCCCTCACGATCTTTTCGGCTTCTGCGCAGGCTTTTTCCAGGTCATCGTTCATGACGGAATAATGAAAATGGTCCTTGAAAGAGATCTCGTAGGAGGCTTTATTTACTCTTGCCTGCAATGATTCGGCGGTTTCCGTGCCTCTTGATTCCAGTCTTCGTTTCAGTTCTGCAATGGAAGGAGGTTCGATGAAAAGAGTAAGCAGGGATTCGGGGTATTGTTGTTTTACATGTATAGCGCCTTTTACATCAATATCCAGCAGGGGCACCTGTTTGTTTTTCCAGATACGTTCCAATTCGCTTTTCAGGGTGCCGTAATATTTTCCTTCGTACACCATTTCCCATTCGGCAAACTCCTTATGCTGGATCTTTTGTTTAAAATCTTCCAGGGAGATAAAATAATAATCCACCCCGTTGGTTTCAAAGCTTCTTGGCGGACGGGTAGCGGCCGAAATGGAAAAAGCCAACTGGGGAAATGTTTTCAGCAAATACCGGGTAATGGAAGTTTTGCCGGCGCCGGAAGGAGCAGTAATGACTATAAGTTTGTTGTAGAAAGCCATGTGCAAAGAAAGGGAGAAATCGGAGAAAAAAGGAATAGGGGTGGTGAGGAAAGCGTATGTTTTATCCGGCTGAATTTTCCCGGACTTTACCTTTTATTTGCGACACCGGGGCTGCCTCACTCTTTACGGACACGAACTCAGGCGGGGCCCTTTGAGTCAATTTTGGTGCAATTATGATGCAATTGATGCAATTATGGTGCAATTCCTAATTCATAGTAAGAACCGGCACCCTTTATTTCTGATGACTTCAAAATTCCTTTTTTAACCAGCGATTGTAAATCTCTTGTTGCGGTAATCCTTGCCACACCCAAAATATCTTGATATTCTTTATTTGAAATCCTCCCTTTGTCTTTTACATAAATCACAGCTTTTATCTGTCTGCTATTAAGTCCCAATTTTTTTAACTGTTCCTCTGTCAAAACATTTTTGAAAAGAGTAATGCTGAATCCTCCATCTAATTCCTGCATCTCAGGCTCAGGCAATTCCGCTTCCTTACAAGTGTCAAGAATTTTTATAGTACCACGACCCCACGCATCTATGTAACCGCCTTTAAAAGCAACATCAGCAATGATGGGATTTCTTGGCCTTGAAGAATGGGAACGTTTCAACGCAGCCAGTGTCAGCCCCTCGGGTAATACACCTTCATTCCAGATACTTATTTTGTCGTCATACACCCGGATTTGAACAGGTGCCCCCATATAGTTGCGATGTACCAGTGCATTCAATAACATTTCACGGATAGCAGCCAACGGATATTCTCCTTTTTCAATGCGGTGCATTCCTTCAAATCCAATTGACCGTATCAAAAACTTATGGTTGAGTTGATTTAAAACGCCTTGCAACAACATGATTAAATTTCCTTCTTCCGTTTCCTGAAATATAATGTCTGTATCATCTTTTCCAAACCTGCCAATCTTTACATAAATACTTGGATAAAATTTTCCAGGGTCTTTACCGAATAAAATG
>DATDIX010000249.1:0-7116 GCA_036520835.1 Chitinophagaceae bacterium | reverse complement strand
CGCACTTCCCTGCCATGCGCCATCGAGTTCCGGTCAGCATGACGGAGTAATTCTTCTAACCCATGTACACATGTATTGAAATGCAGGGCGCCATTCAGGTTAAAATTGCCGGGGGTGCTGTAATAAGCCTCTTTACTTTGCAGGCGAACGAATTCCCTGGTAAGGTCCTGGTGTCTTAATGCATGGGCAAGGTATCGTTGCTCCAGTATCACGGAAGCAATATCCGCGAACAGGGAAGCGATAACATTTTTATACGTAAATCTTTCGGTTACGCCGAGTTCTTCTGCCGCCTTTAATTCTTTGCTTTTTACCAGTTTTCTTTTCAGGAATAATTCCTGCCAGTACCATTTATAGTATTTAGGATAGCCTGCTAATGTTTCATCAGCACCCTGGCCATCCAATAATACTTTTACATTATATTGTTTTGCCAGCTCAAATACTTTGTATTGAGCATAAGCGCTGGCAGAGCCAAATGGTTCTTCCTGGAAATATAAGAACCGTTCCCAGTCGTTCACCAGGTCATTGACAGTAATATCAATAGTATGCTGCCTGATGCCGAATTGTTTTGCAGCCTGTGCGGCAAAAACAGATTCATCTTTATCAAAACCGGGGAATTGGGCAGTGAAGGAACTGAATAAAGAAGGATCGGTGATGAAACGGGAGGCCATCGCCACAACAGATGAGCTATCTAATCCCCCGCTAAGACTTGTGCCAACCGTTACATCACTCCGCAACCGTCTTTTTACCGAGCCGGAAAAAAGTGCCGCGAATTTTTCAATGGCTTCAGTATCGGAAATTTTTTTATGCTGGATGGCCGGGTCAATATCCCAGTATTTTTCAATGATCAGCTCCTTTGATGAAGGAGTATAGTATAACCTGGATGCAGCAGGCAGTTTAAAAATGTTTTCAAAAAAAGTTTCTTCCGGTCGTTCGGGATTGTCAGTATAACCGATGGTGATGAAGTTGAACAACAATTGAAGATTGGGTTTTCTTTCAATGCCTGCAGCCCACAGCGCTTTTATTTCAGAGCCAAAAATGAAGTCGCTGCCATTAAAGGAATAATAAAAAGGTTTTTCACCAAACCTGTCCCTGGCGGCAAACAGTTCCTGTTCCTCTTCATCCCATATTACAAAAGAAAACATACCGTCAAAATGTTCAACGCATTCATCATAGTAGTGATCGTAAGCTGCAAGAATGACTTCGGTATCTGATCCGGTACGAAACGAATAGCCTTTTTTCTGTAGTTCTTCACGCAGTTCAATATAATTATAGATCTCGCCGTTATGAATGATGGTGTAGCGGGAGGCCCCGCTTGTGGTGAGAGCCGCGTTGAAATGCATGGGCTGAGAGGCTGCATCGCTGAGATCAATAATAGAAAGGCGGCGATGACCCAGTAAGACTTTCCCGTTTGCATTCTGCCAAAGACCTTCCCTGTCCGGCCCGCGATGAGCCAGCGAATCAGTCATTTTTTTAAGATCTTCCTTGCTGAATGATCCCGGACCCGCTTGTATTATACCTGCAATACCACACATGCTGTAAATGTCGGGAATAATTTCAGGACGGGAACAGTATAACGGGTACCGGTGATCAGAAGTTGATGGGAAGTTTGGCCAATACATCGCCCCAGGCCATCACCATATCAGCCCCGCCTGCTGTTTTTTCAAATACAATGGTGAAATACTCAAGTGAGGGACCATTATGATCATGGATGGCAGGGATATCAAAACGTTGAATGTCTTTAGCAGGCTCCTGCTTCAATCCCCACGAATCAATATTTGTATTCAATACAATTGTCCATTTATCAGCTTCCGGGATACAATATAATATGTAGCGGCCTGCTTTCACCTTTTTGCCCTGTATCGTTACATCCCGGTATAGCTGTATCTCCGTTGATTCATTGGCGCCAAGCCGCCAGGGTTCTCCATATTTTAAAACATCGTTGAACAAATGACGGCCCTGCAGGTGGGGCCGGCTGTATACTACCCGGGCAACAAGCGGCGGAGTATTATCGTTGGCCATTTTTAGCTTTGGATAATCGACAGGATAATAACTCATATCCATCGGCGAAACATCAACGCCAGCATAAGGGTTGACAACCGCATTAGGAGTTACATTTATATTAGCCGGAGCTGTATTTGTGTCTTTTTCAATGACGGGTTTGCTGGCAACCTCTTTTTCTTTTCCCTTACATGAAAAAATGGAAAAGAGCAATGTGATCATTATTAATTGTAGCCAGGTCATTTTCATATAGCTGTCATTAAAGCTTAATTGGTAAGGCGACTTTTACATTTTCCCAGGCCACAATAAGATTGATACTCCCGTTGGTTTTTTCAAATGTCATGGCCAGCGATTCAAGATCATCAGTTGTTTTCTGTACAGGGGCGTCGGTACGAACTACATCTTTTGCCTGGTTATATTTAAAAGATCCCCAGGTATCTGTTTCTTTATTAAGGATAAAGGTCCATGAACTTTCATTGACAATTGCGTATAATGTATAACGGCCCTTGGTAATTTTCTTCCCGCCGATATACACCGTTTTGTACAATTCTATTTCAGTTGCTTCGTTTGCGCCAAGCCTCCAGAGTTTTCCGTACTCAACAAGGCCGCCAAAAATTGTCCGGCCTTCTTTTTTGGGCCGGCTGTACACCACTCTTGCCACCAACGGCTCTGTTGCTTTGTCCTGTATCTTGAGCACGGGATAGTTATTGGGATAATAACAGATATCTAACGGCGACTTATCGATCGCCGGAAGCGTTGATTGGGCAGAGGCAGCCACCGAAAACAAAAGGATCACAACCGGTAAAAAGAATAATTTTTTCATAAAAATGTATTTGCAAAAATAATGGATTCGGCTATTTGCCGGATGCTGTTAATATTTCAAATTGTTTACGGGCAAAGGGTTTGGCATCTTTCCAGAACTGACGATAACATTGCTGCAAAGGTTGGTAGTGTTTTTCAAATAAAAGGAAAGCGGTATTGCTCTCTGTAAGATAGGCTGCCCGGCGCACAAGTCCCCCGAGGCTTTTTTCTGCGCCGGAACGGGTCCTGTAATGATAGAGCCAGTTTTGGTTCTTCATATAAGGGAACATAGCGGCAAAGCGTTCCGGTAACCATTGCTGGTAGTTTTCAAGCGTAGCATATACCCCGGTTGAAAAATCGAGTAACGAACTTTCTGTGAACTCATGCCCGTCAGTAGCTAAAAAGTGATCGTAGATAACATCCATTATTGCCCCGCTGTAAAGACGATAATGGGGCCGGAATATTTCTTTGGCTTCTTTGGTTGCCTCGTGCCCGTCAGTAAATGTATCAATCAGGCGGTGCAGGTTGATCCCCTGCCCGATCACTGCCGGGTAGTCAAATTTTTTTTTGCCCTTTACGAAATCGCTGATGAGGTTACCCACCAGTATTTCCGGGTTATTAAAGGAAAGGTATGCGTGGGCAAGATAATTGATAGATTTACGGTTAACGGTTTATACAAACAACTAAATTACTGATAAACCTCCGTTAACCTGCCAGGTGTCATCTCTTTTCCCGGTATTAGTTCCCGTGCATTTTTTGTTTTTTATACATACGATAGGAGTACACAGCAGGAATAATAACCAGTATCGCTGTTATGATAAGGAAAATAATGACGCTGGTTTTAAATGACAGGAACAGGCTGATAAGAGCAATTAGTATGCCCCCTGTAAACCATAATTTACCGGCCAGTTGATGCGTTTTTTTCCAGTTTGTTTCATTTTCCAATGTCCAGGGCAAACGGAACCCGGCAAAATAATTTGGTTTGATATTGTACATATAATTGCCCAGGAAACTGAATAACAGGCCAACACCTGAAAAAATGATACCCGGAATAAAATCAGTAACATTGTTTACTGAACTATAAATGAACACACATTGCAAAGCAGCAATAAAAACACTGACAGTAATAGCCATCCGCTGCATGCGGTCTTTATTTTCCAGGCCGTACTTTTTTGGATCGATCCGGTGAACGTTAGTTAACAGCAGGTAAACGCCTATGTTAACGACTGTAAGAATAAGTACAAGCAAAGCCAATTCATTTTTATTGCCAAAACGGTCCACTTCACCATCCAGGTTGTAATGCATGGGAATGCTGGCCGGCAGGTTTTTCCAGGTTGCAAACAGGTAAATGCCGGGAATAAAGAAGATAACCCATGCAACAGTGGTTAATATCTTTTTCATAACTATTTCTTTTTTATTTTGAATTGTAAAACCCATTTCAGCAGCTCATCCACTACTGTTGTGTTCAATGAATAATAAACATATTGCCCGTCCTTTTCTGAAGTAACCAATTTTGCCTGTTTCAGCAGGTCCAAATGATGCGATATGCTGGGAAAAGATATATTGAACTGCTGCGCTATTTCGCCGGCAGTCAGGTCTTTTTCCTGCAGTAATTCGAGTATTTTCCTTCTCGTCGGATCATTCAGCGCTTTAAAAACGATATTCATACTTACAATTGACGCATTGTATATTTAGACAAATATCTAAATATTAAAGGAATTTTCCAAATTGAAATTGATAAGGCATGTTTTTCTGTTACAAGCGGTTAGATAGCTGTGTTGTGCGGTTAAAGCTGCTTAACACCTGTTAACCGTGTTTAACAAAGTCACCCTTCTGTCACAATTGGCTTGTGACCACCTGTAACCTGATCTACATTTGTGTCGTCATATTGATTGAATGGGAATTTAAATAAACAAAAACCATAACCATTAAATAATTAAAAAATGAAAAAGATCATCATCACACTGGCAGTAGCGCTGAGCACATTGAGCTCATTTGCCAGGGAAGTAGAAGTAAGTTCAAAAGTGCTTGACGCATTTAAAAATGAATTTGCCAGCGCAAAAGAAGTAACATGGACTGCCGGCGACAATTTTTACAAGGCAGCCTTTATTTACAACGATCAGCATGTATTTGCTTTTTACAGCACGGCTGGAGAGTTGCTGGGAATGACACGCTATATCAGTTCACTGGACCTCCCTATGAACCTGCAGTCAGGCCTGAAGAAACATTACAGCAATTACTGGATCGCCGACCTGTTTGAAGTTTCAAACGAAGACGGAACAGCTTATTACATCACGGTTGAAAATGCAGACACAAAAGTTGTATTGAAATCAACCGGCGGCGGAAGCTGGGATGTATACAAGAAGACCGCAAAAGCATAGGACAGTTATATAAGCAGTTAGTTTTGGTGTGTGGTAAAAACGGCCCCGTTATCCTTCAAAGGAAACGGGGCTTTCTGTTGCAGTTGACAATAACTTCAGTAATTGTTAGAATCATTAACAGTGGCGTCCATTAATCACAATCTGCTTGTTTTGGGCTGTAACTAATAATAGTTTTGATCGTTCTATTAAATATCATTAATCATTAAACTTAAACCATGAAAAATTTATTTGTAACATTAGCAGTGGTGGTAGCCACAGGACTGGCACCGGTACTTGCAACAGGTAATCAGCCTGGTGATCCCCGTTCAGAAGCAATTTTTGCCAAACAATTTTCAGGAGCAGAAAATGTAAAATGGACTGAACTCGAAGACCAGTTTAAAAAAGTTTCTTTTACACTGGGAGGCATCAGGGCTGAAGCTTATTTCAGCAATGAAGGGGAATTGCTCGGCACAGTGCGTAATCTTTTTTTCAGCCAGTTGCCATTGAACGTTATACAGGCTGTAAATACAAAGTTTTCGGAGCCGGTGATCATCGAAGCAAAGGAGATCACGAATGCAGATGGAACCAGTTACAGGATTATACTGGAACACACTGACAAAAGGTATAACCTGAAGTTGAACAGCCTTGGCGAGATAACCGATCAGCAAAAAGTGAAAATAAAGAAATAGATCTGGCCAGTAGCAAACAAAAAGCCTTGTTATTATAACAAGGCTTTTGTTTTTCTCAAAACAGTAATTTTGCGGTTCTTGCCGGCCTCCGGAATAGTTATGGCAGGCAAAGCCGCATTGTCTCACCTTTTTGTGATCTGAAGGCGGGTTTAAAATTTTGTTATGAACAAGGGACCCATTTCACAATTTATTCAGCATCATTACCGCCATTTTAATGCAGCTGCGCTGGTAGATGCAGCCAAAGGCTACGAATCACATTTACTGGAGGGTGGCAAAATGATGGTGACACTGGCCGGGGCGATGAGTACAGGTGAGCTCGGCATTTCATTGGCGGAAATGATAAGACAGGGAAAAGTGGACATCATCAGTTGTACCGGCGCCAACCTGGAAGAAGATGTGATGAACCTGGTAGCGCATTCGCATTACAAACGTATTCCCAACTACCGCGACCTGACACCGCAGGAAGAATGGGACCTGCTGGAGAATCATTATAACCGGGTAACAGATACCTGTATCCCGGAAGAAGAAGCTTTTCGCAGGCTGCAGAAGCATCTGGTAAAACAATGGAAAGATGCGGAAACAAAAGGAGAACGTTATTTCCCCCATGAATTCTTATATAAAACTATTTTGAGCGGCGATCTTAAACAATATTATGAGATCGACCCAAAGGACAGTTGGATAGTAGCGGCGGCAGAAAAGAATCTTCCTATTGTTGTGCCGGGTTGGGAGGATAGCACTACAGGGAATATTTTTGCGAGCTATGTTATCAAAAATGAACTGAAAGCAAGTACGGTCAAGAATGGCATTGAATATATGGTGTACCTGAGCGAATGGTACCGGAAGAACAGCAGCGGCAAAGGCGTTGGATTTTTCCAGGTTGGTGGTGGTATTGCCGGTGATTTCCCGATATGTGTAGTACCGATGATGTACCAGGACCTCGAATGGCATGATGTGCCTTTCTGGAGTTATTTCTGCCAGATCAGTGATTCCACTACTTCTTACGGTTCATATTCAGGGGCAGTGCCCAACGAAAAAATAACCTGGGGAAAATTAGACATAAAAACACCAAAGTTCATTGTGGAAAGTGATGCGACGATCGTAGCGCCATTGATCTTTGCGTGGGTGCTGGGGTGGTAAGGAAAATAATTGTTTGTTATAAAGAGGCTGTCAAAAATATTTTCAACACTGAGATACAGAGTAACAGAGAATCACAGAGTTTTGATTCTTAAATTCCTTTTCTCTGTGTGACTCAAATCCTCAGTCACTCT
>DATDIX010000248.1:0-7687 GCA_036520835.1 Chitinophagaceae bacterium | reverse complement strand
TCTTTGCATTGGATCAGCACTTCCAGTTCAGCTTTTAGTTTAGGATCGATACGAGCCTGCTTTTCTGTCTTCTGTATCTTTCTTTCTACACTATCCAGGTCTTTTAACTGCAGTTCTGTATCAATGATCTCCTTATCGCTGACGGGGTTGATAGCGCCTTCATCCCGCAAAATATTTTCATCTTCAAAACAGCGGATAACATGAATGATGGCATCTACTTCACGAATATTACCCAAAAATTTATTGCCAAGGCCTTCACCCTTACTGGCGCCGCGGACCAGCCCCGCAATATCTACTATCTCGATCTGCGTGGGAACAATACGGTCTGGTATTACCAATTCAGCCAGTTTATTTAATCTCGGATCCGGAACATCCACCAGCCCTACATTCGGGTCAATGGTACAAAAGCGATAGTTACTGGCCTGTGCCTTGGCGCTATTGCTGACCGCGTTGAACAAAGTTGATTTACCTACATTGGGAAGTCCCACAATTCCTGCTTGCAATGCCATCTCTATTTATCTTTTTAGTTTATCGTTTACGGTTATTACCCCTCACAGGGGCACCTTTTTCAGGGCGGCAAAGATAAGCTAAATCAACCTTTATTAGGTCATGATTTAGCTTTAGGAAAACTCCCTTAACTTCAAAGCACAAACCATAAATAACAAAACAAATGGCTCTAAGCAGGATATGGTCGGCATTTATCATCATAGCGGTGCTGGTGGCGGGGGTAAGAATGTTTTCAGGCGATGAAAAGATCTTTACCCGGATGGTGGTAGGCAAGTCTTCTGATAAATACGACAGCGTTTATTATTATGCAGTCGGTTCTCATCTTAATCAAAATCTTTCTCCTCAATACCCTGCATTTTTAAAGGAATATGGTTATTACAGGGTTGATTCAGCTTATAAAGCATCCGTGCTGCTAACAGATAATTTAGCGCATGATTCAACTGCTATTGTTCAGGCCGCCAACCCGCTCATTAAAATCTACACCTATATTTCAGTCCAGAAGAAATTGGTTCGCAAAGTTGATGGGATCATTGAAACGGCTAAGAATGCAGTGGTTGATATTATTATCCCGCTGATCGGTATTCTTGCCCTGTTCATGGGTTTCCTGAACATTGCAGAAAGAGCAGGGGGGGTAAGGCTTTTGTCAAAGATTATCTGGCCTTTTTTTTCAAAGATATTTCCCGATATACCAAAAGGGCACCCGTCAACAGGGCATATGATGATGAACTTTTCAGCCAACCTGCTCAACCTTGACAACGCAGCCACGCCATTTGGCTTAAAAGCAATGGAAAGTTTGCAGGAACTGAATCCAAACAAAACGGTAGCCTCTAACTCACAGATCATGTTCCTGGCGTTGCATGCATCCGGTCTTACATTGATACCGGTCACTATTATCGCTTTTCGTTCCGGGCTTGGGGCGCAAAATTCTACTGATATTTTTATTCCCTGCATGATCGCCACTTTTGTTGCAACCATGGCAGCCATGTTCATTGTATCGTTCAAACAAAAGATCAACCTCTTCCAACCCGTGATACTGTTATGGATAGGAGGTATATCAGCCCTTATTACACTATTGGTTTTGTATGTTACCCGCCTGAATGCTTCTTATGCGCAGACCTTTTCCGGCATTTTAAGTAACGGGATCATCCTGTCTATTTTTTTCCTGATCGTTTTGGGAGCCATTTATAAAAAAACAGATGTGTTTGATGCTTTTGTAGAAGGGGCCAAAGGCGGTTTTGAAACAGGCGTCCGCATCATCCCTTATATCGTAGGGATGCTGGTGGCGATCAGTATGCTGCGGACAAGCGGCACTTTCGATGTTATCATCAATGGAATGAAATCATTATTTGCGGCATTAGGCACAGACACCCGTTTTGTCGATGGCTTACCCACCGCTTTGATAAAACCCATGAGCGGTAGTGGTGCAAGAGGAATGATGCTGGATACCATGAAAACATTCGGCGCTGATTCTTTTGCCGGGAGATTAGCTTGTATCCTGCAGGGCTCTTCAGATACTACGTTCTATGTGATTGCTGTCTATTTCGGATCTGTAAGTATTAAGAACACCCGCTATGCAGTAGGGGCTATGCTGCTGGCCGACCTTGCCGGCATTATTACGGCAATCATACTTTGTTATTTGTTCTTTGGATATGCTGCCTAGGAAATGATATAATTAATAAAATCAATGATCAGCGCATAAAAAAACTGCCCCTATTGCCGGGGCAGTTTTTTATCGTTGTATTTATTTTTAATTGTTGGCGTACGAAGCCAGTGTTCTTGGGAAAAGGGCGCCGCCTATTTCATTTGTTACATAACGTCCGCGGAATACTAATGTATAAGAACGTTTGGGGGTAAATGATGAAACCGCCAATGTATCCAGGGCTATCATGGTGCCGGCAGTTCTGACGATCAGTGAATCACTCACCATAGATGCATACGGGATGAAACCGGTAACATCGGTATAGTTAATGTTCGAAAAGATATTTGCATTAAGCCTTTTCGAAAAGATATCCATTGGAGGGGGAATACCCGATTTCCAATAAACAAAATTGGCAAATCTTAATCTGGCAGTTGAATCAGTTGGTATTACCAGGTCTGCGAGTACGGATTTTTGTTTGCTGGCGTTCATTGTATCATACGTAAAAACCGTATAAAACTTATTGGCATCTAAATTCCCACTGAAAGAAATGGGCGTTTGAACGCTGGTCAATAAAGTATCCCTTATTAAAAAGGAATGCAGACCGGGATCTAATATGAAAGTAAGTCCCGACCCGGTATGCGCTGCATTGGTGGCCGTAGTTTGCGTGTATATCAGCGCAGCCCCGTTCAACTTGTTACCGTCTGCATAAAAAAATGTTCGCTGCGTATTGATAGAAGCATTATACACCTGTACCAGGGATTTATTATTATAATCCGTATTAGCGTCAGCCACCCTTTCGAAGTTGGTTTTGGTACACGACAGGTAAAAGGAAGCGATCGCCATTACCCCGGCACCTGTCATGATTATTCTGAATAGTTTCATTGTAGTTGATTTAGAAATTAAACTTTAGGGCTTTGAGAACCACGTTTCTTTTGTGTGATAGTCATTGGCAATGGCTCCGATCCTTGTCAGCTCGGGAATATTATAGAGATATTCTGAGTTGTACCTTGGACGACAGCGATAAACCAGTTTCCCGCTATTATTAGTATATAAGTTGGCGCCGGAAGGAACAATAAAGCCGGCATATACCTGCCCGGAAGTTTCAGGATCAATATCGGTATAGTGGTACCTGCGCATATCAGCCCATGTTGTCTGAACACCCCATGCATACAACGCAATATATTTTTGCAGCATCACCCTTGTCAGTGTCAAACCTGCCGGGGTTGCAGGCACAACCGCTGTACTGGCCAGGTAATTAGCCTTAGTCGTTGCAGTAATCTCATTACCCGCTGGTATATTGACATTGTACTTGGAAGTAAGCATATCAAAATTCAGGCTGATAGCATTAGTATAAGCAGTTAATGCTGTTGCATCATCACTCTTGCGCAATGCGGCTTCAGCTTTAAGGAATAACATTTCCGAAGCGGTCATAATGGGCCATTCCGTATTGTTTCTAAAGATATACTTGCCTGCTTCTCCATTGCCATACCCAATGGTATCAGCGCCGGTTCCTACAAAACTGCGTGGCCTGTCATTTAATACAAGTCCTGCCATACCGGACCAGGGAGTAATGCCCTTAATAGTACCATTGATATTTTCTCTTAATAAATACCATCTCCTGGGATCTGCCACACCTGTGAAGGCGCCGGCATTTAATCCGTTCATCAGGTCGGCAATAAAAGCAGTTTGCCTGATCCCCGTACTGGTATTATTTACATTCCCCCGGAGAGAGCCGAAATAATTGGAAGTACCGGTAATGCCCGTATTGGCAAACTTGCAGGTAATATTATCCGCGTTTGTAGCACAGGACAGGTCTGCATATTTAATAACTGAATCGGCGCTATAGGAAGCTTTATTACTGATGTTAGCATAGCTGCGGGCAAGAATTCCGTAAGCAAACTTCTTCCACCGGTCTATACTGCCGCCATTAAAATAGAAATCGCTTGCAGCAAAATTTGTCGGGTTCACATTTCCATCGGTCCTGTTCAGGAAGCTGATAGCCCTGTGACAGATTGCCCTTACTGAATCATATACTTCAGATTGTTCATCATACAAAAAGGTTTGAAGGCTGGTATTAAATGCCTGGCGAAGGATCATATCGCCATACTCATTGGTGTTTTCAAACATACTCCATGCACGCAATGCCCATGCAGCGCCAACATAATCCCATTTGGATTCTTCAGATCCCCATTCAATGATGCGGTTGAGGTTTTGTCCCATACCATAATAATGGGCTGCCCACATAGAACCCATGTTGTCACTTGCGCCAACTGTACCACCCATCCTGTCATATTGTGTACCCAGGTTACCACCAACGGCAGTAACGACATAAGTGCCCCAATACTGAACATACCTGCCAATAAGCAAACCATCAGCAGCCAGACCGTATGCACTTCCGGCGGCAGAAGAACTGCCCACCAAACTTCCATACATGCTGGGTAATATATTTTCAACCGGTTGCCTGACAGCTGCATTTGGATTTGCATAAGCCTCATCAAGCTTTTTGGCACAGGAGCTCCAGAGTATGCAGCCGGTCAGCACTATAAATAATAAATTGAAATTCTTTTTCATAAATACTTTTTTTAATTGTTTAGAATCCTGCACGCAGACCCAGGTTTACTGATAAAGGAGCAGGCAAACTTCCATAATCAAATCCAAAACCGCCAACACCATTTGAACCTGCAGTGTTACCGTTCACAGCGGGATCGGCCCCTCTATAGTTTGTCAGCAGGAAAAGATCATTACCTGTAACAAAGAAACTAAGCGATTTGAAGTATTTCGATTTACTAAGTTTTTGTGCCGGTACCATATAACTGAGTGTGATATCCCTCAATCGCAGAACATTCACATCTTTCTGAATGAATTCTTCTTCAGGCATCGATGTATAATATGTCTGCATGAAATAAGGGTTCACGGAGATCGTATTCGCCGTTGGGATAGCTGAATTCTCACGACCATCCTGTAAAACGCCTTCTATTACCCTTGGTGTTTCCCTGTCCATCGTTCTTTGACTCTTACCTTGTATGGTCAGGTACATTTCTGTTGCGTTAAATACATCACCGCCTACTTTCAGGTCAAGCAGGAAACTCAGGCTCCAGTTTTTAAACCTCATGGTATTCACTGCACCTAATGTAAAGTCCGGTTGCCTGTTACCGATCACTGTAAATGTTCCTTCTGTAACCGGTATGCCAGTTGTTGGATTGATGATGATCTTGCCCTGGTTATTTCTCAGGTAATGGAACCCTGTTATGGTAGAAGTTTGTCCGCCCCTGATAAGGCCGCCTCTTGCATTGCCATACAGCCAGGTATCAGCAATATAGTATTCATACTGTATCGCATCCGGCAAACTTATTACTTCGCTCCATGCACGGTTAAAGTTGAAACGAATATTCCAGTTAAAATTTTTCCTACGCATAGCAGCCAGGTCAACTACCAGTTCAACTCCCTGGTTACGGGTACTGGCTGCATTTTGTGTATTCAATATAAACCCTGTCGCATAACTGGCCCTGAATTGCTGGCTGATCTGTTTTGTGCATAAAGTATTATAATAGGCCATATCAACACCCAGGAGGCCATTTAACAGGCGGAGCTCCGTACCGATCTCGTATGTTTTTTGTCTTTCGGGTTCCAGGTCCGGGTTATTATTATCAAACCCGTACGAATAGATCAAACCGACATTGCTGCTGGTGAAATTATTCACGAATACTGACTGGTTCTTATAGGGATCCGACAGCCTGGCCGTTTGAGCCAGTGATGCCCGGAGCTTCCAGTAGTTGATCGTCTTTCCCTTAATCTTAGGCAAGATATCTGACATAATAGCGCTTAGACTGAGTCCCGGGTAGTGGTAATCCCTGTTATCCTTTGGAAAAACAGAAGCTGATTCAAAACGAAGTGTATAACTTAAAAACAGGTAATTGTTATAGCTTAATGCCGCTTCACCAAAATAGGCAACCTGCCGGCTGATATATTGATTGTATTCCCCGGCGTTATTGCGGAGCAGCCTCACTCTCGTATTCGTCCTTGTAATACTGCTGTCGTTGGGAGAACCTACAGTTTGACTAAAATTCGCATCTGTTACAACCTGGCCACCTTTCCACAGTTTATTTTGTGCAAATGAATCAACAAGGCCTGTTCCATAAACAGCAAACATTTCTGTCTGGTAGTCCTGCCACATGGTACCCACCATCAGGCGGCCGGAGAATTTGTCCCAGGTCTTCTTGGCAGTGGCTGTGATCGTGTGGTTATATCCATTGTACTCTCTCCAGAAATTATCCAGGGCTCCTAATTGTGTCCGGGTTGTTAAATTGGAAAGAGGGTGATAAAAAGTATAGCCTGTAGTTTCATAATGGTCGTAGCCAAACCGTCCTGAAACATTTAACCAGTCAAAAGGATTGATGTTTATTCCGCCGGAAATAATATAGCGGTTGGTTTTATCATGTGCCCTGTTACGGTTTACATTATATAAAGGATTATCTGTTTCAGCATATGGGTCGGTTAATAAAGTTGTTTCTTTATAGCCGTCCGCTCCCTGGAAATTACGGATATCGTCGTTGCCAGGCCATACATATAACCCCAGCAGGTAACCACCGGCACTCCGGATAGGCTTATCAGTTTCAGTGCTGATATACTGGAAAGAAGGGGTGATCTCGATCATCTTACCAATCTTGGTGGTATTGGTGATCCTTACATTATATTTTTTGAAATCATTGGTTGGTACTACCCCTTTCTGATCGAAAAGAGAACCACTTACCCGGAATCCGGCATTTTTTGTTCCAAAATCTGCACTCAGGTTATGCGTTTGGGCAAAACCCGTACGGAAAAAGTTGTCGATATTATCATAGAATTTTGTTCCCTCGGGATACTTTGGCCCAAAATAGGAAAAACTCCCCGGAGTTGTGGGAGCTCCATTGATACCTGTACTATAGGTATTTTGAACATCCACATATCTTGTAAGTTCTGAAAACCTGAAGCTGTTGTCATAGTTCACAGAAACCTTACCGGTAACTGCTTTTTTAGTAGTAATAACAATAGCTCCACCGCTGGCCTGGCTGCCATACAATGCCGTTGCTTCCGGTCCTTTTAATACGGTAACCTGGTCAATATCTGAGGGGTTAAGGTCAGCTATCCTGTTGGTATAATCATTATTCCTGTTAGGCCTGTCAGAGGCTAATCCCAGTGCCGTTCCACCATTTGAAGTTTCGTTGATGGTAGAGTTGTCAAGGATGATACCATCCACAACAAATAAAGGTTGATTATTTAATGATAACGTATTGAATCCACGCAATACGATCTGCGAAGAAGCTCCTGCCTGTCCTGTAGTTGGAGTCACGGTCGCACCCGCAACTCTTCCCTGTAAGCTATTCAGGAAATTTTCTCTTTGCGTTTCTGCGATTTCCTTTCCGCCAACTTTTTGTGCGGAATATCCCAGTTCACGTGAATTTCTCTTTATATCCATGGCCGTTACCACCACTTCACCTAAAGTACCATCAGTGGCCTTCAGGCTGATGCCAACCGTATTGCCTTCACCGGGCTTTATATCCT
>DATDIX010000247.1:0-5719 GCA_036520835.1 Chitinophagaceae bacterium | reverse complement strand
CCGGTTTACTGGAAAAATTAAACAGGCTGGATTATTATAAAGAACCTTATCCCAAATCCCTGGCGAATGATTTTGGTACTGACGTAGTTTATCCCATCATTAAAGAAACAGGCATTACCATCAATGATGGATTACGGACTTTTGTTGAACATATAGCGGTTCAAATAAAAAAAACTATTGCTGATTTAAAAGACCAGCAACCAGCAACCAGTAACAGGCAACTTCTTGCAACCGGTGGTGGTGCTTTCAATACTTTTTTTATACAACAATTAAAAGATAAGCTGGCTGAATTGAATGTAGAAGTAGTTGTACCGGATGCAAAACTGGTAAACTATAAAGAGGCGCTGATCATGGCGCTGATAGGGGTATTAAGATGGAGGGAAGAATACAATGTTATTTCATCTGTTACCGGGGCAACAAGGGCCAGTATTGGTGGTGCTTTGTGGATGGGGCAGGAGGCCTGATCAAAATCAATGTATATTGTTATTTAAGTCAGGTTGATTTGTAAAGGATGCCGCTACCTTTCGGAAAATAATGGCATGTCGTATCTTTTTCCTGCTGAGCAAAGAGATATACATTTCCTGCTTAAACAGGTAAATGATTTCCCCAAACCTGGTTCAGAGGAAGAGAGCAGGCAATTCAGGGAAACACAAAAGGAATTAGTGCAACAGTTTACGGAAGTATTTCCTGACCGGCTGGCGCCCAAAGTTGTTATCATCGTTCCCAGTCTTACGCTTGACCAGGATATTCTTACACGGATAGAGGGGATCAATTATTATGAAGAAAGGTTATTATGTCTCCTGATGCTGCTAAAAATGCCAGGGACACAGGTGATATACATTACCAGTACGACTATTGACCCGGTCATTATTGATTATTACCTGCACCTGTTACCCGGAATAACCGGCTATCATGCCAGGCAGCGGTTGACGATGCTGAGCTGTTCAGATGTTTCTCAGCGTTCATTAACAGAAAAAATTTTGGAAAGACCTCTTTTGATAGAAAGAGTAAGAAACAGCATTCCTCCCGGGTACCCGGCCCATATCGCCTGTTTTAATGTTACAGATAAAGAAAGAACATTAGCTGTGAGATTGGGATTACCCGTGTATGGCTGTGATCCTGATCTATTGTACCTGGGTACAAAAAGCGGTAGCCGGATGATCTTTCAGAAAGCCGGGGTACTTATGCCGGCAGGTTTTGAAAATCTCGCCAGCGAAAATGATGTGGTAGAAAGCCTTTTCGCATTAAAACAGCAACTACCCTCATTAAAGAAAGCAGTTATAAAAATGAATGATGGTTTTTCGGGGGAAGGCAATGCAGTATTTTCTTACAAAGGCGCACCTGAAGAACCCATTTTAAAAAACTGGATAAAAACACAGTTACATAATATGCACATAATAGCCTCTGACCTGAACTACCGGGCATTTATGAAAAAGTTCACCCGTATGCAGGGAATAGTGGAAGCTTTTATTGATGGAGATATTAAAGCATCACCTTCTGTACAGTGCCGTGTAAATCCATTGGGGGAGATCGATATTATTTCTACACATGATCAATTGCTGGGCGGTGAATCCGGCCAGGTATTCCTGGGCGCCAATTTTCCTGCCTCACCTGAATACGCTGTGGAGGTAGCACAGATAGGTAAAAAGGTAACAGAGGAATTAAAAAAGGCGGGGGTGCTTGGACGGTTCAGTGTTGATTTTCTTTCGGTAAAAGAAAACGATCAATGGAAACATTACGCAATCGAGATAAATCTCCGCAAAGGAGGAACTACCCACCCTTATCTCATGCTCCAGTTCTTAACGGGTGGCGTATACAATGCGGGTAATGGCGAGTTTGAGATGCACGACAAAAAGAGGAGATACTATTTTGCTTCTGATAATTTTAAAAGTGAGAAATGTAAAGGGTTGACAGCACATGACCTGATAGATATAGCGATCAGCCACGATATTCATTACAACAGTACCAGGGAAGAAGGGGTGATGTTTCATATCATCGGTGCGCTATCTCAATACGGAAAGCTGGGTATTGTCTGTATTGGCGATTCCCCCGAAAAAGCAAACATGCTTTATAAGCAGACGATCGATATTCTCGGTTAACTGATAATGGGGCAACAATATTACAATCCCAGCACACTCTTCAACTTTCCATAACCGCTGCGGCTTACAGGTACTTTGGCCCCGGTACGAAGAACGGCAACATGGCCGTCTTTTTCATACGGGTCGATCCTTGTGATCTGCTGGATGTTGATGATATAGGAACGATGTGACCGAACAAACTGCTGCTGATCCAATGATTGTTCAAAATGGGCCATCGTTTTATTTTTCAAAAAATAACCTTCCTGCGTATGGATCTTTACAAAATCATCCGCTGCTTCCAGGTAAAAGATATCATGGGCCGGAATGATCTTGATCTTGCTGCCATTCTTTACTACCACCCGCTGGCTTTGCGATGGAGAGAGTGAGGCTGTTTCTAATAACTGTTCTGTTTTGTTTTCTGTTGCAACGCTTTTTTGTTCACTCCATTTCGCTACAGCCTTAGTAAAGCGTTCCTGGTTGAATGGCTTTAGCAAATAATCTATTGCATGGGCTTCAAAAGCTTTGATCGCATACTCATCAAAAGCGGTGGTGAATATGACCGCGGGAGGTTGTTCGATCAGTTCCAGCATCTCAAATCCATTGATCTTAGGCATCTGTATATCCAGGAAAATAAGATCGGGCTCATGTTGCTGAATGGCTTTTACACCTTCAAACCCATCACCGCATTCGGCTGCCAGTTCCAGTTCAGGATGCTTTTGTAAATATTCTTTTACAATGCTTCTTGCCAGGGGCTCGTCATCTATAATTACTACTTTGTTCATTTTTGTGGTTTTACTTGTCAGGCACTTTTAGAAGTGTCGGCCATCTGCGGGATCTTTACTACCGTTGTAAAAATATTACCTTTTGCTTCAGTGATCAGCAGGTCATTTCTGGCAAACAATAAATACAACCTGCGCCGCACGGATTTTAACCCAAACCCCGTTCCCTGTTTCGGTGAAGAGGTCTCCGGGTCAAAGGGGTTACTCACTTTTACGATCAGTTCATTATCCTGCCTCATTGTTTGTAAACGGATCACCGTATCTCCTGTAGTGTCGTATAGCCCGAATTTGATCGCATTTTCTACTATCGGTTGTAAAAGTAACGCCGGCAATTTCATCTGCAAAGATGTTTCCTCACTTTCAATTGAAGTGGACAGCCTGTTACCAAAACGAACTTTTTCTATATCAAGATAAAGCTGCAGGTATTGCATCTCTTCATTAAGGCTCACCCATTGTGTTTCTTCTTTTTTTATTGTTCCCCGTAAAAAATCAGATAACTGCTGCACCATCTTCCTGGCTTCTTCCGGGCGAATACCGATCAGCGCATTGATCGAGTTCAAACTATTGAATAAAAAATGCGGCTGCAGTTGCTGGCGGAGTTTGAACAGTTCTGCTTCCCTGGCTAATTGTTCAGCATCTGATTTTCGCAGGTCACTTTTTTGCTGCTCCTGCCAGTTGATCCAGATAATGCTGATCAGTGCCACAATACCCAATATAAAAAAGGCGATACTTGTGCGAATGACCAAGGAGCGTTTCAGAAAAGGAAGATAATTTTCATAATCATTTAGTACAAGACCCAGCAGCCATTTACCAAGCAGCAGCCAGAAAATAGTTAACACGATACACATACCCAGTACATTCACATATTGGTCAATACCGGGGGCATAATACCTGAAGGTGGTCATGATCAGCAGGGCGAAAAGCAATAACAGGATATTGCTGATGAGACTGTCTATGATCGCCGGTTCCCAGGGCAGCCCGAACCAGTGTAACAATGCGGCATGGTCTGCCATCAGTATCACCCATGCGATAATGAAGACAACCAGGAAACGCCGTACCGAAAATAATGATGCGGGCATAAATGATCTAAGCCAGTTTAAGCAGCTGGTGAGTCTGGGTAAAGAAGATATTTTCTGCTTTTTGATTGACGGTATAGATATAAGCTTCTGCATTTTCCTGCTCCTCTATCCTTGAATATAATTCGGCGCCATCTATCAGGTCGCTCAGTTTATACAATTCACTTACGTTAATGAACTGCCATTGCACCAATTGTTCCTTACGGTTATAAAAAGTATCTTCTTCACGCTGGCCCATATCAAGGGCTTTCTGAAAAGCTTCTTCTTTGCTGCCGGCTGCCACCAGGCGAAGCTGCTCATCAAACTGTGGCGTATGCTCACCTTCACCACAGACAATACGGAATACCATTTTTGCAAGATACCAGTTCATACAGTTTCAGTTGATTGGTTTATGTATGCCAGACCTTATTCTTCTTTCGGGTCAGCAGTTTTTAATAAGGTATGGCATACATCTGATTAGTTCAGGACTTGTAATCTTGTCCGGTAATGTTATGCACTTTAAGGAAATACCGGATCAATAACTTTTGATCTCCATTCCTCCGAATATCAGGGTTCCTTTCAGCACCAGTGTCTTGGCCGGCGTTTCAGCCTCATTTGAAAACCTTCTTTTGTCTCCAATGCCGCCAAATATGGTGACTGCTTCAGATTTGACAGCCCAGTTGGAGGGAACTATCAGGGTGGCGCCACCGAATATCGCTGTTACATCCAATACGGCAGGCGTTGTCATATCTGCCTGCATCAGGTCAATCTCACATCCGCCGAAAATATTGACCAGCTCACCGCCTTTAAAATTTTTGGAAAGAACCACTCTTTTGGCCCCGCTGAATATACAGGTGCTGTTGACAAAATCATCCTGGCTGTACTCTTCATCATTCAGGGGTGTAATAGTTTCCGCTGTTGCTCCTGCATTTTTTTTTTCGTTCCAGCTTTGCCAGCGGCGACGTCGTCCCGGGCGCAGGATAAAGAAAAGACCGATCACAATTAATATTAACGGCCACATATGACGACGAAGATCGCCGTCGAGGAAATAGTCGTTAAGTAAAAAAGCACCACCAATAATAATAGGAACAAACCAGCCCCCGTCACGGAAACCTTTTTTGACACCGATAAATACACCTATTGCGATCAACAACATCTGCCAGGTGAATAACCAAACGGGCATAGGCACGCCATAGCTTTTGGCCAGGGCGACACCACCAATTACTAAAAGAAAAAGACCTGTCCAGATATGACTATTACCGCGGCTTTCTGTCCGCACTTCGCACCTGTACTTCATTTCTTCTTTAAAATTCCTGTGATCGTTCATGTGCTGTTCAAATTTTAAGTAAAACTATAGGAGGAATGGGCTATGGGCAACAGGCAATAGTCAATAAAGCGTAGAAACTCGGTGAATGGACGGAAATCAAGGGCGAAGTGAGGAGGTGGTTTAGATGACCTGATCATATAATAAACAGAATTCATATCCCGGTTTGTTGTGTACCATTCAAGCTCTATAAGAGTTTCCCATATCTTTTCTTGCCGGAGGCGAGCTATAACAAAGTCGTACTTTTCTTCCTCTTTCAATTTTCCTCTTTACCTTCCCTGTTCTAAAACTATCTCCATGATTCGCCAAAAACTATTTGCTGCCATCACTTTTTTGTTTGTTGTTTCTTTCATTAATGCCCAGGATAAAAAGGACGCCAAGAAATGGGATGTCTCTAATCCGGAAGGCCCGTATAAGGAAGTTTCTTTTACTGTCAATGAAGGTACCTGGATGAATGTGGATGTATCTCCGGACGGGAAGGAA
>DATDIX010000246.1:0-9626 GCA_036520835.1 Chitinophagaceae bacterium | reverse complement strand
CGTGGTAGGGTCATGGGTTTCCCAGAATACTTCCAGTAATCCATCAAAACTGATCTTTTGCGGATCATATATGATTTGCAAACATTCAGCATGACCGGTTTCGCCGGAGCAAACCTGCTTGTAAGTAGGATTTTCCACTTTGCCACCGGTATAGCCGGATATGGCGCTGATGACTCCGTCTAATTCTTCAAAAATGGCTTCTGTGCACCAGAAACACCCGTTGGCCAGCGTGGCCGTATCTGTTTTTCCCGTAAAGGTCGTAGACATAGTTGTTTTATTATTATCTGTTAAATTGACTTTTTTGACCGGCGGGTCATACGAAGGCTCCCCGCAGGAGGCTAAGGCTGCGATCGTTGTTACTACAATGCTCAGAACTCCGTTCATACTTTTATGTTTTTGATTTGCCTGCATAAATTTCGTGCAATTTACCTTCACGGCATATATCTTGTTTGTAAGTTAACGGCCTGGTGGTTATTCCTGCACAATTATTAACAGCTTTACCTACGTGTATAACAGGCCTGCGGTTTTAAAGTTCAGCCGCTTTAACAAAGCTGTAATACAATTACCTTTGCCATCCTGAAATAAAGAGGTCAGCAGGCAATGAAACTATATCCCGTATCGGCGCATTTACAGCTTGAGTTTGATAAAATAAAAACATTGCTGGCAACGCATTGCCAGGCAGAATATGCCCGGGACAAGGCACAGAACCTCCGTATTCATACGCTGAAGGAATTTATTGATACAGACTTGAAGCAAAGCCATGAGTACAGCCAATTAATAAAGAACAGCATTTATTTCCCCAATGATTACATACTTAATCTTTCCAAAGAATTAAAGCTGCTGGGAATACCCGGTGCTGTGCTGAACGGCGAAGACCTTATGCAGATAAGGAAACTGGCTGAAAGCATAGAAAGGATATTCCGCTGGTTTGATAATGAAAGAAGGATAGCCTATGAAGCGTTGGCTAAAGTGATCAGCGGTACATACTATGAAAAGGTCATCATAGAAATGATAGACGATGTGCTGGATGAACAGGGGCAGGTAAAGGATAATGCTTCGCCGGAACTGAAAGAGATGAGGCAGAGCCTGTACCGGAAGAGAAACGAACTGCGAAGAGTATTTGAAAAGATCGTTGCCCGTTTAAACAAGCAGGGTTATCTCGCAGAGATAGAAGAGAGTTTTATGGGTGGCCGCAGGGTATTGGCTGTATTTGCCGAGCAAAAAAGAACGGTGAAAGGAATTTTACATGGAGAAAGTGACAGCCGCAAGACCGCTTTTGTAGAACCGGAAGAAACCATTGAACTGAATAACCAGGTATATGAACTGGAGAACGATGAACGCAAGGAAGTGTATCGCATACTAAGGGAGCTGACGGGCAAACTTTCGGCTTATTCTTCACTGCTGACAGCTTACCATGTGGTCGTCGGTGAATATGATTTTATCAGGGCCAAAGCCAAACTGGCGGCAGATATAAAAGGAGAATACCCGGCTGTGATGGACAAAGCTCACATTCATTTGGTGCAGGCTTATCATCCGTTGTTGTACTTATATAATCAGCGGGCCGGCAAGCCGACCATACCTGTTACCATTACACTGGATGATGCCAAAAGGATTTTAGTGATCAGCGGGCCAAATGCAGGAGGTAAAACGGTTACACTTAAAACAATCGGCCTACTGCAGATGATGGTGCAGAGTGGTTTGCTCGTACCGGTGCATCCTTCATCGGAGTTTGGCATTTTCAAACAACTGATGATCCATATCGGCGATACCCAAAGCATCGAATTTGAGTTAAGCACTTACAGCAGCCATCTTATCCACATGAAATATTTCATGGAAAATGTGAATGGCAAAACACTTTTCTTTATTGACGAACTGGGAAGCGGAAGCGATCCTAATCTTGGCGGCGCTTTTGCCGAAGTGATATTGCAGGAGCTGGCAAAAAAACATGCATTCGGCATTGTGACCACGCATTACCTGAACCTGAAAGTGATGGCGGGTAAAACTCCCGGTATCATCAACGGGGCAATGGCCTTTGATGAAAAAAATTTACAACCGCAATACAAATTACTGATCGGTAAACCCGGAAGTTCCTACACATTTTCTATTGCAGAAAGGATCGGGCTGGACAAAGATCTGATCAAAAGGGCAAAGGACCTGGTGGACAGCGACCAGTTCCGGCTGGATAAATTACTTAACCGCACCGAGCAGGACCTGCGTGACCTGGAAAAGAAAGAAAAAGAATTGCACCAGTCGGTGAAGGAAAATGAAAGATTGAAAAAAGAAATGGAACAGGTGCTGTATAAAGAAAAACACCGGCAACAGGTAGAATTATTAAAAGAACAGAACCGTGTATCGGAAGAACGGATCGCTTACCTGAAAGATATGGAGCGCAAGCTGAAACAGATGCTGGTCGAATGGAGAAAGGAGGAAGACAAGAACAAAGTGATCAAACAGATGCATGCCCTGCTCTTTAAAAAGAACGAACAGAAGGTAGTGGGCAAGATGCAGAAAAAGATAGATTCAAAATTTGCGGAAGTAGGAGGTGAGATAAAAGTGGGAGATAAAGTAAAGATGAAACGCAATCACCAGGTAGGCGAAGTAATAGAGATGCGTGGTAAAAGGGCAGTGGTGAAAATTGGTTTATTGCCGATGCAGGTGGAAGTGGGGGACCTGGTGGTGGTGAAGGAGAAGATGAGTGAGGAATAATAATTGCGTCAGTTTCCAGGCTGTCATCTCATACTCTTTTCACAACGATTTTCTCCATCCCCAGGTAAGTAATAATTATTTTTACCCGGTCACCCGGTTTTTCTTTAAGATCAGTTTTATTAGTTGGTAAGGGTATCTTCGACTGTATCTTATTTCCTACTACATCCAGGTAAATGCCATGCGGCGTTATCTTAGAAACAGTTGCATCAATCACTGTTTTGTTTTCAAAGCATTGCTGTGCTTTTTTAAATTCAGGGATGAAATGCCGGTTCAGTAATACAGCCACTGCTTTGCCGGGGTTGGAAAAATTTTCCAGTGAAAAAAGTACAGGTTCATTCAGCACTGCCGGCGGCGGTTCTTTTTCCCAGGGAGATAATTTAAGCGGGAAGAAATGATAGCTGCTGATCTCTTTGATAAAGTATTTATCATCCACCTGTTTTAAATAACCGGAAAATTTATTTTCTATGGTCGCCTGGTGCAGCAAAGCGCTTAATGAATTATTAAAACGGAATTGGATATGATCTGCTATCATCTTATCTCCCCGTGCCGACTTTGTCAAAACAAAATTTATTTCGTCACCTTCACGGAAATGATGCGGCTTCTTACCGGCTTTCTCTTCTTTTCCTTTCAGCAGGTCCGCTTCTTTGATACTGCCATTAACGGATTTCAGTTTGCCATTGTGCAGGTATTCTATGCTCACATACTTTTTATCGTATTGAACAAAAGTGATCTTCCCTTCCAGTGTTTTTTCAGCCATATTGCCCGGGTTTCTTCGGAACTTCTTGTCTTATAAAAAGTAAATGATGAAAAAAGATCAGTCTTTTACAAATAATGCCTTCAACTCCTGTGCATCAGCCGGTTTCATTTTGCCGCCAAGTATCAGCCGCAGTTGTCTTCTTCTCAAAGCGCCGTCAAATAATTTATTTTCTTCTTCGGTTTCAGGTGTGACAGGCGGTACAGAACGTGGCTTGCCATTGGGGTCAAGCGAAACAAAAGTAAAATAGGCTTCGTTGCTTTTGTATTTGTACTGGTGCAGCACATCTTCTCCCCATACTTTCATGTGCACTTCCATGGATGAATTAAAGGCACGGGATACTTTGGCTTCTATATGTACCACGTTACCCAGTTTGATAGGCGATTCAAATGAAATATTATCTACTGATGCAGTGACAACAGGCGAACCACAATGTTTCATGGCAGCCAATGCAGAGGCAATATCCATCCAGTACATCAGGCGGCCGCCCATCAGGTTACCAAACGAGTTGGTGTCATTGGGCAGCACGAGTTCGGTCATGATCGTTAAACTATCTCCGGGCTTCTTTCCTGTCATAGTAAAAAATTTTGGCAAAGATAAGCAAGGAAGGCTGGGAAGTCCGCAAGACGGAAAGTCCGGAAGAACCGTAACGAAAGTATGGATGTGCCTGCACCAGGATAATATCTTCCGGACTTTCCGTCCTTCCCGACTTATCTCTACATTTGCTGCACATTTATTGATTGCTATGGAGTCATACCCTGTTATTTCTTTCGATAACACAGAATTTGCATTTGAGTACAAACGGGATAACCAGTTAAAGAAAGCCCGTTTCCTTTTTACTTTAATGGGAAAGCCATGGCTGGTAAAGATGGCGACCAAATTGACACCCTGGTCCATCAAAGCAGGGTTACCGGTTAAAGGTCTTATCCGCAGTACGATATTCAGCCAGTTCGTTGGCGGAGAAACGCTGGACGAAACAGCACAGGTAGCAAAGAACCTCGGCGAGTACCATGTGCAGGTAATTCTCGATTACGGGGTAGAAGGCGGTGATGACGGCGAAAAAGGTTTCGATCATGCTACCGAAGAGTTTATCCGGGTGATCAATTATGCAGCTACACAACCGAATATTCCGTTCATGAGTGTTAAAGTGACCGGCTTTGCCAGGTTTGGTTTATTGGAAAAGCTGGACATGATGATGCATAATGGTGAAGGCACATTAATGAAAAGATATTTAAAGGCGATAGATAGTTTGCCGGCTGATGAAAAAGAAGAATGGCACCGTGTCCGCCGCCGGATGATGCGTATCTGCGAGACCAGTGCAGAAAAAAAAGTAGGAGTGTTTGTCGATGCGGAGGAAACATGGATACAGGATCCTGTTGATGCCCTCACCATCCTGATGATGGATACATTCAATAAGGAAAGAGCGGTCGTATATAATACCATTCAGCATTACCGGCACGACAGGCTGAAATTTTTAAAGGATAGTTATGAAGCGGCGGCAGAACGAAAATTTATATTGGGCGCCAAACTGGTCCGCGGGGCTTATATGGAAAAAGAAAGGAAAAGAGCGGAAGAAAAAGGATATCCTTCTCCGATACAACCGGATAAAGCATCAAGCGACAGAGACTATAATGCCGGTGTTGAGTTTTGTATCGATCACCTTGATCGTATTGCATTGATCGTTGCCTCGCATAATGAATACAGTAACCTGCTGGCGGCACAATTACTGCAGAAAAAAGGATTACCGCTTGATCATCCGCATGTACACTGGAGCCAGTTATATGGAATGAGCGACAACATAACATTTAACCTTGCCCATGCCGGGTGCAGTGTCAGCAAGTATTTGCCGTTTGGCCCCATCAAAGATGTGATCCCATACCTGATGCGGAGAGCGCAGGAAAATACTTCGGTAAAAGGACAAACAGGAAGAGAATTAGCGTTGATTAAAAAAGAATTAGAAAGAAGAGTAGTAATAAAATAATTATTTTTTTGTATGTGATTTTATGAATGGATAAGAAAGGAATATTTTTTTTATCCAAAAAATGTAATAACATTACATACGATTTAGTAACGATTGCCACTGCTATTCACAATAGAAAACCTGAAACAGCGTATTGCCCTGTACGAGGACATGAAGGCCTACAAAGAGCTGTACCACCTGCTGTATGACGGGTTACACCGTTTTTCTTTTTCCATAGTAAAATCAAAAGAAGTTGCTGAAGAGATCGTTTCCGATGTGTTCATCAAGATCTGGCAAATACGGCACCGCCTGCCTGAAATAGAAAATCTACGGGTATACCTGTACACCATTACCAAAAATTTTTCCCTCAATTATATTCACCGGAATTATAAACATCCGTCCGTCAGTATTGATGAAATGGATATTGAACCGGTAATAGAGCTCGGCACCCCTGAAGAATTATGCATTTCTGCCGAAATGATAAACAGGATCAGGCAGGCCATCATGCAGTTGCCGCCGCAGTGCAGGGTCATCTTTCAACTCGTCAGGGAAGATGGAATGAAATACAAAGAGGTGGCGGAAATACTTAATATCTCGGTATTCACTGTTCGCAATCAGTTAGCTATTGCTGTCCGCAAATTGGGCGAGGCCCTGCCTTTTTATGTGCAGTCAAATACGCAGTTAATGAACAGGTTCTCAGCTTCCTGAGGGTATTTTATTTACTTTAAATTATTTTTCCTCTCTTTTGGTACAGCCGGTATCTCCCCGGTGTCTTTATTGATTACAGACAGTAAAGTATGAATGAAGATCGTTTTTGGTTATTGGTAAGCTTGAAACTTTCAGGCGAAGCACAGCCGGAAGAAATAGCCGAGCTGGAAATGCTTTTACAGCAACACCCTGAGATGGGTTTGCGGGTAAATATGCTGAACGCTGCCTGGCAGGCGCCGGGCAAAACTTTAGCGAACAATAAAGATGTTTCATTCAACAAACATATGCAGCGCCTCAGTAATCATTTTTCTGAGCCTGTTTTGCAATATGAGAACCCCGAGGCAGAGGAATACGAAGAGGAAAAGGCAAAGGTAAAACCAATCACCCGTTCAAAATTGTTCTGGGCTTCCGGTATTGCAGCTTCGATATTGCTGGTTTGGTTTGTTGCTTTTTATGTGCCCGGAAAAAATGCCGTCACTGAAACAGTTGCCCAGAATACGGTAAGCACCAAACGCGGTTCCAAATCAAAGATCCAATTGCCGGATGGCACCCAGGTATGGCTGAATGCTGACAGTAAGATCACTTACAATGAAAAATTCCAGGGAGCATTGAGAGAAGTGCAATTGACAGGAGAGGCTTTTTTTGATGTGGTAAGAGACGAAACAAGGCCATTTGTTATACATACCAATGCGATCGATGTGAAAGTGTTGGGCACTTCATTCAATGTCCGGTCTTACGAGGATGAAAAAAATACAGAAACATCGCTTATACATGGTTCGGTAGAGGTCACTCTCCGCAGCGACCCCGCACAGAAGAAATACGAATTGAAACCTGGTCAAAAACTGATCGTGCAGAATAATGGCCTGCCGGTATTGTCAAAAGAGCAGGTAGCAGGAAAGCCCGGATTCAAACATCCCATGCCGGCTGTTGGCAGGATCAATTATGAGAAAAAGGACAGCAGTATCATTGAAACACTCTGGGTTAAAAATAAACTGGCATTCGATGGCGAAGCGTTTGAAGATGTGGCATTGAAGATAGAACGCTGGTTCGATGTAAAAGTGAATATTACAGATGAAAAACTGAAAAAAACACCTTTCACTGCTGTGTTTGATGATGAAAGTCTCCAGGTGGTGATGGAAGCGTTGCAGCTGACCGGGAAATTCAAATATAATATCAACAAAAAGGAAGTTACGATCGGCCGCTGAAGCATATTGTAGCCAGGGCCATTTGATAAATGAACTGCTAAAACTCTGATTGCTTAACCAAAACTGCTTAGATTATGAAAAAAGTAACATGATCCCCTGCAAATAAGAACGGAGAATGTTTGCGGCATCCTCCGTTGACTAAAGACAGAAATTGCTCAGGCATGAGCAAATTTTATCATTTAACTCAAAACTAAGGTATGAAAAAAAATGGATCCGGCGTATGGACATATACGCCGCATGAATTCATCAAATGCTTGCTGATGATGAAATTTACCGTTCTCCTTATTGTTGCTTTTTCCCTACAATCCTTTGCCCGCGGTTACGGACAGGATAATATCAGCCTTACGCTGGAAAAAGTACATTTTAAAAAGGTATTTAAAGCGATAGAGGAACAGGGTGCATTCAGGTTTGTGTATAAGGACGAGATACTCCCAAAGGGCCAGAAAGTCAGTATTAAAGTTGAGAATGCTTCCATAGATGAAGTATTGAAAATGATACTGGAGAATACATCGCTTACCTATCGCAAATTAAGCGGCAGCCTTGTTGTCATTACCCTCGAAGTCATCAATGAGACCGCTGCTATTGTTGTAAGCGGCAAGGTAACCGATCCGAAAGGAGAGGCTCTCCCGGGGGTGAACATTGTCGAGAAAGGGACCACACAGGGCACCACCACCAACGAGGATGGCCTGTTTATTCTCAATGTTGAAAACAAAGATGCCATCCTTGTATTTACTTATATCGGCTACACGGCACAGGAAGTAAGCCTTGCCGGTAAAACTGCTATCAATGTGCAGTTGCAGCCAACCAACCTGAGTATGCAGGAAGTGATAGTAGTTGGTTACGGGCAAACCAGAAAAAGTATGGTTACTGGTTCTATCTCTTCTATAAAAGCAGAACAACTGTCTACGGTTTCTTCTACCAGGCTTGACCAGGCCTTGCAGGGAAGGACTGCCGGTGTAGTAGTATTACCAACTTCGGGTCAGCCCGGCGCCGGTATGAATATTCGTATCAGGGGAGCAGGTTCTAACCGTAATTCTAATCCATTATACATCATTGACGGGGTAAGGGCAGGCGGCATCGAATATCTCGATCCATCGGAAGTTGGTTCTATCGAAATATTGAAAGATGCTGCATCCGCCGCTATTTACGGAGCGGAAGGAGCTAATGGTGTTATCATCATTACTACCAAAACAGGTAAAAAAAATACTGCTGATGTTACGTATAGCGGGCAGTTTACCCAGCAATCGGTAAAAAGCGATTTCATTAAAATGATGAATGCGCAGCAATACCAGCAATACCTGCAGGAAGCGGCTGTGCCGGGGGCGCCAACGCCGGCGGATGTTTCCGGTATCGGGGCAGGTACCAACTGGCTGGATGAATCAGTGCAGACAGCTCCGCAGCAACATCACTCTTTGCAATTCAGCGGTGGTTCTGAAAAATCAAGTTACCTGCTCAGCGGAACCATATTTACCCAGGACGGTATTGTTGGCGGGGATAAATCCAGGTTCAACCGTTATACTGTTCGTTTCAATGGCGACAATAAGATCAAACCCTGGCTGAATGTTGGGAACAGGATATCTTATTCCCACCACCGGCGCAGGGCCATCTCTGATAACAATGAGTTTGGTTCTATCTTATCCAGTGCCATCGTAATGGATCCCGTGACACCTGTTAGTTACACCGGTAATTTACCGGCCCATGTGCAGACAGCCATCCTTAACAATAAACCATTGCGCCGTGATGCGAGTGGTAATATATACGGTATCTCCAATTTCCTGAAAGGGGAATATGGAAACCCGCTGGCAAGAATAGATATGGCCAAGGGAGAAAATATCCAGAACAAGATAGTCGGTAATGTATATGTGGATATTGAACCGTTCAAAGGATTTACGTTCACTTCCCGTTTTGGTATTGATGCAGCGTTCCAGGTAGGCCATAGCTGGACGCCTACGTTTTGGTTTTCTGATGAAAGCCAGAACACCATTGCCAATGGTAATGACTATAATAATAACTGGTACACCTGGCAGTGGGAAAATTTTGCTACCTATAAAAGAAGTGTCGGTGATCACAGCTTCACTGTGTTAGGCGGAGTATCAGCCATCAAAACACATGAGTACCATATGGGGGGAAGTTATTCAGGCCTTTTCAAAGAAGATGACAGGTTCTCTTATGCGGATTATGTGCCGGATGATGTTGACCGTATCGGCAGCAATGCTTTTGATTACTCACTGGCTTCATTCTTCGGAAGACTTTCTTATACTTTTAAAGACAGGTACCTGCTGAATGCCTCTGT
>DATDIX010000245.1:0-6012 GCA_036520835.1 Chitinophagaceae bacterium | reverse complement strand
CAGGCCTTCCCTTTGCGTGGTATTCGAGGGCCTGCTGTTTGCGCAATTCGTTTTTGTTCATACTGGATTCTTATTTTTATACCCTTCAGCACATTTCCTGTTTCGGGGCTGCAAGGTACAAAAATATAATTGGGAACCTTTTAGAGCATCGTTCCGGCTTAGCATAGTAAAGATATTTTCTCAAAAGCTATAAATGGGTAAAAAAATGAAAGAGGAAGTAAACTGCAACTTCCTCTTTCTGTTCCTGCTATTACTCACCAATCAAAAGTTGATCAGACCTTAAACTGCACCCACAACGGCCGGTGATCAGCCGTATAATATCTTATATATTTGAAAAAATCATCTTTATTGGAGGCTGGCAGGTCATTCCATAATTTTTTAAAAAGGGCATTATCAAAATCAAAAACGCCCAGTTGATTATTGAACGCCTGCAGCGTCTGGCTGGGAAAGAACATCAACTGGTCGTAATGTTTATCACCGGCAAGATTGGTGCCGTCAACAAAACCGGTCTCGTGTTTAGGCAGGTAAAGGCCATTATCTTTAAATGCTTTGAAATTAGGATCTGTTGCTTTCATCGAGTCCAGGTTGAAATCACCCAGCATAATAATATTTTTACTGGGCAGGTTAACATCTGCTTTCTGGGAACGGGATTTTGCCCATTTGCTCAGCGCTACATTTTCTGCAATCCTTAATTTCTTTTCTCCGAAGTATGCATGAACGCTGATAACAGTGAACCTGAAACCGCCGGCATCAAAAGTAGCCATATAGGGATTTCTGTTATAATCATCAAAATCCACCACTACCGTTTCATCGCCTATCTCTATAGTAAATGTTCCGGTTGATTTTTTCTTAATCACCAGTTCTGCAACCATTCCTGCGGGGTTTACTTTCGTGGCATCATAAACAAAACCCAGTCTTTCAGCATTTCCGCCGATATCGGAAAAGAATGCTTTGTAATTACCACCGAGGAATTTTAATAGCTTATTAAAATGAGTAAGATCGTCTGCTACTTCCTGTACAGCTACCAGGTCGAACCAGGAAATGACCTCCGCCATGATCTTGAGGTGATCTTCCGTTCTTTTCTGTAGACCGAAGTTGGTCAGGTTCCAGGTGGCCAGCAATAGTTTATCAGCTGATTTATCAGGAATTTCCCTGTCTTCTTTCTTTTTATGAGTACGAAGCGCTTTCAGCTCTTTGTCAAGATCAATGTCAAAGGTGAAATTGGGTTTATCATGCCCTACCATAAAAATAATTTCGGAAAAGGTAACGAAAGGAAGAAGGGAAAACAATACAACAAAAGTGGTATACCCCGGAATGAGAAAGCCATGTTACTTTCTTATTTCTCATTTTTCATTTCCACGCTGCTGCCCAGCCAGGCCATCATGCCCATGCCGTTTTCAATGGCATTCTCATCAATATTAAAAGTAGGAGTGTGCACCCCTGATGTGATCCCTTTCTTTTCATTCATAACGCCCAAACGGAAAAAGCAACCGGGTATTTCCTGTGAATAATAACCAAAATCCTCAGCGCCCATCCGGGGTTCCGTTTCCTCAACATTTTTTGAACCGGCAAATTCTTCCGCTTTCTTTTTCGCCAGCTCATTTAAGATTTCATTATTATAAACCGACGGGTAACCGATATCGATCAACAGCTCAATTTCACCGCCCATGCTATGCACCAGTTCAGTTGCCATTCTGCGGATCAGTTCATGCGCTTTAAAACGCCATTCTTCATCCATCGCCCTGAATGTTCCCTTTAATTTTATTTCATTCGGAATAACATTGGTAGTGGACCCGCCCTGGAAGGAGGTGATGGAAACTACGGTCGGGTTATGCGGGTTATTATTCCGGCTTACGATCTGCTGTAATGAAATAATAAGATGCGAGGCAATTAAAATAGGATCAACACATAAATGCGGGGAAGCAGCGTGGCCCCCTTTGCCTTTTATGGTTATATACAGTTCATCTGCACTGGCCATTACTTTGCCGGCCCGGAAACTCATTTTATTAATAGCCAGGCCGGGGTGAACATGCAGGCCAAAGATGCAGGAAGGTTCGGGGTTTTCGAGTACACCTTCTTTGATCAGTAAACTTGCGCCGCCGGGATTTTTTTCTTCACCGGGCTGGAAGATCAGTTTTACCGTTCCTTCCCATTCATTTTTTAATTCGGTAAGGATCTTTGCAGCACCGAGTAAACAGGTGGTATGCACATCATGCCCGCAGGCATGCATCACCCCTTCATTCTTTGATTTATAAATAACGTCATTCTCTTCTTTAATTGGTAATGCATCCATATCTGCACGCAAGGCAATGATCCTGTTGCCCGGGTTCTTTCCTTCGATCAGTCCTATTACACCCGTAGTGGCCTTTATTTCAAAAGGGATACCGAATTCTTTCAGTTTTCCCTGTACAAATTTTGATGTTTCAAATTCCTGGTAGCTCAGTTCAGGGTGCGCATGCAGGTGATGGCGTACTTCAATAAACTCGGGGGCATATTTAGCGGCTAATGTTTTGATCTTTTGCAACATGCTGCAAAAGTAAACAATCCACGCCTGACGGCAACGCAGGTATACACGGGCGGCAGGCCTGTGATCACATTTCTTCTTCTTTGTATTTCTCAGGCTTCAACTCGACAATGTCATTCATGATAACAACACCTTTGGGGAAATAGACTTTAAGTCTCTTCTGGTATTCTTCTGCTTCTTTTCTTTCTTTAAAATTGCCTGCTTTGAGTTTGTAGTAGGGGGACTGGTGCCAGAGATAAGCTTTTAATTCAGGGAAATAGGTATAGACTTTTGTTTTAGCAGCGATCGCTTCATCGCGATTGCTGGTACTGATGATCATCAGGCGAAAGCCTTTGCCTGATTTCCGGGCCTCGCGGCTGGTTTCTTCATTGATCTGTATCTGTTTTTTTACCAGCAGGTCCAGGCGGGGATCTTTATGCACAATGATAGAACTGCTGTCTGCCGGTTTTTGAGCTGTTGTATCAGTGACCTGGGCAAAAGATACGAACGAGAAAAAGAGTGCAACTAAAAATAAGAATGATTTCATGTGGCTAATGTATTCAAAAACTTTACCAATTTAATGTTGAGGCTGCTTTTTTGCTCCCATTTAGGATTTGGGGTTAATAACCTCCTCCTGCTCCTGCTATATTCTCGACCGGGTGCCAGGTCGTTTTAATTTCCTGGGTATCCATAATAAAATAAGGGGATTGTCCTTCTTCACTATACCAGTTTATCTTATCATAAAAACTAATGCGTTTCAGGTTCAGGGCCGATTTCTCCCGCATCATTTTCTGGATACTAGAATCTTTTTCGCAGTAGATGGTTGCATTCACGTCCATATGGTCCACGAACCAGGAAGCCAGTTCAGCGGGTTTGCCTGTTAATATATTCACAACGCCACCCGGCAGGTCGGAGGAGTTCAGCACTTCAGAAAAAGTGACCGCACACAAAGGCTTTGTTTCTGAGGCGAGTACAACGCAGGTATTGCCTCCGGCGATAACGGGGGCAATAACAGATACCAATCCCAGCAGTGAATCATTTTGCGGAGCAATGATACTCACGACACCTGTTGGCTCCGGCACAGAAAAATTAAAATGTGAGGAAGCGACAGGATTAACAGCGCTGAATAGTTGCTGGAACTTATCACACCAGCCTGCATAATATATCAGCCGATCAATGGCCAGGTTCACTTCTTTTTCCGCTTTGGCCTTGGTTGTATCCTGTTGTATCAATTCATCAATGAACTGCGCTTTTCTTCCTTCCAGCATTTCAGCCATGCGATATAATATCTGGCTGCGGTTAAACGCGGCACGGCTACTCCACCCACTAACGGCGCCTCTTGCTGCTACTACCGCATCACGAAAATCTTTTCTTGAACTCAGGCAAACATTCGCCAGTTTTTTCCCGGCTGCATTTATTGGAATATAATAACGGCCGGATTCCGTACGGGGGAATTGCCCACCGATATAGATTTTATAAGTCTTCAATACTTCCAGGCGTTTGGAAGAAGGTTTCTTTTCCAAACCATTCTCACTGATGGCGAGAGAAGATTTATTGATAATTGTTTTGCCCATTTTCAAAAATTTAAAGTTTAAGGTTTAAAGTTTAAAGTTGTTTCGGTTTGCAGATTCTTCTATGGTTAGCGTGGACTTCAAATTTTGAAGAACCTTAGACATTTAACTTTAAACTTTCAACGAAACATAAGCCGCTAACCCATGCAATCCACCTTCTCTTCCGAAACCACTTTCCTTATATCCGCCGAATGGAGAAGATGGATCGAACTTATTGAATGTATTTGCCCAGATCACACCGGCCCTCATTCTTTTGGTCATATTAAAAATTTTCGATCCTTTATCAGTCCATACGCCTGCACTTAAACCGTAAGGAGAGTTGTTGGCTTTTTCGATCACTTCATCATCCGTTCTGAAAGTAAGCACAGATAATACAGGCCCGAAAATTTCTTCCTGCGCTATCCGGTTGCTTTGCGCCACATTAGTGAACAGGGTAGGACGGCACCAGAATCCTTTACCGGGCAATGAGCAGGAACTTTCATACATCTCAGCACCTTCCTGTTTACCGATCTTTAAATACTTATGTATCGTTTCCAATTGCGATCTTGAATTGATGGCGCCGATATCCGTGTTTTTATCCAGTGGATCACCGACAATTAAAGATTCGATCCTGTCTTTTAATTTTCTTATCACTTCTTTTGCTACAGATTCCTGCACATATAACCTTGAACCGGCACAGCAAACATGCCCCTGGTTAAAATAAATGCCATTGATCACTCCTTCCACCGCCTGGTCGATCGGGGCATCTTCAAAAATGATATTGGCTGCTTTGCCGCCTAATTCAAGTGTTACTTTTTTATCCGTTCCTGCAATAGCCCGTTGAATGATCTTGCCTACATCAGTAGAACCGGTAAAAGCTATTTTATTAATATCAGGATGATTAACTATAGCGGCGCCTGTTTCACCGGCACCTGTAATGATATTAACAACACCCGGTGGCAGATCTGATTCTTCAATGATCTCGGCCAGCTTTAATGCCGTAAGCGGAGTGGTCTCTGCACTTTTTAATACAACCGTATTCCCCGTTGCAATAGCCGGTGCAATTTTCCATGCTGCCATTAATAAAGGGAAGTTCCATGGAATGATTTGTCCCGCCACACCTAATGGTACTGCATTCCTGTTCGGAAATGCATATTCTAATTTATCCGCCCATCCTGCATAATAAAAAAAATGGTTAGCAGCAGTAGGCACATCAAAGTCGCGGCTCTCCCGGATCGGTTTGCCACCATCCAATGATTCAATGATCGCCAGTTCCCTTGCTTTTTCCTGCACAATACGTGCAATACGGAAAACATACTTCGCCCTTTCTTTGGCCGGCATTTTCTTCCAGTATTTTTCATAAGCATTACGGGCTGCTTTTACAGCTTTGTCGACATCAGCCGTATTAGCCTCTGCTACTTCACTCAGCTTTTCTTCAGTGGCCGGGTTGATCGTATCAAAATATTTTTTACTTAATGGTTTTTGCCATTCGCCGTTGATAAAAAGATCATATTGCGGTTTGATAGTAGCAGCGCTTTTACTTTCAGGGGCGGGGGCATAACTCCACGATGTATCAAACTTTAATTTGATCGTATTGCTTTTCTTCGCAGCCTTCTTTTTTACAATTGGCATAATTATTTTTTTATGTTATCAGCAACATTAACACGGATCATCGTCCGTTGCAAGTTTATCCCGATGAATATCGGGACACTCTTCATCGTTCTGTTCTTTATTCAACAATTAATTGTCTGAACCACGATTTGGGCAGATTAGTAGATTTATAGGATTGTTCGTTTCTTCATAATCCGTAAAATCCATCCAAATCCTGGTTCAGACGTTTTAATCCACACTAAAATAATTCGCCGCTTGGTACACCCCCGTCTTTTCTTTTACGATCTGCATCAGCACATCATTCGCCAAACTGCTGGCGCCAAAACGGAACCACTCATTATTCAGCCA
>DATDIX010000244.1:0-5617 GCA_036520835.1 Chitinophagaceae bacterium | reverse complement strand
CACTGGCCAAGATCAGTAATCGTCTGGCTATAAACTTTACATCTTCGCCTCCCTCGATCATTCGTGCCAGCCAGTAGATGGCTGCATTGGGATCGCTGCCACGGATGGATTTGATAAAGGCAGATATGATATCATAATGCTGTTCCCCGCTTTTATCATACAAGGCTATCTTCTTTTGCGCAATATCCATCACCAGCTTATCGGTGATCATAATATCCTTCCCACCTGTATCACAAACTATTTCCAGTAAGTTCAATAGTTTCCTGGCATCACCACCTGAAATATTGATCAGCGCTGCTGTCTCCTTTAGCTCTATCTTTTTCTTTTTAAGCACTTCGTCTTTCCCGATAGCAGTATGCAGCAACTGTATGAGATCTTTTTCATCCAGGGCCTTTAATATGTACACCTGGCAGCGGCTGAGCAAGGCGCTGTTCACTTCGAAAGAAGGGTTTTCTGTTGTAGCGCCGATCAACGTGATAATTCCTTTTTCTACTGCTCCCAACAAAGCATCCTGCTGCCCTTTATTGAAACGATGTATCTCATCAATAAATAAAATAGAACCTGGTTTTGTCCTGGCTTCTTCAATTACTTCCCTCACCTCTTTTACACCTGAACTGATAGCGCTTAAAGTGAAAAAAGGAACTTGTAGTGTATGGGCAATAATATTGGCAATGGTTGTCTTGCCTGTTCCCGGGGGTCCCCATAATATCATGGAATGTATCTTTCCGTGCTCAATGGATGTCCTTAATATACTTCCTTTACCTGCCAGGTGCTGTTGACCGGCGAGTTCATCTAAACTGTTTGGGCGAATACGTTCTGCTAAAGGGGTCATTCTGGTCGGAGTTAGGAGTTATAAGTCAGGAGTATGGACTTACTTAAAAAATCGAAGTTACTATAAACAGTTGTCAGCCCCTGACTCCGGGCTAATTTCTTATTGCTGTTGTTGCTGGGCTGCAAAGGTTTCGAGTAGGTCTGTTATCTCCGGAATGCCGGGTTGTTCTTCCAGTTTTACACTGGTGATGTCTTCAAATACATGGCCGTCTTCATAACCTATCGAAACAAGAACAGAAAGTGATTGATGTGCTGGTCCTTTAAAAGTTCCCTTTACCGGTGAGCAATCATTGAAATTCCGGCCTACCGCGAGTTTTACGTGGTTATTGGTTACCCATACATTATTAGTAGGATCAATACCGGCCCATCCGCTCCCGGGTATCCATGCTTCTACCCAGGCATGTGTAGCACCTTCACCACGCATACCGTTTTTATTGGGGCAGATATAGCCACTGATATAGCGGCCCGGTATCTGCAGGCTTCGTAATATCTCCAGCATTACGTGGGCAAAATCCTGGCATACACCGGAACGATGATCAAGAATTTCTGCCACCATTGTTTCAACAGAAGTAATACCCTTGATGTATTTGAAGTTGTTGAAAATATAGGCGCAGCATTTTTCCACAACTTCTGCTACAGTATTGCCGGGGGTATAAATTTCCAGGGTTAGTTCATTGATCTGTGGCCGGAGTTCGATTTCTGTTATATGGGAAAGCTCCAGTAATGCGAGGTTATTGCTTATTTCGTCTTTAAGTGCATCAAAACCGGTAATGATATTGTGATCCGGCTTCTGCTTGCCAGGCGTACGTACGATCAGTTTGCTTTCTATTACTAATTGCTTGTGTGAGAGTAAAAGGTTGAACATGCCTGCCCGGTTGCCCCAATAATCATTGATCGCAAAAACATCGGGATCAGCTGTAATGTTAAGCTCATGGTATAGAATTTCCTGTTCATCACAGGCAAACGGGTAAATCCTGATCTCGTTCACACTTTCTTTTACCGGCCTGTCGTACTCGTATTTTGTAACGTGATGTATATTGAAAACAGGCATTGATCAGTTGTTGTTAAGCATACGAGAAGTAGATCTTTGTCAACTGGTTGGAAAAGTTTGCGAGGTCGTGGCGCAGGGAATGTAAGAATTGCGGTAGTCCCATTTCTTTTATCATATTCAGATCGGCAAACTCGACTTTACTGCAGATGCGGCCAAAAGTTTTTTGCAGGTTTTCGGCGCCTTCCATTTTGGTGTCTTCAACAATGTCATTAAGGTATCTTTTGATGCGGGTAAGCGAATAGTTCAGTGACCGGGGGAAATTTTTATTTAGCACAACATGGTCAACTACATTCATGGTGTGTTCGTGGGTATACGTTTTCAAATATAACTCGTAACCGGAAAGCGACAGCAAGAGGTTTCTCCAGAACAAGATATCCTGCGTATTGTCCAGTTGGTGATCGATCTTGGTGAAATGGGCATAGGATGTTTCGATGGTCAGCAGGCAGCGTTCAATATATTTCCCGAGATTCATAAAAGCCCATCCCTGGCCCCTTGGCATGGTACTGTCAGTCACACCATAGTATAATGTACTGTTCATGTCAAGCAGGTCTATTAGTTCAAGCGACCTTGATCCTGCCAGTTTTACTTCAAGGTCAGGCGCATTTACAATATGATACATTTGATTTACCTGTTCCCATACTTCTTTAGTGATATTATCCTGCACACCTCTTGCATTTTCCCTGGCTTTGTTGATCAGTACTTTTATGGAGTTCAGGTTCCGGTTATCAGTGATCAGCAGTTTTAATGCAGCGGCTGTATCTGTCACATTTTCTTCATCAATGCCTTCAGGAGAATAAGCAAAAGTGGCAGCCACGTCTTTCCAGGAAAAATTATTGGTATTGCCAATGTCAAATGATAAAATATAATTGGTGCGGATGACACGCATCATGCAATCGCTTCTCTCCATATACCGGTTCAGCCAAAATAATGAATCTGCAATTCTACTTAGCATGTATTTGCTTATAGTTTTAAATCGTTCTGTTATCAGGGTGAGTAGTCAATTGTCAATAGTGAATAAAAAGAGCCTGCTTATTGACCATTCACTATTCACCATTCACAAATCCACCACCCATGTATCCTTACTGCCGCCGCCCTGCGATGAATTCACCACTAATGATCCTTCTCTCAAGGCCACCCTTGTCAACCCCCCCGGTACGATCTTGATACCATTAGGTCCGCACAAAGCATAAGGCCTGAGGTCAACATGCCGTGGTTGAAATTTGCCATCAATAAAACACGGAACCGTTGACAGTTTAATGATCGGTTGCGCAATATATTCCCTGGGCGTTTCTTCTATTGCTTTTTTTATGTCTGCCAGTTCTTTCTCGCTGGCCTCATTGCCCATTACCATGCCGTATCCCCCGGATTGATTTGTTCCTTTTATTACCATGTTCTCTATGTTCTTAAAAACATGTTCTCTTGCTTCCTTATCCTCTAACCCATAGGTAGGAACATTGGGCAATATCGGTTCTTCATTCAGGTAATACCGGATCATGGCAGGCACATACGCATATACCGCTTTATCATCGGCCACACCATTACCCACGGCATTGGCAATGGCTACATTCCCTTTCCTGTAGGCACTCATCAGACCGGGAATGCCTAAGGCGCTGTCAGGTCTGAACACCAGCGGATCCAGGAAATCATCATCTATTCTCCGGTAGATCACATGTACCTGTTGCAGGCCCATTGTCGTTTTCATATACACTTTATGATTATCCACCAGCAGGTCCCTTCCTTCCACCAATGGTATTCCCATTTGCCGGGCAAGAAAAGTATGTTCAAAATAAGCGGAATTGAAAATACCGGGTGTAAGCAATACTACATTGGGGTTGGCAAGCTGTTGCGGGGCAAGGCTGGTTAATATATCCTGCAATAGCAGGGGATAATTATTGATCATCCTGACACGGCTGTCTGCCAGCATACCCGGAAAGATCCGTTTCGTCACTTCCCGGTTCTCCAGCATATAGGATACGCCGGAAGGAGTTCTCAGGTTATCTTCTAAAATATAAAAAGTTCCATCTTGCCCGCGGATAAGATCAATACCGGAAATGTGAACGTACAGGTCATGCGGCACTGTTACCCCAAACACTTCACGGGTATAATGCGGGCAGGAAGCGATCAGCTCTGCCGGGATGATCTTGTCTTTTAATATTTCCTGTTTTGAATAGATATCCTTCAGGAAATAATTCAATGCACGGAGCCTTTGTGTAATGCCCAACTGTATATGATCCCATTCAGCCCCGGTCAGGATACGGGGTATTATATCAAAAGGGAAGATCCTTTCTATGCCCGCATTATCGCTATAAACAGTAAAGGTGATGCCCTGGTTCATGAATAGTTCACCAGCCAGTTTATCTTTCTGCTGCAGCACCTCATTTGCTATCTGGCTTATATCATTGAACACCTGCTGGTATTGCGGCCGGATGCTTTTATCAAAACACATCTCATCCCATGTGCCCGGGTAGGTAGCATATTGTTCAAATAATTGGCGACCGTTCATTGCTTTGGTTTATAGAATAAAAAAGTTGCTTCACATGGGATCAGGTGAAAGCAACCGTTTGACCGAATATAGCGAATCCGGTTAATATTTGAGGGTTTGAAACCCTGTTTTATTAAAAAACTTTCAATAAGATATCAATTCACATGTGTGGCCAGGAAGGCCTGTATAGCATTGAAGGAATGAGTAAGATTAGGGCCAGACCAGACATCATGCCCTTCCGTTGGATAAAACAAGTATTGATGTGCCACACCCATTGCCTGCAACTTTGCTTCCAGCGCAGTGGACTGAGAAACCGGTACCACGTCATCAAGACCGCCATGGAATATTATGGTGGGCGGGCTTTGCGCAGTTACATAGTTGATAGGACTTGATTGTTGGTACTGGGCCGGGTTGGAAGCCGGTGTACCACTCAACAATACCTGGAGTACGGGGATTATGGCAGGATCAGCCGGTTGGTTATATAATTGTACCATATCCGTCGGGCCGAAAAAATCAATAACGGCTTTTGCCTTTACAGGTGTCATGTGTTTATAGGCCTGCAGCAATGCAAGATGACCACCTGCGCTGGCGCCAAGCAGAACAAATCTTTGTGAGATATTGTATTCGTCTGATTTGCCCAGGATAAAACTGATGGCACTTTTTACATCGTTTTCCTGCGTAGGGAAAAAATTACCTGCAATACTGGCCAGCCTGTAATTGATATTGAAGAACGCATAATCGGGAAGTCTTTTCTTTAAGGTGTCAACATATTCGGCAAAATCGGATTTATCACCGGTTGCCCAGGCTCCGCCATGAACAAGTATCATGACCTTTGTAGCAGTCTTGCTTCTTCCGGCCGGCAGGTAAACATCCATATTCTGAGCGGCATCACTACCATAGGATGCATTCAGGTATGATTGGGCGGGGAGTGTATTGTTACTATCATTTGAAGATGAAATTTCTTTCTGGCATCCTGCCATGACCAGTATGAAAAAAAGAAGAAAGCAATATTTCATCCGGAAGATTTTGAGGCAATTTACGAAAATCAGGCCTGTCCGGCTGTTAATGGGCTGTTGCTTTTGAAATACCAGTTCTTCCCGGCATGCGTTATTGTGATATATTGCTGTAATAAAACAGGTTTTTTGATTATTTTGACGAATAGTTTGACATGAGTTACCTGAGATCAAGTTTATCATTTATCATGGCAGGACTGGTTATCCTGTTCAAAATGGGGCCTGCGCAAGCCCAGGCGG
>DATDIX010000243.1:0-2325 GCA_036520835.1 Chitinophagaceae bacterium | reverse complement strand
CTTTCATGCCCAGGCTTGCGTTCCACTCAAGGTTCTTTGCCGTTTTATAAAAACCGCTCAGTTTAAACTGGGTATTCGTAAAATCCTGGAACTCTTTTTTCCCCTGCGATGAAACATGTTTTGCATAAATATTGATACCTGCAGTATTGCCATCACCGAAAGAAAAGCCTGCTTGTACAAAAGGAGTTTTCAGGCTTCCGAAACCAGCTTTAATATAATTAGTATTATCCCATTTTGTATTTGAGTCAACCTCTAATGCCAGTGGTTTTAATGACCCGGGTTGGTAAGCAAACAGCAAATTAGGATTAGGGATATCATATTGCAGGCGTGGTTTTGCTGTATCGGCTGTAGGCGGCGACGCATTAAAATTGATCTTGGCAGATTCTCTCAATATTGGTTTGAATGCAGATGTAATACTCACTGATCTCTTTGTGGAGTCCTTCTGTGCATCCACGGAAAACCCGCAGGTGATGGCTAATAAAGTAAAAAAATATATCCTGTACGACTGCTGTCTCATTGGTACTTGTTTATTCAGTTATTTTATTGTCCGCTTACTTTACTGTTTTTGCTCTCTTCGTCTTCTACCCTGGTAAGCTTACGTTGTGCTTCTGTTTTTAATTCCGGGTTTAAGCTATTGTCAACAATGCTCTGGAAAGTTGCTTTAGCGTTGAAATAATCTTTCTGGGTAAAATAAATATCACCCAAAAGGATATAGGCCTTCGTTACCCAATGATCATAAGACCCGGATTTATTAATGGTCTCAAAAGCTGCCTTCTCCGCATCACCCAGTTTATTCAGGGCAAACCATGAATTCGCAATTTCATAGCGGGCCTCTGCAGCTAAAGCGGCTTTATTTAATTGCACCACTGTTTTATAATTCGCTACCGCAAGGTCATGCTTGCCTTCCACCTGGAATGATTTGGCAATAGCCATGCTGGCAAGCGCCTTATCATCAGAACTGCTGCCTTTTGCAGCTACCAATTCTTTACCGCTTGCAGAAGCATCGGCCCATTTTTGCTGCTGGTACTGGCAGCGCAATAACCCACGCATCGCTTCCAGCTTATCTTCCTGGCTGGAAGTAATTTGATTTAACTGGGCATAATAGGTTTCTGCTTTGGCGTAATCCTTTTTTTCAAAGAAATAAATACGGGCAGTTGTGAGGATCGCTTTTTCTGCATACCTGTTTGGCGCATTGGCCGCAACAGGTTCATATCCTGCAAGGGCATTATTCCAGTCCTTTTTGTTATTGTATATCTCCCCTTTATAATAGCTGGCGTCAATGGCATATACGCCATCGGGGAATTTTTGCAGGTAAGTATTGAATGCATTCAGCGCAGCACTGGTATTGCCATTCGTGTATTGCGTTTCTGCGGCGGAATATGTCAGGGAATCCTCTGTGCTTACGCTTATCGGGCGACCGGCCTGACGCATGAAAGCTGCATATTCGTCTGGTTTTCCATCTTCGATATAGATAACCTTAACATTATCCAAAGCATCTTCTGCTTCCGGGGAATTTGGATACTGTGATAAGAGTATCTTATACTGTTTAAGTGCTTCTGCATTATTCTTCAGGTTATAATAAGCTATCCCGAGTTTCAGGTGCGACTGCGGTTTCAGGCTGCTGTTCCCGCTTCCTTTGATCACATTATTCAGATAAGGTATCGCCTCATTGAATCTTTCATCAGACATGTACGTATGGGCAATTTCCATGTTGGCATCTGTAACTAATGATGATCCTGGAAATTTCCTGTTCATGGTATTCAACAAGGCGATCTTATCCTTTGTGCTTTTGATCCCGGTTATCATGGCTGTCTGGAATGTAGCATAGTCCTCGGCCGGCCAGGAAAATTTTATTACATTATCATATACCGTTTTTGCTTTTGTGTAATTTCTGTCCATGAAATAGCAATCTCCTGAACGGATATAGGCGTCCTGTGTCAGTTCATTAGAATTCAATGCGGGATTCTTCGCCAACGGTTCAAAGAAACCAAGTGCTGCGTGGTAATTCTCTTTGCGTAAATAACAATACCCGAGATTGTATTTAGCATTAGTTGCATTAGCCTCACCGCTGGTGGGTGAACCGGCGCTTATATAAGCGTTGTAATATTTAATGGCATCATCAAGTTTATTATTACGGTAAGACAGTTCGCCTTTCCAGAAACTGAGTAAACCAAGCACTACCCCGCTATTAGGATCTTTTAAAGCTTTATCAATTAAGGTTTCTGCCTCTGCCAGCCTTCCATCATTGATCAGCTCGGTAGCACGGCCATATAATATCCTTGGATATAATCTCTTTGCAATGACCGACGGGTTTTTTATCCCATC